>CAYOLS010000064.1:4391-15291 GCA_964404845.1 uncultured Ferruginibacter sp. | reverse complement strand
AAAGTGATCGCCATCTGTAAAGAGATCGGCGATAAAAGAATTGAATCCTATGCGCTGTACAATCTTTGTTCTATCAATCTGCGTACAGGAAAGATAAACGAAGCATTGCAATACGGAAGGGAATGCCTGGAACTGGCGAGGAAGAATACGGACAAAGGGATTGAGTCTTCCTGCCTCACTGCTATCGGTTCTGCGTTGGTACAATTAAAGCAATATAAGGAAGCAGAAAAATACATACTGGAAGCGCTGAAGATAAAAGAAGAGAGCGACGATAAACTGGGTATTGCAGAAGTAAAAGCGATCTTATCCAATGTATATTTTGCCTTAGGCGAACCTGCAAAAGCCTATGCCTATGAAAAAGAGGTGGAGGATTATAATGATGCCTACAATCAATCTGTGTTGTCGCAACGATCATCCGAACTTGAAAAAAAATACGAGACAGAAAAAAAAGATGCGCAGATAAAATTGCAACAGGCTTCCCTCCGCCAGAAAAATACGCTCAATTATATTCTTATCGGGAGCGCCGGGGCGCTACTCATTATTTCCCTGCTTGGCTACCGGAATTTTGTACAAAAAAGAAATATACAACAGCAACGTATCAATGAGCTGGAAACAGAAAAACAACTCGCCGCAACAGAAGCTGTACTGAAAGGGGAAGAACAGGAACGAAGCCGCCTGGCCAAAGACCTGCACGATGGACTGGGTGGAATGCTGAGCGGTATAAAATATTCATTTAACGCTATGAAAGGAAATCTTATCATGACGCCTGAGAACGCACAGGCTTTTGAACGCAGCATGGATATGCTGGATAGCTCAATAAAAGAAATGCGGAGGGTGGCTCACAATATGATGCCGGAAGCACTGGTTAAATTTGGCTTGGATGCGGCGCTAAAAGATTTTTGCAATGATATTAACCAAAGTGGTGCTTTACAGGTATCTTACCAATCGATAGGAATGGAAAATACCGAGGTCCATCAAACGGTTGCCATAACGGTGTACAGGATCATTCAGGAGCTCATCAACAATAGTATTAAGCATGCAGCTGCCAGGAATGTAGTGGTGCAGGTGGCCAAAGAAAATGACCAATTGAATATTACAGTGGAAGATGATGGAAAAGGATTTGATACGGCCAGCCTGCAACAATCGAAAGGTATCGGCTGGAACAATATTCAAAACCGGGTGGATATCCTGAAAGGGAAACTGGATGTGCAGTCTTCACCTGGAGCAGGCACATCGGTGTTCATAGAGTTAAAAGCATGAAGATAATTTTTCTGATATGGCTGTTTCTGACAATGATGTTGCCTGCTGCTTTTGCACAGCAACTACCGGAACTTGCCACTATCGAAAAAATGAAGGATGATACCGTTAAGGTGAACAGGTTGAACGACCTTGCAGTAAAGGTGATCGCTTCCAATCCCATGGCATCGATTGATATTCTCCAAAAAAGTTTACAGCTTTCTGAAAAAATAAAATATCCTTTGGGGGCATCTGTTGCTTATGCCAACAGGGCCAGCATGCTGCTCTATGAAATGAAGCTTGACAGTGCTGAGTTATTGCTCAACAAGGGATACGACCTGGTTAAAGATGAAGCCGCCCCGGCTTTTATCAGCCAGCAGGCTTCCATTCACCAAAAGTATGGTGCTCTTTTTCAGCAACGGCAATGGTATGATACTGCTATCAAAAAATATTTGCTGGCCGCAGATCTTTATAAGCAGGCAGGCCATGAAGAGCAGGCCATTGTTGGGTTTTACAATATTGCAGTGATGTACGGCTATCTTGATCAACCCGAGAAAGCACTCTTCTATGCAAGGCAGGTGAACAGGATCGCAGAAAAAATAAAAGACCCTGAATTCCTGTCAAGAAGTTATATAGCATTGGGAGATGCCTTTGTTGCCACACAACAATATGATAGTGTATTTTTTTATGCGCAGAAAGGTTTGATGGATCCTTATGTTGCCAATAATGCTTTCCTGTCCGGCAAATTTGAACAGCTGAAAGGAATTTATTTTTTAAAAGGCAGTGCCAATTACAATGCGGCGTTAAGTTCTTTTAACAAAGCATTGGAATCATTTGAAAAAATAAACCTGCCTTTTGAAAAAGCAATGATATACCAGAACATGGCACATGCTTTTTTGCAAAAAGGAGACTATGGTAATGTGCTTGAATATGGTAACAAAGCGGTAATGCTCTGCCGAACCTATAATATGTATGAGCTGGAATCGGAGACCTTGTATGATATGGCGAAGGCTGCAGAAAAATTACAGCAGGAAGACAGTGCCTATACTTACCTGAAGCGGTACACGGTTTTAAAAGATACTTTGGCACAGCTCAACAAACGAAAGCTGGTGAATGAGCTGGATGCAAAATACCAGTCGCAGAAAAAGGAAGCGCTTTTGCTTTCACAACAGAATACCATCTACAAAAAAAATGTGCTGAATTATATACTTACTGCCAGCGCTGCTGTGCTGGTGCTTCTTGTTGCGCTTGTGTATTATAATTACCGGCAAAAACAAAAACTGCAACAGCAAAGGATCAGCGAGCTGGAGACACAACAACAGCTTATGGCTACGGCAGCCGTACTGAAAGGAGAAGAGCAGGAGCGTACAAGGCTGGCCAAAGACCTGCATGATGGCCTGGGCGGAATGCTGAGCGGTATAAAGTATTCTTTCAACAACATGAAGGGAAATCTTGTAATGACAGATGAGAACCGCCTCGCTTTTGAAAGAAGTATGGATATGCTGGATTCTTCCATTCATGAAATGCGGAGAGTGGCGCATAGCATGATGCCGGAAGTATTGCTGAAATTCGGGCTGGATACTGCGTTAAAAGATTTTTGCAATGATATCAACCGCATGGGAGTGCTTAAAATAGCGTACCAGTCCATCGGGCTGAAAGATGTGCAGATCCCGCAAACAGCGGCCATCACTATTTACAGGGTTGTACAGGAGCTTATTCATAATACACTGAAGCATGCGGCAGCGGCAAATGCGATCGTACAGGTGTCTTATGAGAACGGACAATTTTCGCTGACGGCAGAAGATGACGGAAAAGGCTTTGATAAAAAGATCCTGGAAGATTCGCCGGGCATCGGCTGGAATAACATTAAAAGCAGGGTGGAGTTTTTAAAAGGTAAATTGGATATACGCTCGGAAAAAAATAAAGGCACTTCTGTACATATTGAAATCGATCTTTCCTAATTTTTATAACTTAGATACATGGCTATTAAAGTTTTTATTGTAGACGATCACTATATGGTGGTGGAAGGTATTCACTCCCTTTTGCAGCATGAGAACAGCATTGAGTGGGTGGGACATGCAAGCAATGCATCTTCCTGCATTTCTTTTCTGCAAAACAATACTACAGATGTGATACTGATGGATATTAACCTGCCGGACAAAAGTGGTATCGATCTCTGTAAGGATGTAAAAAAGATAAATCCGGGCATACAGGTGCTGGCATTGAGCACATTCAACCAGCAAAGCTTCATTGAAAAAATGCTGGAGAGCGGAGCTTCCGGTTACCTGCTGAAAAATGCCACGCAGGAAGAATTGATGGAAGGCATCAAGACCGTAGTTAAAGGAAAACAATACCTCAGCTTTGATGCAGCTACTGCACTCAGGCAGGCACCGGAAAACAGCCATGTGCCTGTAATTACACGGCGGGAGAAAGAAGTGCTGGGGCTTATTGCCAATGGAATGACGAATGGAGAGATCGCACAGCAATTATTCATCAGCATTGCTACTGTGGATACCCACAGGAAAAACCTGCTGGCAAAATTCGATGTAAAAAATACAGCACTGTTGATCAAGATGGCGGTGCAGATGCAGTTGATATGAGTTTGTCCATGGCCCATAGCCCATAGACGATTAAAATAGTAAGAAAAGTATTAGATACTCAAAGATCCCCTTATTATGCGCTTAAACAGGAAAACCTGCTCAGCTATAAATACTGGACTATTGACCATTGACTATGGACTGCCCTACTCAAAATCATTATACAACAAATACTTCTTCCTGATAACCTTAAACGCCTCCAATCCGGGCTGCCAGCTCTTGCGAATGGCTTCTTCACTCAAACCCTCCTTTACCTGTTGCTGAAAAATATCATTGCCGGCGAGTTTATTGATAAAATTATTTTTCAGGAAAAAACTGTCTTTACCCGGAAATAATTTATAGGCTTCTAAAAAATATTTCAGCTGGATCTTTCCATCCACCATTTTCAGCACTTCTTCATTGCTGCCGCTCAGGTTCCAGCCATAACATTGTAAGCCAAAACATTTGCTGTTCTTCGCTCCTGCATTGGGTTTGGGCGTAAAGCTATACAGCTTTTTAGGCAATGTGGGGTGACCAAATATTTGAAACGGATGATCCGTGCCACGCCCTTCGCTCATAACCGTTCCTTCAAAAAAACAGGTAGAAGGATAGAGATAGATGCTCTGCATTTGTTTCAGGTTTGGCGAAGGCATCACAGGCAAAATGTATTTTGTATTGTGATCATAATTCTTGCATTTGATCACCGTTACATGAAAAGGTGTATCGGCTGTAGGTTCTGTAGTAATATTCTGCGCATTGATGGCATTGGCTTTTTCGCTCAGCCAGCTTTCGCCTGCGAGCATTAAACCATATTCGCCGATCGTCATGCCATACACAATGGGCACAGCCTGCATGCCGATAAAGCTTTTGAATTTTTTGTCAAGTACAGGCCCGTCTATGTAAAAACCATTGGGGTTTGGTCTGTCCAGTATCATCAGCGGTTTGTGATTTTCGAGGCAGGCTTCCAGCACGTATTCCAGGGAAGAAATATAAGTGTAGAAACGAACCCCCACATCCTGTATATCAAAAACTACTACATCCACTTCTTTAAAATCTTCCGGTGTTGGCTTTTTATGATTGCCATAGAGGCTGATAACAGGGATGCCCGTTTTTTTATCTTTCGCATCTCCCACATGCTCACCGGCATCGGCATCGCCCCTGAACCCATGTTCCGGCCCGAATATTTTCACCACTTTAATACCGCTGGCAAGCAGGGTGTCTACCAGGTGGGTATTGGCTACCATACTGGTCTGGTTAGCAAAAACGGCAACATTTTTGCCTTTCAATAAGGGCATGTAAACCCCTGTTCTGTCGGCGCCGGTAATTACATTGTTTTGTGCAACAGCGCCAAAGCAACTGGCAACCAGCAGGAAGATAAATATGGCTTTATTCATAGAACTAAGATGCAGAAAACTTTTCAAACCATTTAGCCATTTATCATTTACTTTGCAATCCGTTTATTACCAAACGGGCAAATATTTTTAATAATCAGTTTCACCTCCAATGGCGGCTGGAACTAAAATCAAACATTATGGCACAAGTAAAAAACGGCGATACCGTAAAAGTGCATTATACAGGTAAATTAGTGAATGGCGAACAATTCGATTCATCTGCAGGGCGTGAACCACTGGAGTTTACCGTAGGCGCAGGTATGATGATAAAAGGTTTTGATGCTGCTTTACCAGGTATGGTGGTAGGCGATAAAAAAACAGTAAATATTCCTGCTGCAGATGCGTATGGTGAAAAAGATCCTGAAGCCGTGATCCCTTTTCCTAAAGAAAATGTTCCGGCAGATATGAAACTGGAGCCAGGTATGCAGCTGACGCTGACCAACCAGCAAGGCCAGCCTTTTCCTGTAGTGGTTACTGAAATACAGGACGATGTGATCCTGCTGGATGCAAATCATTTTTTGGCAGGAGAGGAATTGGTGTTTGATATTGAGCTGGTGGAGATTGTTTAGTCCATAGTATATAGTCCATAGAACAGTAATATAGTTGAAGCAGTTTGCGAAGGCAGGCTGCTTTTTTTATTTTCACGAATCCCGATAGCTATCCGGACGAATTTCACGAATTTTTTAGGGTAGGCACCGCAGGCCAGGCGAGGAAAAATAAAGATGAATCCTCTAAACCGGGTATCCTTTGCACTCTTTGTGCGCCTTTGCGGTTAAACTTCTCAAACCTTCTAAACTCTTGAAACCTTATCTTAATTTTGCTATATGACTATAGACACAAAAATACTCGCCGGCCGCTTCATGCGCTATGTACAGGTAGATACACAAAGCGATCCGAACGGAACTTCTTTTCCAACTACTGAAAAACAAAAAGACCTTAGTAAAATATTGTTTGATGAGCTGAAAGCAATGGGTTTACAGCAGGCAGAGCTGGATGAGTATGGTTATGTATATGCCACAATTCCAGCTACCAGCAGCAAGCAGAATATCCCGGCCATTTGTTATTGCTCGCATGTGGATACAGCACCAGACTGCAGCGGCACCAATGTAAAACCGATCCTTCATAAAAATTATGATGGAAAAGATATTGTATTGCCTGATGATGCAACGCAGGTATTGTCTGTTTCAAAAAGTGAGTACCTGAAAAATCATATTGGTCATGATATCATTACTGCCAGCGGGAATACTTTGCTGGGCGCAGATGACAAAGCAGGCGTAGCTATCATTATGCAGACTGTTCAGACATTACTGGATAATCCTTCTATACAGCATGGTGAAATAAAAATTGTTTTTACTCCTGATGAGGAAGTAGGAAAAGGTACTGCTAAAATAGATATGCAAAAAGTAGGTGCTGTATATGGCTACACTTTGGATGGTGGCGAAGCCGGCAGCCTGGAAGATGAAACCTTTAGTGCGGACAGTGCTACGATCACTATTCATGGTGTAATAGCACATCCCGGGTATGCAAAAAATAAATTAGTAAATGCTATGAAAATTGCAGGGGAAATACTGGCAGCATTGCCTGCCAATGAATGGAGCCCCGAAACAACAGAAGCTATGCAGGGATTTGTGCATCCTGTTTCTTTGAATGGTATTGCAGAAAAAGCTACTATCGGCTTTATTGTAAGAGATTTTAAAACTGCTGAGCTTGCCAATCATCATTTGAGGTTGAAAAAACTGGCAGAAGAAATTGTGGCAAAGCACAAAGGAGCCAGCATGGAATACGCCGAACAGGAGCAATACCGTAATATGAAAGATATTTTACTGCAACATCCACAGGTAGCAGACTATGCAGCGGAAGCCATACAGCGTGCAGGCCTTACCGTTATTAAAGAAAGCATTCGTGGCGGTACAGATGGCAGCCGTTTAAGCTATATGGGATTGCCTTGCCCTAATATTTTTACAGGTATGCAAAACATTCACAGCAAGCTGGAGTGGGTAGGTGTAAAAGATATGGAGAAAGCGGTGGAAACGCTGGTGCATTTGGCGCAGGTGTGGGAGGAAAGAAGTTAACCGCTAAGACACTGACCATACATCCTTTGTGTTCTTTGCGGTTAATCATTAAAGCTTTATAGGAATGCTATCATTTAATTCTTCGAATATAGCATGGAGACCGTTTCTTGCTCCTTCAAAGTATTCAGCTTTTTTGAAATAAGGTATCATTACACTATCGAGAATATTTTTTGTTTCTGCATCCGTAAGCAAATTCCGGATGCCGTCGCTATTTAGTATCCGGATCTTTTTTAAACCCGGTGCAATTCCAATAACAATACCGTTGTTTTTTTCTTTTGCACCAACACCCCATTTATTGGCTATTCCCAAAGTATATTCATCAATATCGCATTTACCCAGCATAGCTGAATCAATAGTAAGAATAGCAATTTGATTGGTGGTTTCTTTTTCATATTGTACTATGATCGAATCAAGCTGGAATCTTTCTGCCTCCGTAAACAGGTGGTAAAAATCATTTACGTAGCCGGAAGCTTTTGGAAAAACAACTCCACAAGGATTTGGAGTTGTTTTATTTGCAGCCGCAATATTTGTTTCAGATCTTACAAAGAATACCAGTCCAGCAATTAACAGCAACAGGCATACTGGTAATATCCATCTAGAACGACTATTTTTCATTAGAAAAAACATGTCAAAAATGTATAATTATTCAGTCAGTTGCTTTACTGGCTGATGATAGTAATCAGTTTCCAATTTTCAAATTCCCTTCCACTTCCAGCCTGGCATTATTGTTCACAACGATCCTGGCACCAGGAAGGATATTCTGCTCCACATTTAAAACAGCTGTTCCATTTACTTGCGGACTGATCACTATCATAGCGCCATTCGGCAGATCGGCAGGTGGCACTGATTCATTCGACCAGTTAAGCGGGTCTGTCCATAGCCCGTTTCCTGTAAATGTATAAGTAGTGCCTGTGATATCCGGCAAACGTTTATATGCTGCGATCAGCAGGTCATTGCTGGTGGCGACCGATTCTTTGCGGCCTGCAACAAAAATACTGCTGTCGGCATTGATCACAATATCATTCAGCACAGCATTCAGCCCGCCCTGGTTATTGTAATACCAGCCGCTTCCTTCGGTTGATAAAGTACTATCAAGCAAACCATTCTGCCTGATGCGGATTATGAATTCACTACTGCCCCCTGAATTATTTACAGAAGCACCTGCTACATAAATACTGCTGTCGGGATGAATCGCTACTGCATTCGGAATAACATACGTGGAATCATGACTTAAGTTTTTGTAGAAATCTGCTGTTCCCGTTCCGTTAAAACTATTATCCGGTAAGCCATCAGGCAGCAATCGTATCATTTTTACCGAGCTGCTCAGGCCGGAGGGATTGCCTACATGGCCGGTTAACAATATTTTATCGTTGTTCATTACAACGATAGAATTCAATTCAAGATAATTGGTGGAAGAATTATTTGTTTTGTAAAGGCCATTGCTTCCAAAACTATTATCGGTTCCTGCATTCACCTGTATCCTTAAACAAAAAAATCCTGACTGGTTACCAGGCGTAACAAAGTATCCGCCCAGTAATATCCTGTTATCCGATTGAACGGCTATGCAGCCAAGGCCATTCTCTGCAAAGCCAAGATCAATGATCCTTTTTCCATTGATACCGAAACCGGGATCCAGTGTGCCATCGCTGTTTAATCCAAACGCTGCCACAAGGGAAGAGTTTTCAGCATCTTTCCCTGCAACAATGATCTTTCCATTTGTTAATAAGGCAATGCCTTTTCCATAGCCGCCGGTTATAGCAGATGGAAGCAACACAATTCCGTTTGTCCCAAAGCTGCTGTCAATACGGCCATCCGTATGAATGCGTCTTACTGAAATATTGGAAATATAATCCGGCGCATCCCCGGTTTTATCTCCCATCAATAATATCCTGCCATTATTTTGCAGGATCGCAGAATGATATACAAACTTGTCTTCTTCTATCTGTAAAATCCCATTTTCGGCAAAGCTGCTGTCAATGCTGCCATCGGTCTTGTATCTTATTAAAACAGTTTTGTAAAAGCTAACTTCTTCATCTGTTGTTTCGCCTACCGCAACCAGTTTGCCATCACTTTGTTTGAGAATGCTGTAAACAATATCATTGTCAGCGTTGTTGGAAAGGTCCGTCAATACAATGCCGCCACTTGCGTAACCGGTATTGAGCGTTAAGGTTTGTGATAATACACAATTGCAAAATAACAGTGCTGTTACTGTAAGGAATGATTTCATGCGCTTTTTTCTGATGCTGAACGAAGGGAATAACTGGTTTTATCTGACCTGTTCAAAGATGGCCAATCATCCACGCTTTGTTCCCTCAAAATATCTGCCGTTTTTAAAAAATGATATAATTGAACTATTATAATTTTTTTTCATACGGACAGCTTGTGTTCAAATATAAACGCAAGGCAGAAATATAGACTGGAAATTTATTCAGATAGTTGCTTTCCTTTCAGCCAAGCTTTAAAATTACTCACCCTTTCCCGGCTGATGATGGCATCAATATCCAATGCCGGCGATAGTTGCAGGATGAAACGACTGTTATAATAGGTGGTGATCTTTTTAATGGAGTCAATGTGAAGGATAAGCCTGCGATTGATGCGGAAGAATAAACTCCTGTCCAGCATTTTTTCTATCCGGTCAAGCGAATAATCCCGTGGTATCTTTTGTCCCGTCATGGTGTACGCCCACATAAAGCCGTCTGCAAAATGCACATGCGCTACCTCTTTTGCCTTTTCGCAGATGGGCCGGTTGTTGCTGTTACTAAACTATTTGATGCCATCTTCCATACAAGGCTACGGTACGGGTTAAGAGTTATGGGTTGCGTATTATCTAATTTTCATAATCCATAACCTGTAACCGGCAACCGTTAACTTTCAACAAATTTGGTACGAACTGCGTATCTTCATTAAAAATTATAAGGCTATGGATTTTTTACAAAGTTATTGGTACATTATACTGGTTGCTATTCTCATTTTCAGTGGGTTGTTTACGGTAAACCAGGGAACGATCGCAGTTATCACAAGATTCGGAAAATATGTAGGCACCCGAACGCCGGGTCTGCGATTTAAAATACCCATCATCGATCAGGTATATAAAAGAGTGAGCGTGCAGAATCGTTCGGTAGAACTGGAGTTCCAGGCGGTGACGATCGACCAGGCGAATGTTTATTTTAAATCGATGCTGCTGTATTCCGTGCAAAATTCAGATGAAGCAACGATACAGAAAGTGGCGTTTAAATTCATCAGTGATAAAGATTTGATGCAGGCGTTGGTTCGTACCATCGAAGGAAATATCCGTGCATTTGTGGCCACCAAGCGCCAGAGCGAAATATTAGGACTGAGAAGGGATATCGTGGAATTCGTAAAAGAACATGTGGATGCTTCGCTTGAAGAATGGGGCTACCATTTACAGGATCTGCAGATCAACGATATTACTTTTGACCAGGCCATCATTGAAAGTATGAGCAAGGTAGTAGCAAGTAATAATTTAAAAGCAGCTGCAGAGAACGAAGGTCAGGCATTGCTGATCACTAAAACAAAAGCAGCGGAAGCAGATGGTAACTCCATAAAAATTGCGGCAGAGGCAGAGCGCCAGGCAGCACAATTGCGTGGACAGGGTGTGGCTTTG
>CAYOLS010000064.1:0-4381 GCA_964404845.1 uncultured Ferruginibacter sp. | reverse complement strand
AAGAAGTTGCCAAAGGTATGAGCCAGGCAGCGGCAGAAATGAAGCAGGCGAATCTTGATACCAATGTAATATTGTTCAGTATGTGGACGGAAGCGATCAAGAATTTTGCAGAGTATGGTAAAGGCAATGTGATCTTCCTGGATGGCAGCAGTGAAGGGATGGAGCGAACCATGCGCCAGATAATGGCGATGCAGCAGGGCGATGTAAAAAGAAATATGTAATATAAAATGCCGGCGCTGACCGGCATTTTTTGATAGATGATTTTAGATCGGAAAGATTAATATTATAAGGATGTCAGCCTGAGCTTGTCGAAGGCAAATTAGGTTTTGACAAGCTCAACCTGACATCTTTTTCGATTTAATGTCCACGTTTATTAAGTAATATTGACAAGATTAACAATTCGTTGTGCAGCATTTTTTGTTTAGTTTCGTTTAATTGCAGAACAGACTGATCCGGCACAATATTCGTGAAAGCACTAAACATTTAAAAACAACCGGCATTCAACACTACAATATGTTTGATACACTATTACAGGCAGACAGTACTGCAGCGGCTGCAGCAGCAGCGGCAGAATCAGAATCCATCTGGAATTTATTAAGCAAGGGCGGTCCATTGATGATCCCGCTGTTCATTTTATTTGCATTGGCTGTCTTCTTTTTCTTTGAAAGATTTTTAGTGATAAAAAAAGCAGGCCAGCTGGATGATAACTTCATGAGCATCATCAGGGATCATGTTACCAATGGCAATATTACTGCGGCAAGGAGCCTTGCAAAAAATACCAATAATCCCGTAGCAAGAATGATCGACAAAGGTTTGCAAAGAGTTGGCAAGCCGATCGACGCTATTGAAAATGCCATGGACAATGTGGGTAAGCTGGAAATGTATAAAATGGAAAAGAACCTGACCATGTTGTCGGTGATCGCACGCATTGCGCCTTTGTTCGGGTTCGTTGGTACTATCGTGGGGCTGGTATTGTTATTGAAAGATTTTGCTACCATCAGCAATCCATCCATCAGCCAGATCGCTGATGCCATGTACATAAAGCTGATCACTTCTGCAACCGGTCTCATCATCGGTATGCTGGCTTACCTGGGGTACAGCTTTTTAGACACACAGATCAACAGGACGGCCAACAGGATGGAAGCGGCAAGCAGTGAGTTTATTGATATACTGCAGGAGCCGACGAGGTAAGTTATGAGATATGAACTATGAGTGATGAGATATAAGTGATGAGTGATGAACGCAGAACGATAATCAGGCTCGCAGCTCATGGTTAAAAGCTCACAGCCTGTACTTAATTCGTATAATTAGTGCTATAAAAAAGTAATTCGATTCAATTCGTGTAATAAAATGCAATGGGTTTAAGAAAAAATAAATTAAGAGAAGAACACAGCGAAGTAGACACTGGTCCGCTGAACGATATTTTGTTCATACTCCTTATGTTCTTCCTGATGATATCTACACTGGCTAATCCCAATGTAATAAAGATGAGTGTGCCCAGGGCTAAAAGCGATACCAAGCAAAAACAAAGCGTGGTAGTGAGTGTGAGGGCAGATCGTAATTTGTTCGTAGGTTCCAAAAGCATTCCCCACGATTCGCTGGAATCTGTACTGCGGAAATACATCAATGAAAAGGATAGTATAAAGCCAGCCATTGTTATCAATGCAGATTCTACAGCACCATTCAATGAAATTATAAACGTAATGAAAGTGGCAAGGAAATTAGGCGCCACTACTTCTGCTACTGTCAGTGGTTCCGATTAGCAATTACCATCCGGTCATTCCCGTTGATGTCTTTTTTTACAACAGCATTATAGCCGTTGTTAACGAAATGAGCAGCAACATTGTTGGCAAGTCCTTCATGCGTTTCCATAAATATGCTGCCGCCTGCTGCTAAATGTTCTTTTGCAAATGCAGCGATCTTTTCATAAAATACCAAGGCATCATTGTCTGGCACAAACAAAGCCAGGTGTGGCTCGTGGGCAGTTACATTTTCATCCAGCATTTTTTTTTCTGCTTCGGGGATATAAGGCGGATTGCTGATGATGACATCATATAGCGGCAATGCTTTCCATTCTTCTTCCTGTAAAAAATCTTTTTGTATCCATTCAATAGCAACATGATTGAGCAATGCATTTTCCTTTGCTACGCCTAAAGCTGCTTCGCTTATATCCATTGCTGTTACTGAAACATTTGGCAATTGTTTTTTAATGCTGATGGGAATACAGCCGCTGCCGGTACCGATATCAAGCAGCGAGTTCTTATTGTTTGCCCGTGTAAAATGTATTGCTTCCTGCACCAGCTCTTCCGTTTCAGGTCTTGGTATTAATACAGCCGGGCCAACCCTGAAGCTAAGCCCGGCGAACCATGCATGGCCGATCACATATTGCACCGGTACTCTTCTTTTTAGCTGCAACAGCGCATTTTCAAGGGTTGCTACTTTTTCCTTTTCAATGATAGAATGAGGGGCAGTAATGATATCGCTCCTTGTTTTACCTGCAAAATGCTCAAATATCATGTTGCTGATAGCCACCGCTTCCTCATAGCCATATAACGGTTTTAGCTCCTTTAAAAACCGGTTGTAAAATTCTCTTAGCTGCATTGCCCGCAAACTTAGTTTATTTATTACACGAATAGAAGGCACGAATTACACGAATTTTTATAGCACGAATTGAGTACAAGCTGTGAGCTTTTAGCCATGAGCTGCGAGCCTGATTATCGTTCTGCGTTCATCACTCATCACTTATATCTCATCATTCATAGTTTATATCTCATATCTCATCGTTCATCACTCATCGTTCCTATTGCTTATTTTTGCAGCCTTGACGGATCATGCATTATATATGAACAGGTGCCTGCAGCTGGCGAAGCTGGGGGAAGGTCATACTGCTCCCAATCCCATGGTAGGTGCTGTACTGGTGCATGAGGGTATTATTATCGGGGAAGGGTACCACCGGCAATACGGCCAGGCGCATGCAGAAGTGAATTGTATCAACAGTGTTACAGAAAGCAACAGGCTTATGATTGCCAGGAGCACTATGTATGTTTCCCTGGAACCCTGTGCACATTTCGGAAAAACACCGCCCTGTGCTGATCTTATTGTACAGTACAAAATACCTAAAGTGGTTATTGGCTGCACGGATGCCTTTGCCAAGGTGAATGGCCTGGGCATTCAAAAATTAAAAGATGCGGGAATTGAAGTGATAACAGGTGTGTTGGAAAAAGAAGCGCTGGAACTGAACAAACGTTTTTTCTGTTTTCATAAAAACAAACGACCTTATATTATTTTAAAGTGGGCGCAAACTGCTGATGGTTTTATAGCCAAAGAAAATTTTGAAGCAGTTGCCATCAGCAATGAATACAGCAACCGCTGGGTTCATAAAATGAGGGCGGATGAAATGGCCATCATGATAGGAGCCAATACAGCCCTGCACGACAAGCCTTCGCTTACCGCCCGCCGATGGCCTGGTAAAAATCCTGTAAGAATATTTATCGACAAGCAATTGAAGCTGGAAGCAAGTGCTGCATTGTTTAATAATGATGCCGATGTGATCCTTGTGAATGAAACAACAGAAAAGCAGGAAGGTCATATCCATTTTTTTAAAACAGTTAAAGAGAAAGCAATGTTACCGCAGCTGATGGAGTTGCTGTTTAAAAAAAATATCACATCGGTTTTAGTAGAAGGCGGTAGCCACTTGCTTAGGTCATTTATAGAAGCTGGCCTGTGGGACGAAGCCTATGTTATTACTAACAAAAGCCTGTATCTCTCGTCTGGCATAGGTTCTGTACAATTGCCAGCTGAAAAGCAACATGACAGCTTTTGTATTTCAACAGACACAGTAGATCATTATATAAACAGGGGGATAGTTTAAACGGATGGAATTTTACACAACAATAGACCAGCCTGCGCAGGCAGAATTTAAAGACAGGGGAAGCAAATTCATTGCCTTTGCTTATCCTGCTGCCAATGCAGAAGATTTTAAAAAATATTTACAGGCACTAAAAAAAGAACATCCCAAAGCTGTGCATTATTGCTTTGCCTATCGTTTCGGATTAGACGGCAATCAATTCAGGGTAAGTGATGATGGTGAACCTTCAGGTACCGCAGGCAAACCAATACTGGGCCAGATAGACAGCAAAGGTCTAACAGATGTTGTTGTTATTGTAGTGAGATATTTTGGAGGTACTTTATTAGGTGTTCCCGGTCTCATTAATGCATATAAAACTGCTGCATCTCTCGTTTTGCAGGTAGTACCCCTGGTACAGAAGCCTGTGCTCAAAAAATACAGTCTCCAGTTTGACTATACACAGATGAATGAAGTGATGGTCATGCTACGTCAACTCAATGCCATGATAATCAGGCAGGAAAATAGTTTGTTCAC
>CAYOLS010000063.1:0-15399 GCA_964404845.1 uncultured Ferruginibacter sp. | reverse complement strand
ACCCTGGCGATCGCACTACCGAGAGAACCGCCGGCACCGTATATCAGGGCGTTTTTATTGGCTAATAATTTCATAATGAAGATTGTTCATCAAATTTACTGCCACTACCTGCTACGACCACTTGACCTATGACAAGAAATAAACTATACCAGCTGGACCGATACTGTTTTCCTGATCCTGCTGAGAGAAGAATCTGTAATGCCCAGGTAAGTGGCCACCTGCTTCAATGGCGCTAATTGCAGTATCTGTGGTTTATCCTGCAGCAGTTGCATGTACCTGTCTGTAGCAGCATGTGTAAAAATGCTTACAGAACGCTGTTTGAAATGAAAGAGCTGCATCGCCATCCAGGCACGCCCCCATTCATTATAACCCGGAATGCTGTGGTACAGTTCCTGGAAGCAGTTAAAATTTATTTTCCAGCAAACACAATCCGTAATGGCCTGTATGATCTCCTGGCTTGGGCTGCGCTGAAACAGGGAAGACACTTCAATAACGATATCATTTTCACCAAAAAAATTAGTGGTGATGTCGTTGCCATTGTAATCGTATACATAAGAACGGATAAGCCCCGATTCAACAATGGCGTATTCATCGGCCACCTGGCCCTGCCTTAACAAAATATCACCCTTTTTATACGCTACTTTTTCGTGCGCTGCCATCAGCTTCTGCAAGTCAGCTTCCGTAAGCAGGGGGTGACTGTATATTAGTTTAAAAAAATCATTCTGATCCATATGATAGCATTTATTTACAGGGGATAGTAAAGATAACAAAGCAATGCGTTCATTAAAGAAGAACAAATGTGTCTAAACGCTGCTTGTGTTGTATAATTTAATAATAGCAGCCGGGAATAAAATGACCTACCATTCATCATCCATATTTTATCGTTTCCGTTAATTCAGGTATTTTCAGACAACTGATAAATTCCAACACACTGCTTATGAACCGGAGAATAACTTCTATTGATATAGTAAGAGGTATCGTAATGATCATTATGGCACTGGATCATACAAGAGACCTGCTGCACTCCATGTCGCTTAAGCAGAACCCGCTGAGCCTGGCTACTACAACACCTGCTTTGTTTGCATCCCGGTGGATCACACATCTCTGTGCGCCTACTTTCGTTTTTCTTTCCGGTGTTTCGGTATATCTCTCTTTGCAAAGGGCACAGTCAGCAGGAACATTAAAAAGTTTTTTGTGGAAGCGAGGGGTATGGCTGATATTGCTGGAATTAACACTGATCAATTTCGCCATCTGGTTCGATGTGCAGTTCCGCATCGTTATGCTGCAGGTAATTGCTGCCATTGGTGTTGGATTCATACTCCTTTCATTCTTATTGAAAGTATCTCCAAAAAAGATCGGCATTGTGGCATTTGCGATCATTGCCCTGCACAACCTGCTTCAGCTGGTTCCTATACCTGCTGATCCTGTGCTGGCATCACTCACCAATCTTTTTGTTGCACCGGGGATCATCCCTGTATCACCCAATTTTGTCATACTGGTTTCCTACCCGTTCGTGCAATGGACAGCTATTATGCTGCTTGGCTTTGTGTGCGGAAAAATATTTGAGAAAAACATTGCAGAAAGAAACAAGCTGTTGACCAGGACAGGCCTTGCTTTTCTTGTAACATTCATTGTATTGCGCTTTATCAATATTTACGGGGACCCTGCGCCATGGGCTGCACAAAAGAATGCACTGTATAGTTTCTTATCTTTTATTAATGTTACCAAGTACCCGCCTTCTTTGCAATACATATTGCTGTTCCTTGGCATTGCATTTTTATTGTTGCGGTATGCAGACCAGTTCCCGAAAAAGATAAAAGACATTTTACTGGTGTACGGCCAGGTACCGATGTTCTATTACCTGCTGCATTTTTATATGATCCGACTGGCAACCTTCATCATGGTGTATGCGCAGGGGTATAAATGGAGCGATCTTTTATTTGGCCCGTTCCAGTTTGGAAGGCCGGCAACAGGCTCGGGTATGGGGCTTGGTCCTGTGCTGCTGGTATGGATCGCCATTGTAGTGTTGCTTTATCCATTGTGCAAATGGTATGGAAAATACAAGGCAGCCCATCCCGGAAAAACATGGCTGCGGTATTTATAAAACAAAGAGCTGCCCGGTACTGCAGCTCCTTGCCATTTATTCATCACAAAAACTAATAACAGCCGAATTTTATATTTTCTGCAGAGAAGCATGTTTTGATAAGATTGTACAGTGTCGGGTCATACGTTTGCAGCTCTGCCCTTGTGTTGACCTGGTTGTGCACGCCATTTGCAGGAATGGCTTCTATATTACAGTTGAACCAGCACTGCACGCCTTCTGCCCAGTATTCCCGCATATCCGTTCTTGCATACGTGTTGACCCATAAATTATTGGCCACAGCATTATTAAAAGCTGCCTGTAGCTGGCTGTCAAAGTTTGGATTGGTAAAGCGGAGGCCCAGCTCATGAATGGCATGGGAAAATTCATGGCTTAATAATTCTTCGCCTTTGTAACGGTCGATGCTTTGCAGGCATAATAAGTTTTCTTCGCAATTGGTGGTGAGCGGGCGCTCCATTGTAGCGCCATAGGCACGTGCCCTGTTATCCCAGTCTGTTCCCGGGAAAGCAGTGTAGAGATCGCTGTACTCCGGCATTTGCGTAGGCCTTTCACTTTTACCGATCACACCTACCCTTATGTGGTTCTCTATCATTTTTGCTTTTACGGCCGGAATGGTCTTTACCATTTCCACTACAATATTTCTTGCATTGAGCAGGGCCTGGTCGGCCACATTTTCGGAGCTGATGATGGGAATGCCGCTGGCGTCCACATATTTCTTATAAAAGCTGTTGAGTCCAAGAGATGCAGGAGGAGCGGTTATTTCACCAGAAGGCCCGGTATCGCTGTCATTGGATTTGCTGCAGGAAAAAAGCGCAGCCGCTAAAAAAGTAAATAAGATGAACTGTTTCATGATGATTGATTTTATAAAGTAAAATTGATCATCTGCACAGTAAAATAAAATACTCAATTTTATGTAGGGTAATTATTAGCAGGTTA
This sequence comes from uncultured Ferruginibacter sp., assembly GCA_964404845.1. Classification (GTDB taxonomy): domain Bacteria; phylum Bacteroidota; class Bacteroidia; order Chitinophagales; family Chitinophagaceae; genus Ferruginibacter. Next base: position 12,362 of record CAYOLS010000063.1, on the reverse strand, counting down.
TGGCCTTGCGTTCAACAGATCTTCAAAAAATTTTTTAGACTTGCGGCTTTCATATTTGAAGGCCTGAATACACAATACATATCCAAAAAGAAAAAATCCAAGAGAAGCCGGAAGGAACAGCAGCATATTACTATGTATAAATCCATTCGGTTTATAAAGAAAGACTAACAGGAACATAAGAAAAGTTGACCCTGTTATTCCCAGCCATATTGTTGCAAATACGAGCACAAAGTTGTGAAGCCGCATTTTAATGGCAATATGCGTTTGCTGCTGTTTGGAATATACCCTTCCGGTTATCATTGGTTGGAAAGAGTTCCTATAATTGATCACCCGTGTCATTTCAAAAACGGGTGCTTTTACACTTCCCTCGTAAGGTTTATCTGAAGATGAATGTCCAAAATAGCTTGCGGAAACCGGGCCTGTATTCTCCTGTAACTTTGCCAGTACTTGTTCTACAGAAAGATCAGTGAGCAATTCATAATCTTCCACAGGCAGGTATTTTTTTAATTTCATACAGAATGGCTTAATGAGTTGGCGGATGTTAAGATAAGATTTGTTATTACAGTATTTTTGCAGATGCGTAAAATTCTTTTGCTCTTATTGGGCATCATCTTTGGCCGAACGGTACCGGCGCAGGAGAAGCCGGCATCTTTCCCTCAGAGTTTCATCGGCCACTGGAAAGGAAAACTTAATTGGGTTCGCTCCGGCAAACCCACCCAGCAGTTTACCATGCAGCTGAAAATAAAACCATCGGCTGATACTGCCGGTCATTACGAGTGGCACATGAGTTATGGTGATAGCAGCAAAGATGAACGTCCTTACCTGCTTAAGCCTGCCGATGATCTTCATAGCGACCATTGGGTGATTGATGAACGCAACGGCATTGTTTTAGATAACTATGTATCCGGCAATTGCCTGCAGGGCTCTTTCACTGTATTGAACAATACGATCGTAAATAATTATTGCATAGAAAATGGAAAGATGAATGTGCAATTTTTTGCCATAAAACTGGGAGATAAAAAAACGAGTGGTAACGGAACAGATGAATCGCCCACTGTTGACAGCTACCGTATGACGGGCTACCAGTATGGAATGCTGGAGAAAGTGGAGTAAATTTGCACGACATGAGATATGAGTGATGAACTATGAACCTTTGGAACTTTAAACCTTGAACTTTTGAACCCTTAATATATGTCGCAGTCATCGGAAACATTTTTAGCCAAGAGTACCGTAAAGGCGGCGGACCTGCAGCACAGGCGTACTATTAATTTTAATATGGGGCGCTATCATGCGGTAGTGCCGAAGGGAAAAGAACAATTTGCTGATGTACACCTGGCAAGGGAAAGAGCGAAAAATATAAAATGGCGTGCCATTGAAACGCTGGACCAGCAACTGGAAGAATTTGAGCTGAACCTGAATAAAAAAGGCGGGAAAGTGATCTGGGCCGAAACGGCAGCGCAGGCCATTGAGGAAATTGTAAAGATATGCAAGGAAAAAAATTGCAGAACGCTGGTGAAGAGCAAGAGCATGGCGACTGAAGAAATTCACCTGAACAAAGCGATGGAGGAAAACGGCATTGAAAGTATTGAGACTGACCTGGGTGAATACATACAGCAACTGGATGGTGAGCCACCTTATCATATTGTAACGCCTGCCATGCACAAGAGCAAGGAAGATGTAGCGAAATTGTTTGCAGACAAGCTGGGCACGCCTTCTAACCTTACACCAACAGAGCTTACATTGGTAGCAAGGGATATATTAAGAAAGAAATATGTGGAGGCAGAAGTGGGTGTTACAGGCGCCAATTTTATTATCAGCGATATCGGCGGCGTAGCAGTTACGGAGAATGAAGGCAATGCAAGGCTGAGCTGCGCTTTTCCTAAAACGCATATTGTAGTGGTGGGTATTGAAAAAGTAATTCCCTCTGTTACCGACCTGGCACTGTTCTGGCCTTTGCTGAGCACATTTGGTACAGGCCAAAGAATAACTTCTTACAATAGTATCATCACGGGCCCTCGCCAGCCGGGCGAAACAGATGGCCCGGAAGAAATGTATGTGATATTGCTGGACAATGGCCGCACCAATATTTTACAAAACCCGGTGCAAAGGGAAAGCCTGTACTGCATCCGTTGCGGTGCCTGCCTGAATGCCTGCCCGGTTTATAAAAATATCGGCGGACATACTTACGGAACTACTTACAGCGGCCCGATAGGCAGCGTGATCACTCCGCACCTGCGGGACATGAATGAATACAAGCACCTGAGCTATGCATCTTCGCTTTGCGGTAACTGCACAGAAGTGTGTGCGGTAAAGATCAACCTGCATGAACTGTTGCTGGAAAACAGGAAAGAATCTGTAGAAGAAGGTCATACGACCTTTACAGAAAGAGCCGCCTGGAAAATGTGGCGATTGGCGAGCCTGAACCGCTGGATGATGAATACAGGGAATGGTAATTTAAAAAATAAAGTAGTAAACGGTTTATTCAAAGACTGGAAGAAGAACAGGGCTGACCTGAACTTCAGCCAGAAAACCTTCAATGAAATGTGGAAGGACCGTTTTAAAAAATAAATTTTCTCAGCATTACCGACGATCAATTCTGCTCATGCTTATTTTTTCCAGAGTTTCTACATCAAGGCTGCAATACATCTGCAAATTTATTTTTGGCGAACAGCTGGGTATTGGCTTTAGCCTCACCATAGATTCGGAAGGCTTTAAAAAACATGAAGGTCCCAAAATGAACTACAGCGATGTAGACATGGAGGGTGCTATTTTTCAATTGAGAAATCATGGTTTGTTGTTTGAGAAGAATATCAAGCCACAAAGCATAGAATGTTTTGAAAGCAACGGCAACAAAGCTTTCTTCAGATCTGCCAACAGCGATTTTGAATTTGATGTGCTGGCTGCTTCTTTTTACCTGCTATCGAGGTACGAAGAATATTTGCCACATGAAAAGGATATGTATGGAAGGTTCGCACATGAAAATTCCATTGCTTTTAAAGAAGGTTTTTTACAGGAACCCGTTATCAATAAATGGATCGCTGACCTGGGAATAGCATTGAAGCAAAAATTTCCTTCTTTAAATATCAAAACACCTTCCTTCAAATTTACGCCTACCTACGATATTGATATTGCCTGGAGTTATAAGCACAAAGGACTTTTAAGGAATGTAGGTGGTTTTTTAAAGAGCCCTTCGATTAACAGGTTAAGTGTGCTGGCTGGTTTACAAAAAGACCCTTTTGACTGTTATGATTTTTTGCATGACTTACACAAAGAGAACCAGCTGGACCCGATATACTTTTTTTTAGTAGCTGCCAGTCGCAGCGAGTATGATAAAAACATTTCTCCTTACGATCATGCCATGTGGCAGCTGATGAAGCAACATGCAAAAAAATACAGGATCGGCCTTCATCCTTCCTGGCGCAGCAATGAAAAGCCGGGCTTGCTGGCAAAGGAAAAAAGAATACTGGAAACAGCGGGTAAAACAGAGGTCATAAGGTCAAGACAACATTATATCAAACTAAGTTTGCCTGATACTTACAATCGTTTGCTGGAGCATGATATTACAAATGAATACAGCATGGGTTATGGCAGCATTAACGGGTTCAGGGCGTCGGTAGCTTCCTCTTTCTTTTGGTATAATTTACAAACGGAAAAAACAACTGCTTTGAGGGTCTATCCTTTTTGCTTTATGGATGCGAATAGTTTTTACGAGCAAAAACAAAATGCAACAGATTCTTTTAATGAACTGGTAGCATATTACAATAAGTGTAAGGAAGTGAATGCTGAGCTCATCACTATTTTCCACAACAACTTTTTGGGAACAGGCAGCGAATTCAGCGGCTGGAAAGAATTATACATCAACTTTATATCTCAGCTTCGGCAATAACCTTTTCCCGGCTGCGGCGTATGCTCAGGTTTACAAGGTAAACGCCGATAAGCGTTACGATAGATCCCCACAAAATATTAATGGTAAGCTTTTCCGCTACTACCAATGCGCCCAATATCATAGCTACCATTGGATTGATATAAGCGTAAAGCGAAGCGATGGCGGGCTGTAATTTTTTCATGGAATAGATGAATGCAATAAATGCGATCACTGACCCGAAGATGACGAGGTAAAAGATCACCATCCAAACCTTAGGTGAAATTTCTGCAAAGGGAATCGTCTGCCCGGAGCTTTCTGCCCAGATAAATAAGATCGCTGAACTGATAAGCATTTGCCAGCCGGTGCCATAATAAGGATTGAGATTGGCTTTGTTCCTTGCAAGAAAAATGGTTCCTACGCTCCAGCTCAACATAGCAATAAGCGATAACGCCAAACCAATGAACATGGAAAGATCAATGCCTGCAAAAGCATTCTCATAAAACACAATGAGCACGCCGGTAAACCCGAGGAATAAACCGATATAAGTTAGTCTTGTGAGTTTCTGGCTGTTAAAAAATAACCGTTCAATGATCACAACACTCAAGGGATATAAAGCACCGATAAGTGCGCTGAGCCCGGAAGGGATCCATTTGAGACTCCAGGTGCTGAGCCCGTTGGCGAATACAAACATGAGTATCGCCATTACCAGCAGCCATTGAAATTGTTTGGCAGTAGGTAATGGAAATTTTTTATACAAAAGGAAAAAACTAACGAATATGGTACCTGCAAAGAACTGCCTGATATAAGCCATTTGCAGGGCGGGAATTTCGAGCACGCCTATTTTACTGGCTACCCAGGTGGTTCCCCAAACAATGCAGGTGGTGAGGAGGGCAATGTATCCGTATCCTTTGTTTTGTTTCAAATTTTTGGAGCAAAGAGAATAAAGAGTAAGGAAGATAAAAGAGAATCCTTTACTGCTTTATTCTTTACTTTTTTAGATTAGTGTTTAAAATGGCGCATGCCGGTTATTACCATGGCGAGGCCGTTTTGTTTGCAGTATTCAATGGAATCATTGTCCCTGATAGAACCGCCGGGTTGAATAAAAGAGCTGATACCTGCAGCGTGGGCAATTTTCACACAATCGTCAAACGGGAAAAATGCATCACTTGCAAGCACAGCGCCATCCAGATCAAAATTGAATTGCTTTGATTTTTCAATAGCATGACGCAAAGCATCAATGCGGCTCGTTTGCCCGCAACCTTTGCCCACCAGTTGTTTGTTTTTCACCAAAGCAATAGCATTGCTTTTTAAATGCTTGCAGATGATGTTAGAGAAAGCCAGGTCTTCTTTTTCTGCCGCAGTGGTTTCCCTTCCCCCGGCTTCTTTCCATTCGGCATAATTGCCTTCGTCGTTTTGCTGCAGCAATATTCCGTTGAGCAAAGACTTGTATTGAACAGTTGGTAATTCCGTATCCTTCAGCTGCAATAATATCCTGTTCTTTTTTGACTGCAGGGTTTTTAATGCATCTTCATCAAAAGAAGGGGCGATCAGCACTTCAAAGAAAATTTCGTTGATGGCTGTTGCTGTTGCTGCGTCAATTGCTTTATTGCATACCAATACGCCGCCAAAAGCACTTTCCGGATCACCGGCCAAAGCCGCATCCCAGCTGTCTTTTACGGTTGCTCTTGATGATACGCCGCAAACATTGGTGTGTTTGATAATGGCAAAAGTAGTATCAGTAAATTCTTTAATTAAGTTAACGGCCGCATCTACATCCACCAGGTTGTTATAGCTCAACTCTTTTCCATGTAGCTGGTGAAATATTTCGTCGAGGTTGCCAAAGAAAGTAGCTGGTTGGTGAGGATTTTCACCATAGCGTAACGTTTTTCTTTCTTTGTTAAACGGCGTTTCTACAGTAATATCATTAAAATAAGAAGAGATGGCGGTATCATAAGCCGTGCACACATCAAAGGCTTTGATGGCAAAAAAGCGGCGCTGTTCCAGGGTTGTTTCCCCGTGTTGCGAAGCAAGGATATCCACCAGTAGCTGGTAATCGTTTTTAGCGGCTACCACTACCACATCCCGGTGATTTTTGGCAGCAGCCCTTATCATGCTTGGACCACCGATGTCTATTTTTTCTATGATCAGGCTTTCGTCATCTGTATTCTTAACTGTTTCCTCAAACGGGTAGAGGTCAACGATCACCAGGTCCATTTCGGGAATATTGTATTGTTTCATTTCTTCCAGGTGCGTATCATCATTCCTTTTACCTAAAATACCGCCGAACACAGACGGATGCAGCGTTTTAACCCTTCCTCCCAAAATAGACGGGTAGCTGGTCAACGATTCAACCGGTACACACTGCACCCCAAGCTTTTCAATAAAATCCTGCGTGCCGCCGGTGCTGTAAATGGTCACATTGTTCTTTTGGAGTTGTTCTACGATGTTTTCGAGGCCGTCTTTATAAAAAACGGAGATAAGCGCTGATTGAATCTTTTTTTGCATGGGGAGAAGATGCAGGACCATAGTCAATAGATCATAGTCCATAGCAGTTTATGCGGTTTGTAATGTTGTTAGCCTGCAGCAACAGTATAAGAAAGCTTCGTTTTCAACGCTGGTCTATCGTCCATGGTCTATGGCCTATCGACTTCTAAAATGAAAGCTCCTTCTTCCGGTACCGAATGGCAGCGCAAAATTAACGCTTCGCAATCTCTTTTCCATTTTTGTATTTTCCACAAACTATTGGATGCATCAAATACAATGCAGGCGGGCTTTACGGCTTTTATTACTTCTTTTATATCCACAGGCGGGTTATAGCTGAACAGGAGCAGATCGATCTCAATGGCACTGTCCGGCGTTGAGAGAATAGCCGAACTGTCTATAAACAGTAATTTTTTATTGCAGAACTGGTAATAACCGTTTTGCTGTTGTAAAGAAGGAATATTTTCTACCGGCCGGCTTGCCTGTAAAGCGATACGGGCAGGTTTTAAATGAAAATTCTGTTGCAGGCCTTCTTTCATTAAGCTGCTATCTCCGGCAAATACAAACTGGTTCCTGTCGATAAAATCAACTGCCCTGTGCCGGCTGATATTGTAGATGATCACTTTTTGTTGATTTTGCAGTCTTATAAAAGCCAGGCCATGCAAAGCCACAAAAACAACCAGGCAGCAAAGGCCTGCGATCAGCATTCGTTTGTTCTTATTCATCCACCAACCCATAGTACAAAAAAGGCAGGCGTACAAAAACCAGGTGGTAAAGATGGTTGCATAAATATGATCCCACACAGAAAACCAAAAGCTGTTAAAATAGATAATAAGCCTGTTCATTCCATCAATGGCATAGCTGATGGCCACTCCAAGCCAGCCTGCTATTGTGTAAAAAACTGCGATAATGATCAGCAATATTTCCCCGAACAAAATAACGGTGGAGAGCGGAACGGTAACAAGGTTCGTAATTAAAAATAAATTAGGGAACTGGTGAAAATAATAAATGCACAAAGGAAAAGCGCCCACCTGCGCAGCGAGTGTAACACTTGTCATAGCCCACACCTGCCTGCCGGGCCAGTTGGCGATAAACCATTTCCTGTAAATAAAAGGTTGCAGTGCAACAATACCGATCACTGCACAATAACTTAACTGGAAGCCTACATCCCATAAAAGATAAGGATTGTAACAAAGCAATATAAATGCAGATGCCGCCAGTGAATTGTAAACAGGCGATCGCCGGAAATAATATTTCCCCGTTACAATGATCGTGAACATCACAGCGCTTCGCAGCACCGAAGCAGCTGCGCCTGTGAGCAATGCAAAAAGCCAGAGGCATGTGATGAGCAATACGGCTTTGGCATGTCGTGATTTTTTGAGATAGGGCATCCTGTCGAACAACCAAAGCAGCACCGTATAGATCAAACCGAGGTGCAATCCTGAAATGGCAATGATATGAACCACACCTGTATTGCTATAAGCCTGCACCAGGTCTTTATCCAGGTCTTCCTTGTAGCCAATAAGCAAAGCTTCTGCTATACCCAGCTCATTGTTGTTATTGCAAATGTATTTTTTCAGCACAGACAATACATAACCTCTCGCATCAAATAAAAATTGCCGGAAATAATTGATGGAATAGCGATTGGTAGCCGCCCAATCCGCTTTCTTTAAAAATGCCTGGTGGTATAGCAATTGAAATGCAGCATATCGCTTATAATTAAAAGCACCGGGATTACCTGAGTTGGTAATTGGTTGTAATCTTTTATTGATGATAATTACATCACCATACTTAAGATCCATGACGCTGTCCTGTGAAAAATAGAAAAGCAATTTCCCGGAGGCAGCATATTGCTTTTCACCATTTATAACAGTGTTTACCAGGGCTTCGGCTTTCACAGAGCGTGGTTTCACAACAGGCGGTTCATTGATGGTTACCAACAGTAAAGAGCTATCCGTTAAAAAATGTCCGTACCAATCATGCTGATGCCTTGCATCCTTCTGCCATACCAGCAACATGCCAAGAGCAATGATGATAAAATGAAAAACAATGCCACGAAATTTCCTGAACCTGAATACGATCGCTGAAGAAAGGAAATTGATCAATAAAAAAGCAACACTAAAGCAACAAATACAGGTTACAATATATACAAGTGAAAATTGCCCGTACCAGCCAATGATGATGCCGGCAATCAACGGGAACAGCAGGCGCATAATAGGCGCTTGTTTCCATAAGGGAACCTGGTAGGGCGGACGCATGCCCTAATTTAAAAAAGAACGGACGAAAATAAAGGGCGTTTTATGTTGGCATACTCTCTAAAATCTTACATTTAAAAAAAAAATCCCATGCTGAAACTCCTGCTGCTCATTTTAGCTGTTACGCTATCTTCCAGTTCCGGCGCACAAAACAGTTCTGCTAAACCAGTTCAACGCATAGCTACAGAAGATATGACGGTAAAAGATTCATCCGGCACTGTCTATTCCACTAAAATCTGGCAGGCATTGATAGCTACAGGCCGCTATTCTTTAAAGGCAGAAAAACCGGGCGACAAGAGTACTGCTTTTTTACTGGTACGACTGTCTGATGAGGAATATGAGAAAAAAATGAAGAATCTCCCAAAGCCTAAAGAAAGCAGTGCATTTAAACCGGGAGAAGAATTTGATCCCATTAAAGCGAGAGATATCAATAATGATAAGATAAACACCAAAAAAATGTCCGGGAAGATACTGGTGATCAATTTTTGGTTTATCAACTGTCCTCCCTGTGTTATGGAAATGCCCGAATTGAATAAGATTGTTGATCTGTACAAAAATGACAGCAACATTGTTTTCCTTTCTGTAGCACTGGATAACCGGGCTGAGATAAAAAGTTTCCTGAAGAAAAACCCTTTCAGGTACAAAATAATTGATGATGGCAGATCCATAGCATCAGGTTATAATGTTGCTTCTTATCCTACAAACATTGTTGTTTCGCCTGAAGGGAAAGTTCACTTCAGCACTTCTGGTTATGCCGGTGTTGCTACCATTGAATGGATCAAAAGGTCGATTGAAGAATTGAAAAAACAACCCCAGGTGGTTGTTATATCTTCAGAATAATTCTAATCAGATACCCAATTGCTGGTAAAACATCTCTTTAGATAATTCTTTTACTTCGCCGGGTTTGAGATCACCTAATTGTAAATTACTGATGGAAAGCCGTACAAGTCTTTGGCAGCGGTGCCTTGCAGCCAGTACCATTTTACGTACCTGCCGAAATTTTCCTTCCGTTAAAGTGATCAGTAACCAGGTATGCGGGTAAGCATTGCGATGATCTGCAGCAAAAGGATATAATTTTCCGGGGTCTTTTATTCTTTCTATGAAAACAGGTTTTGCGATATACATTTCCCCTTCTTTTATTTTGATAGGAATACCATCCCTTAACTGCTGCAAAGTTTCTTCCGTCATTTCATTCTGTACCATTACGAGGTAGCTGCGCAAATGTGGCTTTTCTGCAAGGAACAATAAACGGGTGACTTTTTTATCGGTGGTGAGCAACAACAATCCTTCAGAATCTAAATCAAGGCGACCGATGGCGTGCGTGTCTTCGGGAAAATCAAAATCAAGATCGCCGAGCAGACCAACTTTGTGCGGGCTCACAAACTGGGAGACCATTCCCCGGGGCTTATTGATGATGAAATATTGATGCATGCTATAATTTAAAATCCCCGGGCTTCAGCCCGGGGCAAGTCATTTCTTAAACTTTTGAAACCCGTTAAACCTATAAACTATTTACTAAGATGCATACTCCGCTCTTTGTAAAGCTGGCGGAAATATGGATCCCTCAGGTCTTTAATAAAACGGATCGCTTCGCCCGTGCTCTTCATTTCGGGGCCTAACTCTTTGTTCACACCCGGAAATTTATTGAAAGAGAACACCGGTTCTTTGATCGCATAGCCTTCCAGCTTCTTTTCGAATGTATAATCCGTCAGCTTTGCTGCACCCAGCATTACTTTGGTAGCAATGTTCAGGTAAGGTATCTGGTATGCCTTTGCGATGAATGGCGTGGTGCGGCTCGCCCTTGGGTTGGCCTCGATCACATACACATTACCGTCTTTGATCGCAAACTGTATGTTGATCAACCCTTTTATGTTCAATGCCCTTGCAATTTTTTCTGCATATTCTTCCATTGTCTGCACCACCAGCGGCGTGAGATTGAACTGTGGCAAAACCGCATTGCTATCTCCACTATGGATACCTGCGGGTTCAATATGCTCCATCACCCCCATGATGTGAAAGTTCTCTCCGTCGAAGATGGCATCTACTTCTGCTTCCTGGCAACGATCCAAAAAGTGATCGATCAGTATTTTATTGCCGGGTAAATGCTTCAACAGGCTCAATACACCTTTCTCCAGTTCTTCATCATTCAATACAATGCGCATTCTTTGTCCACCCAGTACATAGCTCGGACGAACAAGCACAGGATAACCTACCTGGTTGGCTACTTCAATGGCTTCATCGGTATTGTAAGCCGTGCCATATCTTGGGTAAGGAATGCCCAGCTCTTTCAGCATATCACTAAAACGGCCACGGTCTTCCGCAATGTCCATATTGTCGAAAGAAGTACCGATTATTTTTATTCCTCTTTCATGTAAAATTTTCGCCAGCTTCAATGCCGTTTGTCCACCCAGCTGAACAATTACCCCTTCCGGTTTTTCATGTTCAATGATCTCCCAGATATGTTCCAGGAACACCGGTTCAAAATATAATTTATCGGCAATATCAAAATCTGTAGATACTGTTTCAGGATTACAATTAACCATGATGGCTTCGTAACCACTTTCCCTGATGGCCAGTAAGCCATGCACACAGCAATAATCAAACTCAATGCCCTGGCCGATCCTGTTGGGACCGCTGCCAAGCACAATTACTTTTTTCTTATCCGAAACAATGGATTCATTGCTCAGCAATTTATTGCCATCAGGCTTGCTTTCAAATGTGCTGTAGAAATAAGGCGTTTTTGCTTCAAACTCTGCACTGCAGGTATCCACCATTTTAAATACCCTGGTAAGACCCATTTTTTTACGGCGCTCATAAATTTCATTCGCATCTTCTTCCTTCATAATGCGAACGATCTGCTCATCACTAAAGCCTAACAGCTTCGCTTCTTTCAGCAGGTCATCCGGCAAAGATTTCAGGTCGTATTTTGCGATCGCTCTTTCGCAATCACATATTTTTTGTATCTGGTAAATGAACCAGCGGTCTATCAGTGTGCTTTCGCAAATGCGTTTCACGCTGGCACCTGCCATCAGCGCATCTTTAATGCGGAAGATGCGGTCCCATTTCGGTGTTTTAATGTAGTCGATCAGCTCATCAGCATGCATTAAGCTTTTGCCATAGTAACCCAGGCCAACGGCTTCATTTTCCAAACTCTGACAAGCTTTTTGCACTGCTTCTGCAAAGCTGCGACCAATGCCCATTACTTCACCCACACTTTTCATCTGGAAGCCAAGTGTATCATTGGCGCCTTTGAATTTATCGAAGTTCCAGCGGGGGATCTTTACAATTACATAATCCAGTGCCGGTTCAAAATATGCAGAAGTTGATTGGGTGATCTGGTTCTTTAATTCATCGAGATTATAACCAATGGCAAGCTTTGCCGCAATTTTTGCAATAGGATAACCGGTAGCTTTACTAGCAAGCGCCGATGAACGGCTTACCCTCGGGTTAATTTCCACCACGATGATCTCTTCCGTTTGCGGGTTCATGGCAAACTGCACGTTACAACCACCGGCAAAATTGCCCAGGTTGCGCATCATATCGATCGCTGTATTGCGCATCAGCTGGAATGCGGTATCACTCAATGTCATGGCCGGTGCCACCGTAATGCTGTCACCGGTATGCACACCCATCGGGTCAAAGTTCTCTACCGTACAAATGATGGCCACATTATCTGCATTGTCTCTCAGCAATTCCAACTCATATTCTTTCCAGCCCAGCACCGCTTTTTCTACCAGCACTTCATGTATCGGGCTGGCAGT
>CAYOLS010000062.1:0-15427 GCA_964404845.1 uncultured Ferruginibacter sp. | reverse complement strand
GCATGTTGAAAATTGTAATGCCCGAAGGGCAGGTGCAGGGAAAGAAGAGATACACGCAAACGATCTTATTGTAATACATCATATCCATCATTTTAAATAATTCATCCAATGTTTAATAGAAACCTGAAGAAATTTATATTCCTGGGAGTGCTTGCTGTTGCTGCATTCAGTTCCTGTAAAAAAGAAGAGCTGCTGACGCCGGAACAACCTGTGAAAGACAGCACGCAAACGCTTATCTACATAAGAGCAGTTGATAAAGACAGTTCTGTTGTAGAATCGCAACAGGTATTATTGCGATAACAGTAAACATCGTTTTATAAAAGCCTTCATTGAATATGGGGGCTTTGTTTTATAGTTGCTATTTTTGCAGCATCAATCTTAAGGAACAATGAACTGGATCATACTTATCATCGCAGGATTATTTGAAGTAGGCTTTGCTGCCTGCCTTGGAAAAGCAAAAGAAAGCACCGGCAACACGGCAATGGCCTGGTGGCTGGGATTCTTTGTCTGCCTTTCTATCAGCATGTTCCTGCTGTACAAAGCCACGCAAACATTACCAATAGGCACTGCTTACGCAGTATGGACGGGAGTGGGAGCAGTAGGTACCGTGCTGGTAGGTATCATCTTTTTTAAAGAGCCGGCAACATTCTGGCGGTTGTTCTTTATCGTTACATTGATCGCTTCGATCGTCGGGCTTAAATTTGTTTCAAGCCATTAGCATTTACAAACCCTTTGGCAATAAAATATTGCGCAACGCAGTAAGTGAACATGATCAAAAAGGAAGCGGAAGGAAAGGCTGCATTAAATTTATTAATAGCCAGCAAACTGTCTGACAGCACAAAAAGCAGCGCTCCGCCAATAAACAGCCAGCCTGCGTTTGTATTTACTCTCCTGAATATATGAAAGCTGCATAGCAGCATACTGCAGATAACCGTTGCGTATACTATAACAGGTATTTTTAATTCACCGAGCTTTGGAAAAAGAAAATACACCAGGCCAAAGCCATACGCCAGCACCAGTAAAGTGATCCATGGATATTGTTTCAGCAAAGAAGGCTGAACAGGTTTTATACCAAGGAAATAAACGATGTACAAAATATGTGTAAGCAGGAAACTCACCAGCCCGAAAATGAAATAGAGCGGGTTGATATAATCGAATAATAAAAAGCTATCTCCTAAAAAAGAAAAGAAGATCGCAATAAGAACAATGTTGCGTTCCTTACTATGTGTACCTGATGCATAAACAGCCAACGCCAGCAAAGGCATCAATAAGGGTTTTGTTACAAATCTCAGGTCTTCCCACGCAAACAAAATAGCTATCAGCTGTATAGCAGCCACCAGCAGGTAAACAACAAATCCATATTGTTTAAGAATGGCTTTCATGCAGTATTACAATTCTACATAAGGATTGCCGCCGAAAAACTTACGCAGAGAATCTTTTACTCTCAGGCTGTCCGATACCGGGCTTGTAAACGGCATCGAAATTTTAAAACGTATAGAATCTACAGGAACCAGCAATAATTTATGACCATAGTTGGTCAATCTTGCGTAAGCTTTTTCTGCAGCTGCTTTGGTCGTATATTCCTTTAGCACGATTTTAAATGAATAACCATCATTGGATGGTTTTACCTGCTGTACGGCCAGGCTGTCTTTTTTGAGCAACGAATCTCTAACTGCAGGCGGAATGCTATCGCTTAAGGCGCTGGTATCTTTTGTAACGGCTACCTGTTCAGTAACAGGCACTTCTTTTTCACGGTTCATGAAGTAATAAATGGCAGCAGCAGTTGAAAGGGCGAAAATTACCAGTACCGCTACCATCCATCCTTTCCGGGAAGAAGTTTTTTTCTGCGGGGCTGCAAAGCTGATATCATCCTGTATCTTTTCTTTAATAATGGTCTGGGGTACATCTGCCCTGGTAATAATGCTGCTGGTACCCTGTGTAAAATCAAGTGTACCCTGCTGGTTCTTTTGTAAAGTACCGAGTCCTTCAATGAACAATGGTTTCCCGATATTTAAGAACTGGCGGGTAAGTATGGTATACGATTCAAGATCAGAAGCTGCCAGCGGTCTTATTTTCCCGCTTTGTTCTTTTATATAATCTACCAGGCCTTCATCGGCCAAAGTTTTTTTATCAAAGCTGAACTGGATAGCACCTTCGGGAAGACTGGTGTCTTTGTCGCCTTCAGACGGAAGGACTGTATCAGGAGAAATACTAAAGCTGCCTATGTCCTGGATACTAACGGTTTTATTCTTATATAAATACTGGACAAGTAGTTGTTCTACTTTCATTATGGTCATTTTAAGTGTAACAAACCTACCTATAAATAAGAATATAGCCAAGCGAACCCTTCTTTTGCATTAATTTTGTGCCATGCTTACAGACAGGGAATTGGCATTTATAGATTATTGGGAAAAAGAAAGGGAAGCGCAAAGCAGCTTTTCAAGTAAACTGGTAAGGGGATTGCCCATGGCTACCATGTTCGGAATGCCCATCATATTGTTTATCCTCGTGGTGTACCTGTGGTTCCCGGACTGGTATATGAAAATTTCCGGTACAAGTGCCGGTTCTTTTATCATGGTGGTGATAGCGGTATTGATCTGCATATTATTTTTCTCTTATTTTCGCATGCATTTTAAGTGGGAGATGAATGAGCAGCTCTATACCGAATTAAAAATAAAACAACAAAAAGAGCAAGCAGCAAAAATGTAGTTATTTTGCTCTTTGTTTAAGTATAATGAATCATCTATGAAAAAAATTACCTTATTTCTTGTTGTATTAGTAATGATCGCAGGTTCATGTAAAAAAGAAGATGCCTGCCCTTATTCAGAATCCGGCCGTTCGGCAACTGTTGATGAACGGGCCTATCTTGCCAGCTATCTTTCTGCCAATTCCATTGCAGCAACCGAGCACACAAGCGGCGTGTATTACACTGTGGTAAGTGCAGGAGCAGGCGCTACTCCTGCAATCTGTTCCGGTATCAATGTACGTTACAAAGGAACGCTCATCCCATCAGGCGCCCAGTTTGATGCAACAGTGGGAACCAATTCCGCTTCTTTCCAGTTGGGTGAGCTCATCGTAGGCTGGCAAAAAGCATTGCCCATGATCAAAGCAGGCGGCAAGATCAATTTATACATCCCGCCTTCATTGGGATATGGTGCCAACAATGTTACCAACCCCAATACAGGTGTTGTAGTAATTCCTGCTAACTCTTATCTCAAGTTCGAGATTGAGTTACTGGATGTACAATAATCTACTCAATAAAATTTAACTTTGGCTTTGATTGTTCAAAGCCATTTTTTTTAAAATCATTTATTGTGAGCCACGAAGCCATATCAGTTTTCGACATGTTTAAGATCGGG
This sequence comes from uncultured Ferruginibacter sp., assembly GCA_964404845.1. GTDB lineage: Bacteria > Bacteroidota > Bacteroidia > Chitinophagales > Chitinophagaceae > Ferruginibacter. The sequence continues at coordinate 12,068 of CAYOLS010000062.1, read as the reverse complement.
GTGGGTCCCAGCAGCAGCCATACACTTGGTCCATGGAGGGCTGCGCAGTTCTTTACACAATCTTTAGAGAAAAAGGGCATGCTCAGTGATGTGGTAAGGCTTGAAGTGCTTTTATACGGTTCTCTTGCCAAAACCGGCGTGGGACATGGTACAGACGTGGCCGTTCAGCTGGGTTTAAGCGGCGATGATCCTGTAACGTTTGATGTAAACAATATTACGGCCAAGATCAATGATATCAGGGCAATGAAATTGATATTGCTTGGCGGAAAACATGAAGTGGATTTTGATCCGGCAGAAGACATTGAATTTCTCATGAGTGAATCATTGCCTTTTCACCCGAATGCCCTGACATTTTTGGTGGAACTGAGAAATGGCGAAAAGATCGCAGAAACCTATTATTCCGTTGGCGGGGGATTTGTGCAGCAGGAAGGAGATACCGGTGCTTCAAAAAATGAAATAATGCTGCCATTTCCTGTTAATACATCACATGACCTCCTGCACTGGTGCCGCAGTACAGGCATGGCCATACATGAAGTGGTGATGGAGAACGAAGTTGCCTGGCGCCCCGAAGCAGAAACCAAAGCAGGCCTGCTCAATATCTGGCGGGTGATGAAAGAATGCATTTATCGTGGCTGCCATGCCGAAGGATTTTTACCCGGCGGGCTCAACGTAAAACGCAGGGCCCCGGCTGCCAATAAAAAGCTGATGCAGGGAAAAACCTACAACGACTATGACAGCTGGGCAAAAGCCATTAAAGAGGGCGGCCAAAATTTTAATTATATACTCGATTGGGTGAGTTGCTTCGCACTCGCCGTGAATGAAGAAAATGCTTCCTTTGGAAGAGTAGTAACAGCGCCTACCAACGGCGCTGCAGGTGTTATTCCCGCCGTGCTGCATTATTATATCAGCTTCTGCGGCGGTGATACGGATGAAAAGATCATACAGTTTTTGGCGACGGCATCAGAGGTTGGCAGCATATTTAAAAAAGGCGCTACCATTTCTGCAGCAATGGGCGGCTGCCAGGCAGAGATCGGTGTAAGCAGTGCAATGGCAGCAGCTGCACTCACAGAATGTATGGGCGGAACACAACGCCAGGCCCTGATGGCAGCTGAAATAGCAATGGAGCATCACCTGGGCATGACCTGTGACCCTATCGGCGGCCTCGTACAAATTCCCTGCATTGAAAGAAATACCATGGGCGCTATAAAAGCCATTACTGCGAGCCAGCTGGCATTGCAAAGTGCTCCTGACTTTGCCAAAGTAAGCCTTGATGGTGTAATAAAAACCATGTGGGATACTGCGCTGGACATGAACAGCAAATACAAGGAAACTGCTGACGGTGGTCTTGCCGTGAATGTGCCTATCAGCCTCAGCGAATGTTAGTGATCATTTTTTGATAAGATCGAAGAAATTTTTCTTGTAGGTTTCTGAAACCGGTATTTCCATTCCCTGTACGTTTACCGTATCTCTTTCAACGGAATCAATTTTGTTGATAGCCACCATCCATGATTTGTGCACCCTGCAAATGACCGATGCAGGAATTTCTTTTTCCAGTTCCATAAAGGTTTGCAGGGTCATTATCTTTTTATGTACGGTGTGTATCTTACGGTAATCCCGCATTCCTTCAATGTACAGTATTTCATTCAGCAATACTTTTTCTAAGCGGTGCTCTGTTTTTACAAAGATGAATTCTTTGGGAGTGGGCGCTACAGGTCTTTTTTGCGCAGCCAGTTGTATCACTTTGTCCACTGCCTGGAAAAAACGATCGAATAAAAAAGGCTTCAATAAATAATCCGTTACATTCAGGTCGTAGCCTTTTAGTGCAAACTCAGGGTAAGCGGTCGTTATGATCACATGGCTGTTGATCTTTGTTGATTCCAGTAATTGTATGCCAGACAGTTCACCCAGGTTGATGTCCAGGAAAATAAGGTCTACCTGTTCTTTCTGTAAAAAGGTATAAGCATCCATGGCGTTGTCGAAGCTGCTCACCAGCTCCAGCACAGGGATCTTCTGCACATAACTCAGTGTACGTTCCATTGCCAGTGGCTCATCTTCTACTACAATACATTTTATTTTCATGTTGTATGTTCTCTCGTTGTTTGAATGGTCAGGCTTACTGTATACTCATCTTCTGTACGGCTGATGTCAAGCAGGTGTTTGCCGGGATATAAGAGGTCCAATCTTTTTGCGATCAGCTCATTGCCGAGGCCGCCCGCTTCTTCTTTATTCAATGGGTTATCCGTAGCATCATTCTTACAGAAAAAATGAATGGTATCACCTGAAATATCGATCCTGATAATAATAGCATGCTGTTTTTTCTTATTGGCAGCATGTTTAAAAGCATTTTCAATAAAAGGAACAAAGAGCATAGGAGCAATACTTAGATCACCGGCATCGCCACTTGTATCAAATTGCACAAACTCTGTATTGCTGTTCCTTATTTTTTGCAGGTCGATGTATTTGCTGATATAGGTCAGCTCTTTTTCAAGCGGTATATTTTCTGTTTTGGTTTCGTAGAGCATGAACCGCATGATATCAGATAACTTATTGAGATAGGCCGATGCCTTGACTGCATCTTTTTCTATCAATACATCAATATTGTTAATGGTGTTGAAAAGAAAATGCGGGTTAAGCTGCGATTTGACCAATGCCAGCTCTGTTTCAAAATTCTTCTGCTGCAATTCTTCCTTTACTTTAATATCCCCGTACCAGTTGATAAAGCCCTTTATTATTAAAGCGATACCACCATGCACCATGCACAAAATGCTCATGAATGCGATCATGACGAGTATCTCCTTTGCCCCGTTGTGTCTGAAGATCACTCCGCCATTGAGAATGTTGAGGCCGATAAAGCCGATAGTGCCACAAACGATGGTAATGGCAATGCCGTATAAAACAGCCTTGGCTATTTTTTTTCTTGCGAGAAAATAGTTGAATATGTAATGGTAAAAACTGTAAAAGCTGATCAGTCCGGGTATGATCGTTATTGCAGCCATTACTTTAATGAAAGTAACAACGATCTCCTGCTTGGGGGTATCGGTCTTAATTGTATCAGCGGTCAGCATCACCATGATCATGGCCAGCAGCAGCAGGTATAATATCCAGTAACCGATGTTGAGCAATATGATAAAAGACTTTTTCATACAGCAGGCGCTATCCTTTTTCTTTTTTGAAAAGATAAAGAATATAACCCAAAACAGTAAACAGTGTAAAATAGCCGGCAGACCATAGCAGGATATTGTGCTGCGGTGCCTGCCTGCCCACGGTTTGAAAATAATACAGCGTGATATACGACGAAGGCAGCAGGTAAATATATTTCCATGACAGGGCGATCAATCCGCCGATCACCAGAGCCAGTCCTGCTCCTATGGGAATAAGGAAATTTTTGAACTGCAGGCTGATGAGGTATTGCAGGGATAACAATGGTATTGCTGCCAGGAAGAAGGAAGCGCTTTTTGTAAGGATATATTCAAAGGGAATTGCGTAGGAAGGGAAGGGAATAGAAGAATTAAAAACGGCCGGTATAACTGCGCTTATATAAATACCAATATTGAATAACAATACCAGTTGCAATAACATTACGAGCAGCACTGCCAGCTTTGAAAAAAAGATACTTGTGAATGGTACCGGCATGCTGTGTAATTGCTTCCAGGTATTATTTTTGAACTCGAGTTGGGTGATAAGGCTTACCGCTAAAACAATGCCCATGGGTAACAACAGAATCGACATGGTTTCCCAGGATTTGTTGAAAATGGTTTTCCAAAACTCCTGCGTTGCATGCATCTTGTTGAGCTGGTTGGGATAAACAAGGAAGATGATACTATTGATGACAGGTATAAAAAAAGCACCGATCCACACAAGCCAGTCTGCAAAGCTCCTGCGCTTTTTTATCCATTCACCCTTAAAACAATTGATAGCACTGTACATATTAAGATTGATTGATAAGGTCCATGAATATTGTTTCCAGGTCCTTCCTGGTGGTGGTTATTTCAAATACATCCACGTTGTTGCTCACCAGTTGCCTGTTCAGTTCCGCAATGCTTGCAGCAGGTAATACGGGTAGCGTGATCTTTTCCTGCTCGATAACGCCACTTAGGTTTAGTGAGCGAATGATATTGTAAGAACGCTCCGTATCGCTGCAATGAACAATTGTATTAGACGAAGAATATTGCTTTTCCGTAAGCTCATTCAATGAGCCCTGGAACACCATGTTGCCTTTGCTGATGATACCTACATGGCTTACCAGCTTTTCTATTTCGGAGAGCAGGTGACTGGAGATGATAATCGTTATGCCCTGTTCTTCATTTAGTTTTTTCAGCAGGTCCCTTATTTCAATGATACCATAAGGATCCAGTCCATTGGTAGGTTCGTCTAAAATAAGCAGGGAAGGGCTGTGGAGCAGCGCTACGGCAATGCTCAGTCTTTGTTTCATACCGAGGGAGAACCGGCTGACTTTTTTCTTACCGGTACCAGCAATACCAACAGTTTGTAATACTTCTCCGATCCTGCTAAGAGGACACTGGTAGATATTTTGTAAGATGAGTAAATTTTCCCTTGCTGTAAGGTGACCATACAAAGAAGGCGTTTCGATCATGGAGCCGATCCGCTTCAGTACTTCGATCCTGTTGTGCTGCAGCGATTTTCCAAAAATACTGATATTGCCTTTTTGTTTTTTAATGAGGCCAAGCAGGAGCCTTAGAGTGGTTGTTTTGCCTGCACCATTTGGTCCGAGGAAGCCATAAATGGATTCCCCGGGAACCTGCATGCAGATATTATTCAATACTGCTGCATTGGCTGCAAAACTGTGTGAAAGGTCTTTTGTTTCTAAGCAATACATAAAAATGGCTATACTTTATGCAAAGAAACAATGAGTGAACCGGGCAGTTTGCTGTTGTTCTGCAAAAGAGGTGAAACTATCTGCAAAACGGTATTGCTGATTGAAATGCCAGGCTGAACTTGGGGAAGCCGATACCAGAACAAAATAAACACGACATCGACAAGTTCAGCCCGGCAGCATTTTTTAAATTATACCTACCCAAAATGAGCTTAGCTAAAATCCTCATCTGCACTTGGGCCATAAGTGCCCGGGATCGGAATATCCAGCAAGCGCAGGAAAACGCCGAGCTGTGCCCTATGATGAATGATCTGCGAAATGGAGGTCCTGATCACATCTGCTTTTGGTTCGGTCATATATACCTGCTCGCCGTTTCTTAATGTCCAGGGTTCGTCCATGGTTTCTTCTTTGGCTGATAACAGGGTTTTCATGCCTGATTCCAGGTTTTGCTCAAAAAAAGCCAGCAGTGCTTTATTGTCTTTAAATTCAGGAGAAGTGTAAGGAGATGTAGCAAAATCCAGTTCAGAAGTGGTCAGGGCCATTTCAACCCAGCCTGGCAATTCTGCCACATGGCCTGCCAATTGGTGAATGGTCATGCTTTTTGGGTGTGGTTTCCAATCGTATTTGTCTTCGGGTACAATGGAAAGCATTTTACGGGTAACACCTGCTTCGCTGTTCAATTCCTGCATAAATAACTGTAAACGGTTCATAGTTGTTTGTTTAATTGTGAATGATAACACAAAGGAACAAACGGGTAGTGACAGCCCTATGTCAGCAGGGTTTAAAAAATTTTTCAAAAGAGAGGCGATAGGCAGAAGAACTGGATTTGCCATCTGTTGCGGGAACTTCTTAACGTATGATCATTTGCAAAACACAGGGAACTCCTACAGAGTTTTTTCCGAACCGGCACCTGTTTGCTAATAACAGGTTATCCCTCCGGGATATTTATTAAAGGATCTAATAAAGCCGTGAATATAATGCAAACCGTATTGTGCATAAATTCCATTGGGTTTCTTTATTAATAAATGCAAAGCCATGTTCAAAAACCAGGTAACTCCTACGGAGTTCTCTTGAAACGGGATAGTTACAAAAGGATTTATAGGGAGGGATCGCAAATTTTATTACACTATAGATTCCATCGGAATCGCCTATTTATAGAAGATGCATTTTTAATTAGGATAAGGCTCCAGAGGAGCCCCTGTTTATTAGATATGATTAAATGTAAACCACCCGCAAAAATTATCCCAGCCGGGATTTAATATCACCCATTATTTGCAATATGGTTTGTTTTAATTCCATTGGTTCAACAATGTCTGCATGCTCGCCAAACATGAGGAAGAATCTTGCAAAACCTTCCAGCGAGCAGGTAAGAAAAGTCATTTCCATTTTATCACCCATCTCTTTTTGAGAAACAAAGCCATTGTAATATTTCTGCTCACCAAAATATTTCAATACGCTTTTGTCAACGTTTATAACTACTTTTTCTACTTCTCTTTCATCTTTCATTTTATCGATAAAAGTTGCAAGTGAAGGGTGTTGCTGGCGGTATTGCGAATTAGTAGGGGTGATATAACTGATACGGTCGGTACGGAAATGCCTGTAATCTTTGCGCAGCCTGCAATACGCCACGAGGTACCAGTTGGCGGAAGAATAAAAAATACCGACAGGTTCCACCATACGGTTGCTGTATTCCTGGCTGTGATTGGCGAAATAGCCGATATCGAGTACTGTACGGGTAGCAATGTTTTGTAAAATGGCCTGAAGATGAATATTGTCACCGGACCTGTCGGGCAGGTACCTGTTCTGCACAACGGCGATATGTTCATCAATATCTTCTACAAAATCTTTTTCGGTATGACGGAGCACAGCTTTTATTTTAGTAAGTGCTTCATCATAACTTTTCCGGGTAGCCTTATCTGTTAGTTTATCTACAATTTTTCCTGCAGTGATAAAAGCGGCTGCTTCTTCTTTGGTGAACATGACAGGAGGGAGGCGGTACCCATCCATAATGCTGTAGCCCATGCCCGCTTCGCCGATAACGGGAATGCCTGCTTCATCCAGTGCTTTAATGTCCCGGTAAACGGTGCGCAGGCTGATATCGAACCTGTCTGCAATTTCCTGGGCCTTTACAATGCGTTTGGATTGCAGTTGAATGAGGATGGCGGAGACACGGTCGATGCGGTTCATTTTATTACACGAATTTTAAGCACTAACTACACGAATTAAAAACGGGATGCTTATTGCTTTCTTGTTTCTAATTTTATATTTCTTATTCCTTATTTATTATAGCATGATTTTTTAACCGCCGAGATGCAAAGACGCTGTTCATCGCTCATCTCTAAATACCGTATTTCCGTTTAATATCCCGGTCATTCTCCCGCTGCTTGATGGTTTCTCTTTTATCGTAATTCTTTTTACCTTTTCCTAAGCCGATGTCGATCTTGGCAAGCCCTTTTTCATTGATGAATATGCGCAGGGGAATAATGCTGTAGCCTTTTTCCTTGCTTTTGGCTTCGAGCTTTTTTAATTCTCTTTTATTGAGCAGCAGCTTACGTTCCTGCATAGGCTCGTGGTTGGTATAAGTGCCGTAGGCATATTCGGAGATGTGAAGGCTTTTTACATACAGTTCGCCTTTGTGAAATATACAATAGCTGTCGTTAAAACTGGCTTTGCCGGTGCGGAGGGATTTTATTTCGGTGCCCTGCAGCACGAGACCAGCAGTATAGGTCTGTTCAAAAAAATATTCGTGGTATGCCTTTCTGTTGCTGAGTTCCATTGAGGCAAAGATAATTGATTACACGAATCCCGATAGCTATCGGGACGAATTACACGAAATGGATACTACCTCTGCGCTCTTTACGTGTATTCCCTCTGCGGTTAGAACACATCTCATCACTCATATCTTTACGATCATGAAAGATCATAACAACCTGCGTCATCTGCGTTCAAAATAAAACCCCCGTTAATGCGGGGGCTATTCATGTGTTAGTTTAAATACTATTAAGATCCACAGCTGATACATCCATCCTGCATGGTACAAACAGGGCCATCGGCCTGTGTAGCTTCCACGTCGGAAGATGTCTGTGTGTTCTCCTGCTGGTTGGGGGCTACAGGAGTAATATCGTTGCTTGCCTGTTTTTCTACAGTGAACTGAACCGCTTGTGTAGCCGCCTGGCTGCGCAGGTAGTACATGCCGGTCTTCAAACCTTTTTTCCATGCATAGAAGTGCATAGAAGTGAGCTTGGAAGTTGTAGGACTATCCACAAACAAATTCAATGACTGGCTTTGGCAGATATAAGCGCCACGGTCAGCCGCCATATCTATCAGGTTACGCTGCTTGATCTCCCAAACTGTTTTGTACAGTTCTTTGATATCTGCAGGTATCTCTTCAATATTCTGAACAGAACCATTGGCAGCAATGATCTTGTTCTTCATGTTGTTGTTCCATAAACCAAGACTTACAAGGTCTTTCAGCAAATGTTTGTTTACAATGATGAACTCACCGCTCAGTACACGGCGGGTGTAAATATTGCTGGTATATGGTTCAAAACATTCGTTGTTACCGAATATCTGCGAGGTAGATGCAGTAGGCATAGGAGCGAGCAACAGGGAGTTGCGAACACCGTATTGTTTTACTTCTGCTTTCAATACATCCCAATCCCAGCGATCAGTTGGTGTTACGCCCCACATATCAAACTGGAAGATACCTTTTGATACAGGTGAACCTTCGTAGGTTTGATAAGCACCATTTTCTTTAGCAAGATCTTTACTTGCTGTCATAGAAGCGAAGTAGATCGTTTCAAAAATATTTTTGTTCAGCATTTTTGCCAGGTCGCTTTCAAATGGCAAACGCAGCATGATGAAAGTATCTGCCAAACCTTGCACACCGAGGCCGATAGGGCGGTGGCGCATGTTTGAATTCCTTGCTTCCTCTACAGGATAGTAGTTATAGTCGATGATCTTATTGAGGTTTTTGGTAGCCTCGTAAGTGATCTCGTATAATTTATCATGATCGAATTTGCCATTGATCACAAATTTTGGTAATGCAATAGAAGCGAGGTTACATACCGCTACTTCATCAGGACTGGTGTACTCGATGATCTCAGTGCAGAGGTTGCTGCTCTTGATGGTACCCAGGTTCTGCTGGTTGCTTTTGCTGTTGGCAGCATCTTTATACAGCAGGTAAGGCGTACCGGTTTCAATTTGCGATTCGATGATAGCAAACCAAAGATCCTGTGCCTTGATGGTTTTTCTTGCACGGCCTTCCTGCTCGTATTGTGTATACAATTTTACGAACTCCGGACCCCAGCATTCGCTCAGGCCTGGCGCTTCGTTAGGGCAGAAGAGGCTCCATTCGCCATTGGCTTCCACACGCTCCATGAACAGGTCGTTCATCCACAATGCATAGAACAGGTCTCTTGCACGCAATTCTTCCTTACCATGATTTTTTCTCAGGTCAAGGAATTCAAACACATCTGCGTGCCATGGCTCCAGGTAAATAGCAAAAGCGCCTTTGCGTTTGCCGCCGCCCTGGTCTACATAACGTGCAGTGTCGTTGTACACACGCAGCATCGGGATGATGCCGTTGCTGGTACCGTTGGTACCACCGATATAACTGCCTGTTGCACGAATATTGTGAATAGCGAGGCCAATACCGCCTGCGCTCTGAGATATCTTGGCTGTTTGTTTCAGTGTATCATAAATACCATCAATGCTGTCATCTTTCATTGTTAACAAGAAACATGAACTCATCTGTGGTTTTGGTGTGCCTGCGTTGAACAGGGTAGGTGTAGCATGGGTAAACCATTTTTCACTCATCATGTGATAAGTTTTAATGGCGCTTTCGATATCGCTTTTATGAATACCTACCGCCACACGCATGTACATGTGCTGCGGACGTTCAGCGATCTTGCCGTTCAGTTTCAGCAGGTAAGATTTTTCCAGTGTTTTAAAACCGAAGTAATCAAAACCAAAATCCCTGTCGTAGATGATGGTGCTGTCCAGCAGCTCTGCATTTTCTTCAATGATCTCAATGATATCATCGGCCAGCAAAGGCATGTGCTTGCCGGTCTTGGGATCAATATAATCGTACAAGGCCCTCATTGTTTTAGAGAAGCTCTTGGTAGTATTTTTATGTAAGTTACTTACTGCGATCCTGGATGCTAAAATTGCATAGTCAGGATGCGTGATGGTAAGAGAGGCAGCGGTTTCAGCAGCGAGGTTATCCAGTTCCGTGGTTGGAACGCCGGCATAGATACCTTCGATGGTTTTTTTAGCTACATCGATGATGTTCACCATCGGGCTCAGGCTGTAGGAAAGTTTTTCCAGGCGTGCCGTTACTTTGTCAAATTTTACGGATTCCTGTTTCCCGTTTCTTTTTATTACGTACATGTTCAACAGTATTAGGTAGTTAGTAAGTTATTGTTTGGTCCATGGACCATGGTCTATAGCCCATGGTCTAAAAATCCTCTTCCAATGAAAAGCTCTGCGATCCTTTGTCACCCAGTACACCGGCTTTCTGGTAATCGCCCACACGTTTTTCAAAGAAGTTTGTTTTGCCCTGCAGCGAGATCATTTCCATGAAATCGAATGGATTGGTAGCGTTGTAAATTTTGCTGTAGCCCAATTCACTTAACCAGCGGTCTGCTACAAATTCAATGTATTGCTGCATTAGGGTGGCGTTCATGCCAATCAATGATACAGGTAATGCATCGGTGATAAATTCTTTTTCAATGGCCACAGCATCACTGATGATACCATGCACTTCTTTTTCGCTTAATTTATTTTGCAGCATGCTATACAAGAGGCAGGCAAATTCGCAGTGCAGGCCTTCGTCACGGCTGATGAGCTCGTTGCTGAAGGTTAAGCCCGGCATCAGGCCTCTTTTCTTTAACCAGAAGATAGAGCAGAAGCTACCGCTGAAGAAAATACCTTCCACGGCTGCAAATGCAACCAGTCTTTCCGCAAAACTTCCGTTCTCGATCCAGCGCAAAGCCCATTCTGCTTTTTTCTTAACAGCAGGAACGGTATCGATGGCATGGAACAAACGGTCTTTTTCTTTTGGATCTTTGATATAGGTATCAATGAGCAAAGCGTAGGTTTCAGAGTGGATATTTTCCATCATGATCTGGAAACCATAAAAACACCTTGCTTCGGGCAGTTGTACTTCGCTCATGAAGTTCACTGCCAGGTTTTCGTTTACGATACCATCGCTTGCTGCAAAAAATGCAAGCACATGGCTAATGAAATGGCGTTCGCCTTCATTCATACTTTCCCAGTCTTTCATATCACTGCCCAGATCGATCTCTTCGGCTGTCCAGAAACTGGCCTCATGCTTCTTATACTGCTCCCATATTTTGGGATAGTTGATAGGAAGGATTACAAACCTGTCCTTGTTTTCTTTTAATAAAAGCTCTTCACTTTCTGCCATAACACATTTTTTATTTATTGCTTACAACCAGCGCATTACTGCAAATGGTCTAAAATTTTTACCAAACAAAACAGGTGTGGTTCTTTTTAGAGGATAAAATTTCCCTACCGCTTTTCAGCAGTTCAAAAAATACCCTAGTAAAATTGTTTTTAAATCGGCTTGCAGCTAAGGATGATACATGTTAAGCACAACAAGATAACCTTTGAAGCTGTTCATGGAATACCAGACTCAGAAACCACTAACAACAGCAAAATAAACAATCAAACAACTACTGTTAAGAAATTATTATTAACGTTGTGGGGATAACGTTTTTTAGCTTTTATGGTAGTGCGTTTCCAGTATAAATAATAATGAAATGCAGTATTGACGGGCGTTTCACGGATTGCAAATGGCTAATGTCCTTTCCTGTCTGCATCACAGCCTGTGTTCATTTTTTACACGCAAAGGCGATCCACACATATAAAAATATTTTTTAGTGTCATGCCCGGATTTTGCACTTGCCAAATGCATAACCAGTCCTTCTTTTCTGAGAACCTCTTAAAATTTACTGACTGATACCAAATCATCCGTAAGGACGGTTGGGATATACACACAAGAAAAAGACCTTCGAAAGAAGGTCTTTTGTTATATAGCAATTAAGCAGCATTTTTAGTTTTCCTGCGCCTGGAATACCACATGCCAATGCCTGCCAGCGGCAGGAAGGCCAGCGACATTACAGATAAGTTCATTCCTTTTTTTGGTGCATTGCTTTCCAGCTTTTCGAGGCGCTGTTCCAATTGCTGGGTATATGCTTTAATATTTGCT
>CAYOLS010000061.1:0-15457 GCA_964404845.1 uncultured Ferruginibacter sp. | reverse complement strand
ATCCACAGGCCGGTAAATGTAATGATACCATTGATAAGAATAAGCTCATTGCCGATCTTATACCCGTTAAAAATAGCTGCAGAAGCATCATTCAATCCCAGGCTGATGTGCAGCTTGGCTTCGTACCATGCAGGATTGCTGAGCATATCCAGCCCAAGCGCCAGCAATGGTGCAATGATACATACAGGCCATATCAGGTTTTCTTTCAGCTTCTTTTTGGTGAGTATGCCGAAAGCGAACAAACCAAGTAACGGGCCATAAGTAACACCTGCAAATTTTAGAATGAAATCAATGATCAGTTTATCGTTCATGTATTTAAAAACCATTACCAGCAAAAAGAAGATCACTGCAAAAGTGAAGTGCACTTTAAGCCTCGTGGTTTTCTTTGCTTTTTCGCCAAGGTCTTTTTTGTTTAATCCTAAAATGTCAATACAAAAACAGGAAGTAAGTGAAGTAATGGCGCCATCCACGCTTGGAAACAAGGCCGATATCAATGCAATAATGAATAAGACACCAATAGTGCCGCTGAATTTATCGCTCAGTGCGATTGTCGGGAAAAGATCATCCGGGGCAGCAGTGATATTATTAGCTGCAGCATATAGATAGATCACACCACCAAGGAACAGGAATAAAAAATTCACGATCATCAATACAGCGGTAAAGGTCATCATGTTCTTTTGTGAATCGCCGAGGCTTTTAACGCTGATATTCTTTTGCATCATTTCCTGGTCGAGTCCTGTCATTGCAATGGCAATGAACATACCGCCCAGTATATGCTTCATAAAATGTGAGCCGGAATTAATATCTGTATTAAATACCTGCGTATATCCTTTATCGCTCATAGCGCTCCAGGCACCTGAAAAATCCATACCCATGCTTTTAATAAAAACAAGGATACACACTACCAAACCAACCAGCATGCCGGTTGTTTGCAAGGTATCGGTATAGATGATGGTCTTTACACCGCCTTCAAAAGTGTATAATAATATCATAGCCAGTATCACCAGGGTGGTAACAACAAATGGTACACCCAGCCTGTTCAGAATAAATATTTGCAGGATATTAATAACGAGGTATAATCTTGCAGTAGCGCCAACCGATCTTGACAAAATAAAAAACGAAGCGCCTGCCTTGTGTGCGTTGATGCCAAATCTTTTTTCGAGGTAGGTGTAAATGCTCGTCAGGTTCATGCGATAATACAAGGGCAGCAATACGAATGCAATGGTCATGTACCCGAACAGGTAACCGATCATGATCTGGAAATAATAAAAATTACTGCTCCCCACACCGCCGGGTACGCTAACGAATGTAACACCACTCAACGAGGTACCGATCATCCCGAATGCCACCAGCATCCAGTTGCTTTTGCGGTTACCGATAAAAAATGATTCGTTGTTGGAACCCCTGGAAGTAAACCAGGCCACCGTTAACAATAAAAGAAAATAACCGATCACAAATGCAAACAATACCGTTGGAGACATATCAGATTCTATTATTTTAATATTAATTGTGAAATAAGTTTTGAAGGTAAAGAAAAATGTTATCCCTTTGTTGAAAAGCGTGTTTATGCAGATCAAATCTATTGCGGTTTTTTGCGGCAGCAAGACAGGAAAGAATCCATTGTTTGAAGAACATACCAAACAATTGGGTCACATACTGGCAGAAAATGATATCACACTGATATATGGCGGCGGCAATAAGGGATTGATGGCGGCAGTGGCCAATGCAGTATTGGAGAAGAAAGGAAAAGTGATCGGCATAATTCCAAAAGTGCTCACGAGTTGGGAACACCAGCACGAAGGCCTTACAGAATTACACATTGTGGAAACCATGCACGTGCGCAAGCAGATGCTGTATGAAAAATGCGATGCTGCGATTATTTTGCCGGGTGGCTATGGTACACTGGATGAAGTATTTGAAATGCTTACCTGGAACCAACTGAGCATTCACGATAAAAAAATATTCTTTTTAAATACGGCAGGATTTTATGACCCGCTTATCGAACACATCAAACATATGCAGAACGAAGGTTTTTTATATGGCGATCATGAAGAGAAGATGACCATATTAAAAGAACCGCAGGATTTCCTTGCATTTATTTAATTACTGATCCTGTTGCAATAACCGCTGGTTTTTCTGGTAACGTTTCCACGCTTTCTTTAAATGCCTTTCTTTTATATGCTGATTCTTGCCTGCAAAGGCAATGATAATAATGATAGCTATCAAAGCCAGGCTTCCTATTGGTAAGATCATATTGAGCATAGTACTTCTTTTATTTATGATCTGTTTTGCAATGCCTGTGCCACAAAATCTTCTACCGGTATTTTTTATATGAATGGATGGTTTCTTTTTGAAATTGTAGAATTTTATCGGCGATATAATACCAGCTACCTCATACCAAACAATTTATCAATATCTTTTTCCGATAAATTAATATACCCTTCCGTTGTGGTTAGCCTCACTGCTTTGCTGCCAATAACAACAGAATGCTGCAGGTTCACATTGTCATTACCAAGACGGAAAGTTTTCATATAGCTTTTGCTTTTATATTCGGCAAGAAAAAAAGATTTCAGCAGGCTGTAGAATCTCCCGAAACTATTGCCTGTGCTCCTGAAACCAAGACTGAAGTAATTTATTTCCTGCTGCTTGGTAAAATCCTTCATCAGCAGGTTGTACAGCGTATCGCTGCCTGAAACCCTGTACTCCATTTTGGCAATGGTGCTGCCCAGTCTTTTGATATGGCCAACCGTTGACCACCCCCCGGTTTCAAGTTCCTGCAGCTGTGCATTGGCCATAGTTACGCTGATGCATAAAAGCAGGGATAGAAATATTTTTCGCATGCAATAAAGGTAAAAAGAAAAGGCCGGCTCCTATAGTTATTCGCTTCACCAAATCGGGTGAATTACCGGTGCCGCTGCAACATCATTTCATGAATATTTTGAGCAAGTATTTTCAGGCGGTCATTCATCTGCCACTCTTTTATTGGTGTAAATACAGCGAGCACATATTTTATTTTCCCGTCTTCCACAATGCCAGCATCATGTGTGTAAAAGCTCCACCAGCCTGTCTTGTGGCTGAACATGGCATTTGCAGGCAATCCTGCAGCCAGCTTTGTTTTATCTAACTGACGGCCGAGCAGGGATTTCATTTGCAAACTTACCCATGCATTAATGAGCTGGTTAGTAGCGATCCTGTACAAAAACTCGGCGGCATGCCTTGCATTGGTTACAGTTCCCCTTATAGTATCATAACCCGGATCTTCAAATCTGCGGGGAAGAAATTTGCGGGTTACTTCGCTGCTCTTCCAGCCATAGGAAAGCATCGTGGCATTGATGTTTTTCCTGCCGGCTACATCTATCAAACAATTGGCGGCAGAATTATCGCTTCTTGATATCATCAGGTCGAGCAGGTAATTGATAGTAACGGTGTCGCCGTTCCTCAACAAAGGCCTTGGATCAGTGCTTACTTCCCTGCTCCTGTCCACATCATTGGGAGAACGCACTGTGTAATTGGTGCTCAACGCATATTTGCCTTCGCTTATTTGCTTCAGCACTTCCATGGCCACATACATTTTGTATACGGAAGCGGGATAAATAAAGCTATCCATATTTACACCAGCCAGCACAGGCCGTTTGCCGGAGAGATCAATAACTGCAACAGAAACATGTTCCGGCAATTTTTCATCTGTTGTAAAATTGCTGTCAAGCCTGCACTGCTGTACAATGGCTTTGAGCTCTGCAGATAATTTTTTGTCGGGGCGCAGTTGAAGATGTTGCGCATTAGCAACAGAAGTAAACAGCAGGAAGAAAAGAAACAATGATCGCATTCTTAAATATACAGTGATAATTTATCACTCAAACCATTTTATAAAACCGGGTGCTCTATTCCTGCAGAACGGCTTTATAATGAATTGTAGTAAATTTCAAATGAATCATTGTTATTTTCTCTTGCCGGGTTCACCATAGCGGCGGAAATTTTACTGTAGCAGTTCAGCCAGGCTTTACGGGTTTCGCCTGTCCAGTCTTTATCCAGCGCTTTTTCCAGTGTCCATAAAAGAGCATTGCCTATGAACATATAATGGGCGGGCCTTACGCCGTATCCTTTGTGGCGTTGCGCCATTGAAGCTATTTCCTGGTCAAGCAAACCGGGCATATCCAAACGGCTAACAATAGTATTCAGCATATCCGTGAGCTTGCGATACTGCGCTTCCATTTGCAAGGGAAACATTTTTCGCAAAGCCGGTTTGTCTGTAAACAGCTTGCTGTAAAAAAGGTCTGCTATCAGCAAAGGATTTACACCCTGCAGTTTCTTCCAGCTTTTTTTAATAAGTAATACTTCTTCTGCCGTCATTTTCTCTTTTTATGAATACAAAATAACAGCTGCTAATAAAAGCATACAATTTTAAATGACTGAACTGCGTTCATTTTTAATTGAGCCGTTTCTATAAATGCATTTTACAAAAACCCAACTACGATTTATTGCATTCTCTCCAGCTTTTGCCCTCATAAGTTTAAAAAATGATCCTATAGAGAGTAATAGTTCAGTGATTTTTGATTACACGATTTTTTAGCACAAATTTTAAGCACGAATTAAATACAGGCTATTAGTTATTAGCCTTGAGCCACGAGCGAGATCATCACTCATATCTTATATTTTATATCTCACATTCCTACATAAAAAAAGAGCTTCGTAATTGAAGCTCTTTTTTCTAATCATTATTTCTTCTTCCCTGGAACAGCCCGATATTGTACCCTGCCCGAATGATCGGCACTGCACGGTTCTGGTTGTCCTTGTAAGGAGAATTTTCATTCTTACCTATATCCCACATCACAGATAAATAGTAAAAAGAATTGCTTCCTTCGCCACGGCCACCGGCATAACCGGGACCAATTAGCAGGCTGTGTGCATCTGACCTGTATTTTTCGGTAGGCCCGGGATTGTTTTGCCCGGGTATGTATTTCTGCTGCAGGAAATTAAATTCATACTGCGCCTGCGCAAAAAGGAATTTTACAGGGAACAAGCGCACAAAGGCACCGGGACCATATACGGTCTGCCTCAACTTATCATCTACCACAAAATAATCTCTTTGAGATGTGTAGTTGAAATTGAGCGATGCTGCCACATCAATGTATTTATTGATGCTGTAGCCAAAATAAGGGCTGATACCGAGCGTGGTCACATAGTTACCAAACTGTAAGGTGAGGTTGCCACCGGTAAACAGGTTCTCTTTTTTAAAGCCGCCTTTCTTTTCCTCTTCATCCTGTGCCAACACAGCAGTGCTGAATGCCGTGGCGATGAATAATACAAGAAGTGTTTTCATTTTCATATATGCTAACTTTTATTTTTTCTTAATCAAATATTTTACCGCTGTTGAGAATGTTATTGGGGTCAAATGTTTTTTTGATCCCTCTCATGATCTCCAGCTGCATATCGCTGAACATGATGCCCATGTATTCTTTTTGAATCAGGCCGATACCATGCTCCCCGCTGATGGTACCACCTAATTTTTTCACCAATTCAAATAATGCTTTCAATGCCGGGATCACATTTGGATTATTGAGGCTGTAAATATTTCCTTCCTTTTTTATACGGATATGCAGGTTACCATCACCGGCATGACCATAGCACACCACTTTAAAATGGTATTCCTTGCCCAGTTCTTTCACACCTCTTATCAATGCAGGTAATTCTGCCCTTGGAACAACCGTATCTTCTTCAATGGTGTAGCCATCCAGCTTTACCGCTTCTGCTACCCTTCTTCTTAATTTCCAGAGCTCTGCTTTTTGCTGTGCATCGTCTGCAAAAAATATTTCGCCGCAATCGAACTGCGTGAGCAATTCGGATATGGCTTCCATTTCCTGCATGAGCACATCCATATTGTTGCCATCCACTTCAATGATGAGGTGTGCTTCAATTTCATCGGTTACCGGCACCACGCTGCTGTCAACAAAAGAGCTTACAATTTTTAATGCATCTATCTCTACCAACTCCAAAGCGCTGGGTGTAAAACCTGCCCTGAAAATAGCGCTCACAGCTTCTCCTGCTTTTTCGAGGTTATTGAAAGGAACGAGCATGAGCAGGTCGTACTTAGGATGCGGCAATAATTTCAACACAATTTTTGTGACAAGACCAAGCGTTCCTTCGCTGCCTACCATGAGCTGCGTTAAATTATAACCGGTAGAATTTTTCAGGACATTGGCGCCAGTCCAGATGATATCACCTGTAGGCAATACTACCTGCAGGTTGATCACATAATCTTTTACCACGCCGTACTTAACAGCTTTGGGACCGCCACTGTTCTCGGCAATATTACCACCGATAAAACAACTTCCCCGGCTGCTGGGATCAGGTGGATAGAACAATCCTTTTTCTTTTACAGCATTCTGTAACACTTCTGTAATCACGCCGGGTTCTACAGTTACCTGCAAATTGCGTTCATCAATTTCAATGCTGGTCATTCGTTCAAATGAAACCAATACACCGCCGAGATGTGGCAATGCACCACCACTCAATCCTGTTCCGGCGCCACGGGGTGTAACAGGAATTCTATTGGCATTACAGATCTTCATGGCTTCTGCCAGCTCTTCTGCTGTGCGTGGCTTTATTACAATGTCGGGCAGAAAATGGAGATTTTCTGTTTCGTCATGCGCATAATTGTTCAGGCTTTCTGCATCGGTAAAAACATAGGTTTCGCCGACGATATTTTTAAAGGCCTGTAAATGTTCAATGAATTGCCGTTTTTCAGCAGCTGCTTCCATGTACTGTTTTTTTGGCAAAAATCGTAAAAAGATAGTTGATTACACGAATTTTTCGAATTTAGAGAGCTGTTAGCCCTGAGCTACGAGCCGTGAGCAGCTCATCACTTATCGTTCATCACTCATATCTCATAGTTCATATCTCTTCTAAAACGATGGACACATTGACTGCCTTCCTGCGCTGGTTGGATAAAATCCTTTTTTGATCAAAGAAAATTCCATTGCTCCACGGGAGTTATTAAAATTGCTCATGGAAGAAGTGGTAACATCATAGCTGAAAACAAAACGAAGATTTTTTACCTCGAAGCCGGCCATAGGTATTACTGCATCCCTGTGGCGGTAGTAAGCGCCGCCGATAAGCTGGAATTCTCCTGCTTCTGACAGGTTATAATTTGCGAGCAGGCCGCCCATTATTTCCGTAGCTTTTGATTGTATGGAGAAATATGCGTTGGGAGATATGATCACTTTTTCATGCACTTTTAAAATGGCATTGGCAAAGGCAATATGCCGCATAGGAATAATGCCTGCTTCTGATTTATCGCCATAAAAAGTTTCCCTGGGTTTGTTCACATGCTGTATGGAATAACCTGCATTGATGTACACATTTTCCTGCGGGAAATAAGCATAGTTCACGCCTGCCTGCAGATCGAAATAACGGGTGCTTGTATTAACGGGCAAACCTGTAGTGGGTAATGTGCCATCAAAAAATTCACCGTCGAACTGGTCGGGAAATTTTAATTTGGAAGCGTCTATTCTTTTTTCTGCATAACCTACATTAAAACCGGCGCTCACCAAACTGCTGTAACCAAGCATCTGGTGGTACGCTACTGAACCATATACTTTGGTAGAACGAAGGCTACCGCTGCCTGCCACATCGCTCAGTATCACACCGCCTACACCGAGCCAGCCTGTTTCCAGCCTGTCCCTGAACAATTGTGCGTCTCCAAAAACACTCATGGTTTTATAAGGCACCGTCATCACATTGCTCCATTGGTTGCGGTACTGGGCTCCAATGCGGTAATCGGCATCAGGAATA
This sequence comes from uncultured Ferruginibacter sp., assembly GCA_964404845.1. Lineage (GTDB taxonomy): Bacteria > Bacteroidota > Bacteroidia > Chitinophagales > Chitinophagaceae > Ferruginibacter. The sequence goes on along the minus strand of CAYOLS010000061.1, from coordinate 7,666 downwards.
AAACCTGTATTGGCAGGGTTGGTTGTGAGCGGCGAATTGAAGTATTGCGAAAAGTGCAGGTCCTGCGCACCTGCTGCCAGGGCGCAGCAAGTGAGTACTTGCAGCAATAAAGGTTTTACTATTTTTTTCATCGGTTCCTCCTGTTCTTTTATCTATCGTAATAAAGAGATGTCTCCCGTTTTTCGCAGTTTTTTTCCATCGGTAAATTCTACATCCAATGTATAAGCATATACGTCCATCGGTTGCAGCTTGCCTTTGTAAGTGCCGTCCCAGCCTATTTTCATGGTGGTAGATTCAAACACCAGCAAGCCCTGGCGGTTGTAAATGCGCCATTGCATTTTGCCCACACCAAAACCTTCCACTTTCACCACTGCATTCCTGCCGGGTTGTGCAGGCGTAAAGGCATTGGGGACATCGAGCAGCGGCACAATGATCACATCCACATCAAGCCTGAAAGTATCGGTACAACCTGCAAGCGTATAAGCGATGAGCTCTGCCTTGTACCTGCCGGTAGCATTGTATTGGTGTGAAGGATTGGTTGCTGTTGAACTTTCCCCGTCACCAAAATTCCACAGGTAATTATTGGCACCGGTAGAACCATTAGTGAATTGCACCGGCGTATTTTCTATGGGCGGATTAGGACCCCATGTAAAGAATGCATTTGGTTTCGCTTCCACGGTAATGGTAAAATATGCTGATGTGTCCCTGATGTTACAGGTAGTAAGATCGATCGCTATCAAACGAACATTGTATGTACCCGGGTTAGCATACAAATGTGTTGGGTGTACATCTGTAGAAGTGCCCCCATCGCCAAACTCCCAGATGAAATCCGTACCCGCCAGGGATGTGTTGTTAAAGGCAGCAGTATAAGGCGCACAACCCAAAGCGGGTGTGGTAAACTGGGCTTTCACGAGTGGATTGATGCGTATTTCTTTTTCAATGCTGTCAGGCGTGTTACAGAACGTAGGATCAATAACGATCAGCTTCACTTTATAGGTACCGGGCGCCGGGTAAGTATGTGTTCGCTGCGGGTTCACACCAACTGTATCTCTTGGCGATCCATCACCATAATCCCACACAAAGGAAGCAGGACCAAAGCTACCGAATGTAGGAGTGGAAGTATTGGTGTATTGCATTGTAAGGCTTTGGCAGGGTGGCAGTTTTGTAGAAGTAAAATCAAGATTTGCCCTGTTATTACCGGCAATGATGGTTATGTAAGCGGTATCTCTTATGTTGCAGGTAGAACTGTCTTCTGCAATAAGGCGAACAGTATAAGTACCGACAGCAGTATACGTATGGGCCGTATCTGCAACTTTTGTAATGATCTCAGGAGAACCATCGCCAAAATTCCAATAGAATGTTTTTCCTTTCCGGAGTGTATCAGAAAATTTTACATAGAGGGGTACACAACCGAGTGTATCATTTTTTACCCCATTGATGGAAGCCTGCACGCCTGCTCCCACACCGGCAAAATTCATTTCAATTTTCACTACTGCCTGGTTGCAATTGGTGCTGCCATTGCTGGAAGCATACACACCTGCCGTAGTTGGAAAAACGCCCTGCCTTCCGCAGTTGGCGCAAATGGCCTGGTATATCACGCCATTATCATCAAAGCGGCTGGTACCACCATCCACGTGATCGCCTACAAGGCTGTTCTCTCCAAAGTGAGAACCGAAGAGCTGGCTGGTAGCATTTTTTTCAAGCACAAAGAAGTAGAAATCCCTTGAATCAGCCGGCGGAATACCGGGCAATGGGTTTACTTCGGGCATGCCTGCCGTGGTACCGGTGGTATAGCCCTGGTTTACGTTGATACCGCCTCCCCAGCCGGAAACATATACGTTTTCGCACCTGTCAACCAAAAAGGCAACGGGTGATATATTGGGCACCGAAGAATTGGTACCGAACACAGTTGAGTATTGATAACCGGAAAGATCAGGCCGCAGCTTGCTGATAAATTGTTTGCCCCCGGTATTGCTGAAAGTTGCATTCAGCACAGGCCATGTACCGGTAGTGGTACCCATTACATAAGGATCGCCTCCACGGTCAAATTTTAAGCCATATACAAGGTCAATTCCGGGTGTTCCCAGGTAAGTGGTGCGGATGATGGCCGAACCATTATTGGTAAGCTGCGTTACAAAACCATCTGCAATGCCTCCCTGGAAAGTACCGGAGATAACACCGGTCTTATTGCCGGGCAAATTAGTGCTGGCAGTAGCGCCGCCGATAAAAAGATCATTGGTGATGGGATTGATGCTTGCTACAAAACAGGCATCATCGCCGCTGCCGCCAAAATAAGTGCTGAATAAAAGTGTAGAAAGATTTGGGTTGAACTTTAATATCACACCATCCTGCAGGCCCCCGCCAAAGGTTGACTGCACCGCATTTGCAACAGGGAAATTGCTGGATTGTGTACAGGAAGCAAGGTAGATGTTATTGTTCCTGTCGAGTATCACTTCGCTTCTTGCATCATCCCCATAATTCCTTCTCAGGCTTGCTGCATTGGGAGATGTGGAGGATGCCGGGTATTTGGGCCTGATGTTGACACCGTCTGCTCCGCTGCCACCGATCTTTACAGAACCTAAAATGGCCGATCCTGTTGCATTGAGTTTAATGATCACAATATCATAATCTGATTTTGACTGCACAGGCACGCCGGGAAAATTATCAGAGTTGCTCCTGCCGGCAATAACAAGGTTGCCCTGCAGGTCTGTTATCATACTGTGAGGTTGCTCGTTTCTTCCGCCGCCGATATAAGTAGCGTATAAACGGTTCCTGCCGTTGGAGCTGAATTTAAAGATAGCCATATCATAACCACCAAAACCACCTTCATCCACACCACCACCATAGGTTTGCTGAATAACACCCGGGGAAGTTGGATAACCCGCAGAGAAGGAAATACCACCTGCAAACAAGCTTCCGTCAGGGCCAGGCGTGGCAGTAAAGCCCCAGTTATCGGCGCTGCTCCCGGTAAAAGAAGAGAAGATAATAGAAGGATCAATGATAAGCGTGGCTTTGGGATCGTATTGTCCTACTTTAAAAGTTACCACGTTTCCTTTTACCACGTATTTGCAATCTACCTGCTGGTTCTTGCCGGTAGAAGACTGGTAAGTGTAAGGATACAACTCTCTCACATCTCCCACTGGTGTTGATATCACCAGTTCTTTTTCTTTTACACTTAGCGTTGGACCGGTATATTCCATGGCTATATAGTCGGGATTGCCGCCGGGCCTTACAATGAAATCATATTTTAATTTTCCGCCGTCGCTGTAATACCTGATATCGATATTGGGATAGATCTCCTGGTAACTGATGGCACCGAAAATGCGGCAGTTGTTGCCCCATTTGGAAGGATCGCTGCCGATAAAATAATTGTTATAGCTGCCTGCTACCGTTTTATCAGGAACCCTTGCCGCTTTAGCGGAAGCACCGAGAAATCTTACTTTGTAGGCAAAAGAATTTACTACCAGCTTATCCGGTGACGGTGCAGGCACCGAATGTTTTTTTAAAGAGCTGTCTGTGCTGCCATGGCCGTGTACTGTTTCAGACAGGCGCTGTATATCTGCTGCATTGTGGAGCAGAACGGTAAAGCCTTTGTCTTCCAGAAAGAAGGAACCGGTATTAAAATCGCCCCTGTATTTTACATTGGAATGCCATTGCCCTTTGTTTTCCGTAAACTCCATCTGGGCCTTCACAAAATGAGGCAGGAAGCTGGCTAGCAGGATAAAAGCTATTAGTGTAAACTTTCTCAAGTATTTTTCTTTACAATTTAACGATAATAAACGTAATAAAGAGCGGCAACGTTTGGCCGGTAGGAAGGTTTTAGAGTTGATTTAACTTATGGCAATTGCTCATTAAGCGATCTTACCCCAGCCGGTTTTATGTTGCTGTTGTTGCAGGTAGGATTTTACCAGCAAATTTTCAGCCATACTAAGGTCCGGATCATTTTCGAGGAGTTTTTCCACCTCGTTGCGGGCAGTTTCCAAGATGGCTTTGTCGGCCACAATATTCACCAGCTTAAAGTTGAGGGCACCGCTCTGGCGGGTGCCTTCAATTTCGCCGGGACCACGAATCTCGAGGTCTTTCTCGGCTACTTTAAATCCATCGTTGGTCTGCTCCATTATTTTCAGTCGCTCACGGGCATCACGGGAAAGCTTGTTGCCGGTGAGCAGGATACAATAACTTTTTTCGGCGCCCCTGCCCACCCTGCCCCTGAGCTGGTGTAGCTGGGATAGCCCGAATTTTTCTGCGCTTTCAATGGCCATTACGCTGGCATTGGGTACGTTCACTCCCACTTCTATCACAGTAGTACTTACCATTATTTGAGTATCGCCAGACACAAAACGTTGCATGTTGGTCTCTTTTATTTCCGGCGGCTGCTTGCCATGCACCATGCTGATCCAGTATTTCGGCTCCGGGAAAAATGACTTTACTTCCTCGTACCCTTTCATCAGGTTCTCGTAATCTACCTTGCTGCTTTCTTCAATAAGCGGGTAAATAACGTATGCCTGGCGACCGGCCTTGATCTCTTCCTTTATAAAATCCATCACCGCCGGTCTTGAACTTTCATTACGATGAAATGTGCTGATGGGTTTCCTGCCAGGTGGCAATTCGTCCATTACGGAGTAATCGAGATCGCCATAAGCGGTGAGTGCAAGTGTACGTGGAATGGGCGTTGCCGTCATAACCAATATATGCGGCGGCAGGGTATTTTTTTTCCAGAGCTTTGCCCGCTGTGCTACCCCAAATTTGTGCTGTTCATCTACCACGGCAAAGCCGAGATTACTGAACTGCACTTTTTCTTCTATTACCGCATGGGTGCCTAATAATATTTGTATGCTGCCATCTGCGCAGCCAGCCATGACCTGCCTTCTTTTTTTAACTGGTGTGGAACCGGTGAGCAATTCTATCTGTACCGGCAGCTCTTTTACATATTCGCTGATACTGTTGAAATGTTGCTGCGCTAAAATTTCGGTTGGTGCCATCAGCACACTCTGGAAACCATTATCGGCAGCGATGAGCATGCTCAACAAGGCTACCATCGTTTTGCCGCTGCCTACATCGCCCTGCAATAGCCGGTTCATTTGTTTGCCGCTGCCGAAATCTTTTCTTATTTCTTTCAGTACTTTTTTTTGTGCATTGGTAAGCTCAAAGGCCAAATGATATTTGTAAAAATCATTGAATAGATCGCCTACCTTATCAAAGCTCCAGCCCTTACTGAAACGGTGTCTTTCCAGTTTGATAAGGTTGATACGCAGCTGTGCAAAGAACATCTCTTCAAATTTCAGTCGCCGGATGGCCTGCTGGTAATTTTTTTCTGATGAAGGAAAATGTATCTGCTTATATGCATCGTACCTCGGCATTAATTTGTAGCGCTGTAAAATAGCAGCGGGCAAATTTTCCGGCAGGTCTTTTGGAGCAATTTTTTGCAGCAGTTCTGCCGTGAACTTTGCAAAGGCAGCGCCGTTCAATCCCTTTGCTTTTAATTTTTCCGTGGAAGGATAGATCGGTTCCAAATGTTCCTTGCCGCCTGCTTTTTGTGCGGTATAAGGTTCAATATCAGGATGGGCGATCTGTGGTTTGCCCATGAAAAAGCCGAGCCTGCCGAAAGCCAGGTAATTGTGCCCCGGCACCAGCATTTTTTGCACCCAGTTAATACCCTGGAACCATACCAGCTCAATGATACCGGTGCCATCTTTTAAATGAGCGACCAGCCGCTTACTCCTGCCTTCGCCAACGAGCGTTATGTCTGCCAGTGTTCCCGCCACATAAGCATATTCATCATTGGGGCGGATGCTGCCGATCTTATCTACATTGGTCTTGTCAATATGCCTTAAAGGAAAATGTTCCAGCAGGTCTTTGAAAGTGTAGATGTTCAGTTCTTTTCGCAACAGGTCGCCCCGCTGTGCGGAAATGCCGGTGAGGTATTCTACGGGGGAGTTTAATATGTTGGAAATGGTGTTGATAGTGATGCTTTTTACAAATATATTGCAGAGATAGGAAAAGCCGGATAGTGTTCCAGTTGGAGATTTTTAATATGATAGAACTGCCAGGCTGTTGTAACCTCAAAAGAATCGGAGCTTGCCAAAAAATCAATAAAAGCCGCACAAAACTCCGCAGGAGTTCCCCTTTTCTACCATGTAAAACTTATAGGAAAAAGCTCCGTAGGAGCTACCTGTGATGCCGCTCCTGCGGAGCTTACACTACTTAATGCCTGTAGTCTAAAATAGGTTGTGCCGATGTCACAATAATGATTGCCGATGAATTTTTCAAAACCGGTAGTGGGTTAATTTTGACAAATCTTTTATCAAAAAAAACAGGGTCAATAGAGTTTTTCAAATTGAGCGGTTACTGAAAATAAACGTATTTTGTTTAGGTAAAAGTTAAACATTAATCAATGGAACAAAACGAATCCATCCTCGAAGATATCAATGTGTCGGAAACAGAAGCTCCCCGGGGTCTCGGGTTTCTGGCTAATCTTATTGACTGGGTCATTGAAATAGGTATAATCGTAGCTTTTTATCGTTTTATGCCCAGGGATTTTATTCTCAGTCTTTTAGATCAGAATACTTTCATGAGATATTTGCTTGCATTTGCCCTGATATTAACCTACAGGCTGGTATGTATTTTAGCAGTAGGTAAAACGATCGGGATGGCTGTTTGTAAAATAAAGTACCTTAATAAAAACCTGGAACCTTTATCATCAACAGAAAGAATAAGAGCGGGAATTGGAATAAAAATGGACGGTATTAAATATTATAAAGTCTAACAATTTTTCAGCTATAAAAAATATTAATTATGCATCCATCCAACTACGAAAGGGTTTTTAAAATGGCATTTGCCGGCGTGTATCCCATGTACGTAGAAAAAGTAGAAAAGAAAGGACGCACCAAAGAAGAGCTGGATGAAGTGGTCCGCTGGCTGACAGGATACACACAGAAAGCTTTGCAAAAAGCCATCGATGATAAAACAAATTTTGAGACCTTTTTTACAAAGGCGAAGATCAATCCCAATGCTTCAAAAATAACGGGTGTTATCTGTGGTTACAGGGTGGAAGATATTAAAGAGCCGCTTGTACAACAGATCCGTTACCTGGATAAGCTGGTGGATGAATTGGCAAAAGGGAAAGCGATGGAGAAGATATTAAGACAGTAATTTTTTTTAACCGCAAAGGCCGCAAAGAATAAACTTCTTTGCGGCCTTTGCGTAAAACCTGGTGCCTTTGCGGTTAATCACTATCCTGCTGAGCGAAGCGAAGTACCTGGCAGCCCTGCACAAAGTAAGATGCTTCGTGCCTCAGCATGACAGCCCTGCGTTTAATTATTGCTTCTCTAATTTCAAAATATAATCTCTCCAACCCTTCTCCCCATCCAGCATTTCATCCAATGTAGGTGTATAAGGATGATCCGGCAGCACGCCCCTGTTACCATCACCACCTTTGGTAGCAAATACCTGGTACACCATAGAAGTATGCGCTGTTATTTTTGAATTGGGCAATACCAGGTCAAGGCCGATCACTGTGCCACCGCCGGAAAAAGAACCTGCTGTTTCTTCGCCGGTAATCGTTGCCAGTCCATTGCTTTTCATAACAGCCGCAAATGTAGATGCAGCCGAAGAAGTAACACCACTCACATGCACATACACTTTCCCGGTAAAACGATTCGGTCTT
>CAYOLS010000060.1:1839-15676 GCA_964404845.1 uncultured Ferruginibacter sp. | reverse complement strand
ATCAAAAACAAAACTTTATAGAATTTCAGAATTTAAACAGCGGAGAATATCTTTTAGAAATAAGGGAACTATCCGTTTTTGACCGAACCCAAATTGAGATGCATACACTTTTACTACAAATCGAACATCCCTGGTATAAAACTGCATTATTCAAGCTGCTACTTGTGCTACTCTCCGTGTTATTGGTATGGGGAATATCTGCCTGGAGAAATCATTATCTCAGGGTCCGCAACCGTGCCCTGCAAAAAACAGTAGACGTGCAGGTGCAGGAAATAAACCTGCAGAAAGAAAGGTTGGAATTGCAATTGGAAAAGCTGGAAAAAGATTATGCCATGAAGAACCGCCTCATTTCTATGATCGGTCATGATATAATTACTCCGCTGCGTTTTATGAGCAGTGCCGGAAATAAATTGTTGCATCACAAAGAAGCTATATCACAGGAAACCTATGATGATGTAGTGAAAACAATGGTTGAAACAGGCAACAACTTAAAGGACATGAGCACCAATATGCTGAACTGGATCAAGCATCACAGTCAGAATATGACCTTTGAGTCAGAGACATTTGACCTGTATGAGATCGTACAGCAGGTGGTTAGCAATGTAACGCCAATGGCCAAATTCAAAAACATTGCCTTGCACAATGCAACCATGGAAAATGTACAAATGACGCAGTTTGCAGAACCGCTTAAGAGCATATTATTCCAATTGCTGTCGAATGCTATAAAATATTGCGATGATGGCGGGATCTACATCAACAGCAAGATCCACAACGAAAATTTACAGTTGCTTATAAAAGATGAAGGCCCCGGAATGACAGCAGCCCAGGTAGCGCACCTGACAGGCAATACAAAATCCGGCAACTTTACCTCTACCCATGAAAATAAAGGACACGGGTTTGGTTATCTCATTATAAAAGATATGCTCGCCATTGTAAACGGTAAAATGATAATAGAAAGTGAAAGAGGAAAAGGTACATTGGTGATCATAGATATGCCCATCAATGCTAAAAAATAATAGGGATACAAGCTTTATTATTTTTTCGTTAACAATTGTATCGCCTGTCCTGGGTTTAAAAGAAAATTTGTAAAATTAATTCTACAGGCATTACCGGTAAATTCTGTTTTATTTGTTCAAATGTATACCTGTTTATTTTCCATGGATATGCAATTGCAAAATCCAGGGAAATTAACGGGCATAGCCTAATGATAACAAATGAATACCACAACCGTACAAACAGAGCGCAAGACGCACAGTATTATAGAGACTTCTGCAATATCCACTGAAGAATTCAGGCGCATATATCAATCCCTCTCAGGGAAAATGTATAGCTTATGCCTGCGTTATATACCAGACGATATAGCAGCCATGGAGATTTTCAGGCACAGTTTTTCTCTTTTCTTAATAAACTTATCCCGGTACAACAATGCATCTTATGAAGAAGAGGCAAGGAAAATTTTTGTCGCCGGCTGCCTTTCTTATCTCAACAGTCACCCGGTAGAAAATAACAGCGCTCCGGACCATACAAGTTTTTATGGATTAAAAAAAACAATAGATAAATTGCCTCCCGATCAGCAACTGCTGTTGATACAGCTGTTACCGCAACAGGAGCGGATAGTATATAATATGCACGAGGTAGATGGCTATGGATATAAAGAAATAGCCAAAGCGCTCCGGGTCTCAGTTATGGAAAGCCGGTTACTTTTATCAGAAGCTGTGTTGTGGATAGAAAATGTACTGGCAGGGAAGGAAGACAAGCATTAACTGCTAATGTTATACAGCAGTGCCAGGTCGATCAGTTCCTTTATATTATTGACATTTGTTTTTTCAAAAATACGGGCCTTCATGGTAGAGACAGTGCTCATTTGTAAGTTAAGCGTTTCTGATATCTGCTTGGTGCCGATACCGTTCAGGAGATAATGCAGCACTTCCAGTTCTCTTGCCGATAAAGTAGAAAAAGGGTTCGATTTAGCCTCACTCATATTTCCCGTAGCGTTAGTTTGCTCCGGGGGATCTCCAAAGAAGAACTTTTGTAGTATATGAATGGTGCCTTCCTCAGAAGCTTCTTTATGAAGGTATTCATGCAGGCCATATTGCTTAAGTGCAATAGCATATACTTCAGGTGGCTGCATAGAAAAAATAAGTATGCGCAGGTTCGGGTACATACTCCTGACCGAAGGCAGCACTTCCAGCGAATTGCCATCATCTACCAGCAGGTCCAGGATAAGGTGGGTCGCTTCATTTTTCCGTAAATAGCTTAGGAGGGATGAGCAACTGGATTCTTCTGCTATGTTCTTTATCCCAAAAGTGGTTTCAATAGTCAGCCTGATGCCCTTTCTAATCATAGAATGGTCATCCACAATCAGCAGTTTGACTGGATTTGTTATCATCAGGATGAGTTATTAATTTATATATAAATGTAAGGTATAAAATTATTATCTGTTACATTTTAACAGCTATTATTCTACTGATTTGATAGAATCCGGTGCCCTGGGCATGACCCGAAACCAACTACCGGGCGAACTAATTCTACGAAAACCGGCTCTTTCCGGTTTGTTTTGTCAAATACTTCTACAATATTCCGGGCGCCGCTGTTGTTATTTTGTGCTATCAAACAAAGCGATCATTATTTGATCTTTTGAATGAGCGCCAATATCCCGTTTTGAGCCGTTTTAACCTATGAAAACCCTACCCATCATTCTATGAAAAACCAGGGTGTCCGTTAAGTCCTCTTACCAGCAAGAAATTTCAAACCGCTTCTCTAAAGCGGTTTTTTTTATTGGTAGCTTATGAGCGAACTAATTCTACGAAAAACGACTTCTTTCTAATTCGTTTGTCAACTACTTCTACAAAGACCATCGCATATCTGATTAATTTTGCATAATAGCTAAGAAGAATTTGTTGTGGCGTATGAATATCTAACGGTATCCATTAGACGCAAATAGAATTGTTAGTGTCTTGCGGTCTCCGCCCGGTACTTGATCCAGGCATATTATCCAATTATCCAATTATCCAAATAAACACAAATGACTTCACTAAACGATCTGCAGCATGAGGAAAGTAAGCTATCCGGCCCTTACCATGCTGTTGATTTAACAGGATCAGCAACACAGGAGTTTTCAAAAAAAGATTACCTCGAAAGCCTTATTCTTATCCAGGAAGAGGAACGTAAAAAACTCGGGCAGGAATTGCATGATAGTGTAAACTGTTCGCTTACGATCGCTAAATTTTACCTCAGTCTTTTACCCGCAGGAACTGAACAGGAAAAATACGCCAAAGAACAGCTGGCTTATATTATCTCTACTACCGAACAGAATATAAGGACCATTTCATGCGAAATGGTGGTTTTCCAGGAAACGGGAGAGGGGCTTATTCAACTATTGGAAAACCTGATAGGTAAAATTAACGACCTGGAATTGTTTCGGCTAAGGTTCAGATTCAACAACAGGAAATTCCTGAACAATTTACCCGACTGCCAGAAAATAGTGCTGTACCGTATTGTGCAGGAACAACTGAATAACACTATTAAATACAGCAAAGCAAGTGAAGTAATTGTAGCCATCAGCTACAACAGGCAATTAAAAAATGTAAAGCTATCCATCAAGGACAATGGTGTTGGTTTTGACAGCAAGCTCAGGCCCGCAGGCATCGGTCTTTCCAATATACGCAACAGGATCAAACAATTTAACGGAACGGCACTTATCCAATCGGCACCCGGCAAAGGATGTAAAGTAGAAGTGAGCATGCCTGTGTTAGAATAATATATACAGTTATTTGCCGATCCCGCTTCCAGCGCTTTTTCTACCAGGCACTGTATCTTTTTTGCCTGCATTTTATTAAGCAGGTCATATAGGAAATTGTATGCCTGGTAACCTTAAAGAAAGAAGTTTTGAAAACGCTGCCCATTTCAATCTTGTTTTCTACCGGCGGTATTCACTGCTTAGTGTAAAACAAGGCCAGGTGGATTACAGGATATAACCAGGCATGTCTTTCTCATTTCGTAAATGCATTTCCCCTATTTGAAAACGGCCGTTGATGGCGGCCCTTAGTTTTGCCGAAAATAATTATATGCAAAAACTCATCGCTGCCTTATTAATAATATGCCTTCCTGTATTGACACAAGCCCATAGTTACTGGATAGAAACATCCGGCTCGCATAAGCCCGGGGATCCCGTAACGGTAAAACTGTATTTCGGGGAATATGCAAGCAGGGAGATCATGACCGGTAAAGCGCTGGATAAAATGAAAGATATCAGCATGTTTTTCCAGGTAAACGGCGGCAGAAAAATTTCCCTCACCATGGTACAGGCTGATAGCTCCTGGATCGGGAACTTTACCCCTTCTGCAGAAGGCAGCTATGAAATTACCGGTATCAATGATGTGAGAGAAGTGCAGGATTGGACCAAACACGATCTCGGCATCGTAAGACCTGTTCAATACCTTAAACATATTTACCAGGTAGGAGCCGGCCAAACGCCACAGTCTGCCAATGCCTTCCTTGACCTGCAATTCCAAAAAACGGGTGACGGCAATTATACTATAACCGTATTTAAGAATGGGGTGTTGCAACCTGCCACAAGGGTCATATTCACCCGCCCTGATGGGGAAGATACCATACTGGAAACCGATGCCGGCGGCAAATTGAGCTATAAAGCCTCCGAAGCAGGTCTTTATATGGTAATTGTGGAGTGGATCGACAAAGCACCCGGGCAGTTCAAAGGGAAGCATTACACCACTGTAAGGCATCGCCTCGATTTTTCTTTCTATAATTGATGTTAGAAGGCTTTCATAAGGTCCTCTTTATAAAATCATTAACGATTCATTTTTGGCAGGTAAAAGAAATACGTTCATTTTTGGCCAAAATCAGTTAATTTTGCCATCCTTTATGAAGTCAGCGAAAGTTTTATTGTATTTTTTTCTAATATGCTTTTCATTTAGCTCCTGTAGCAAATATGCTAAAGTAGAAAAAAACAAAGACGATAACTACCGTCTTACCAAGGCGAACGAATACTACGCCAACAAGAAATACCGCTTTGCACAGCAGCTTTATGAAGGTTTGTTCCCGGTGTTTAAAGGAACACAGCAGTTCGAGGATATTTATTACAAATATGCCTATACCTTTTATTACCAGGGTATGTACAGGGATGCAGAGAACATGTTCAAAGGATACCTGGAAGTGTTCCCCAACAGCCCCAAAGCAGAGGAAATAGATTATATGAGGGCTTATTCCTTTTATAAACAAAGCCCTAAGCTGGAACTGGAGCAGGTAAATACAGTGAAGGCCATGAACATGATGCAGACCTTTATCAATACGCATCCCGGTTCTCCGAGAAATAAGGATGCTACCGACATCATTGATAAAAGCAGGCAGAAGCTTGAACAAAAAGAATACAGGTCGGCACATTTGTACTATGACCTGGAAAAATTCAGGGCAGCAGCACTGGCTTTTGAAGCACTGCTGAACAAATATCCTGAGTCTGCATCAGGCGAGGATTACAAGCTGATGGTGGTAAAATCTTATTACCGTTTTGCTAAAATGAGCATCCAGGCCAAGCAGTTGGAACGTTATGAAAAAGTGATCACAGAATACGAAGATTTTGTTGACAGGTATCCTGAAAGCAAAAAACTGAAAGATGCGGAAGAATACGTTAACTTAAGTAAAAATCAAATAAAAGAAATAAAAAATGAGCAAATTACGTCGTCAGCTAAGCGCTAATACAAGTAGTGTTGTTGAGCCAAAAAAATTATCTGACTTAAAAGACAGGACAGGTAATTTGTACGAATCTATCAATATCATCGCAAGGCGTGCTAACCAGATCAATATTTCTATTAAGGAAGAATTGCACAACAAACTGGAAGAATTTGCAAGCCATACAGACAGCCTGGAAGAGATCCATGAGAACAAAGAACAGATCGAAATCTCCCGTGCTTACGAGCGTATGCCAAACCCAGCTTTGCTGGCTACTACTGAGTTCCTGGAAGACAAAGTATACTATCGCAAAAACGAAGAAGATCTGTTTAGTTAATAAATTGATATTTACAGATTGATTTAAATAAGAAGTTTTATTTTTAACGGCGGTTTTGAACCGCCGTTTTCTATTATGCTGAAAGGTAAAAAAATATTGGTGGGTGTTACGGGCAGCATTGCTGCGTATAAAATGGCCACCACCGTAAGATTGCTCATCAAGGCAGGTGCAGAAGTTAAAGTGATCATGACACCATCTGCCGCCGGTTTTATTTCCCCGCTTACCTTAAGCACTTTATCTAAAAATGATGTGCTGCATCAACTGGCAGACAACAGTTCCTGGGCCAACCATGTAATGCTGGGCCGCTGGGCAGATATTATGCTCATTGCTCCATTAAGTTGCAATACTTTAAGTAAAATGGCTACTGGCGCCTGCGACAACCTATTGATGGCCGTATACCTCTCTGCTACCTGCCCGGTAGTAGCAGCTCCCGCTATGGATGAGGATATGTGGCATCATCCTTCCACGCAAAAAAATATTGCTACCATACAATCGTACAACAATCATGTGATACCGGTGAACAATGGGGAGCTGGCAAGCGGTTTATCAGGCGATGGCCGTATGGCTGAGCCTGAGCAGATCATACAATGGCTGAATGATTTTTTTTTTCAGGCCAGATTCTTAGCAGGTAAAAAAGTATTGATCACTGCAGGTCCTACTTACGAAGCGATCGATCCTGTAAGATTCATCGGCAATGCTTCTTCCGGTAAAATGGGCGTAGCGCTGGCCGGGGAATTAAAGAGCAGGGGAGCAGATGTAATATTGGTATTAGGCCCTTCATCACAGAAGCCACCGGCAGGTGTGCAGGTTATTCCCGTTCGTTCTGCACAGGAGATGTATGATGCATGTGTGTCGAGGTTTGAGCAAATGGATTGGGCTATTATGAGCGCAGCGGTAGCTGACTACAGGCCCGCTGAAGTTGCAGATCAGAAAATAAAAAAGAAAACAGATACGCTGCAACTGGAACTGGTAAAAACAGCAGATATCCTGAAGCAGCTCGGCAGTATGAAAAAAAATGGTCAGTGCCTTGTAGGCTTTGCACTGGAAACCAACAATGAAAAAGAATATGCTTTAAAAAAGCTGGAATCAAAAAATGCCGACCTTATTGTATTGAATTCGCTCAACGATGCCGGTGCCGGCTTTGGTTACGACAGTAACAAAATCACTATTTTTGATAAGAAAGGCGGCGAGCATTTTTTTGATACCAAACCCAAAGCTGCTGTAGCAGCAGATATTGTAAATACTATCATCCGTTATTGTCATGAATAAGATCATTGCTTTTATCATTTTTTGTTTTGCAGGATCATCGCTCCAGGCGCAGGAGCTCAATGCAAAAGTTACCGTGGTAGCCTCAAGGGTAAACAATACGGTTAACAGGAATACTTTTATGACGCTGCAGACTGCGTTGAACAATTTTCTCAACAACAGGAAATGGTCTTCTGAACCCTATGCTGCCAACGAAAAAATTGATTGCAATTTTTTGCTGAATCTTGACCAGACCTCTGAAACAAATGTGTATTCAGCATCGCTCACCGTACAGGCTGCAAGACCAGCGTACAACACTTCTTATCTTTCGCCCATCATCAATTACAAAGATGATAATGTGATCTTCAAATATGTGGAATTCCAGATACTCGAGTTTAACGAGAACAGGGTAAGCGGTTCAGATGCGTTGGTGTCGAATCTTACAGCAGTACTCGCTTATTATGCGAATTTGATTTTGGCCTTTGATGGCGATTCTTTTGCACCACATGGCGGCGACCTGCATTTTCAAAAAGCATTGAACATTGTGAACAATGCGCCCGATGGCCGTGGCATCAGCGGCTGGAAACCTTTTGATGGCATCCGCAACCGTTACTGGCTGGTAGAGAACATGACCAACAGCCGTTACAATATTATGCATGATGTGTATTACGGGTATTACAGGAAATCGCTCGATAAAATGTATGAAGATGAAAACACAGCCCGTACAGAAATGCTGAATGTGCTGAACCTGCTGAATACTTTTAATACGGATAATCCCAACACCATGATCAACCAGTTCTTTTTCCAGGGAAAGTCTTCGGAGCTGATCAGGTTGTTCTCCAAGGCCAAGCCAAATGAAAAAGTGCAGGCAAGGGAAATATTGTCCAAGCTCGATCTTACCAATTCATCTGCATACAAAGATCAACTGAAATGATGGGCCGCTTTTTATTGATAGCAGTAGTGTGCCTGGCCGCCTGTTCAAAATCAAAAATGCCGAAAGACGTACTGCCGCCGGAAAAAATGCAGGCAGTGTACTGGGATTATATTAAGGCAGATGTTTTTGCCAATGAATTTGTGCGCAGAGATACATCGAAAAAGCTGGAAACAGAAAGCGCTAAATTGCAGGCGCAGGTATTCCTGCTGCACAAAGTTTCAAGAGAGCAATTTTATAAGAGCTATGATTATTACCTGGACCATAGCGACCTGATGAAAAACATGCTCGACACTATGCTGGTGCGGCAAAAAGCAATCAACGAAGCAAAGAACGACACTACACAAAATAAAAAAGACAGTAACGGTTTATTCCAAAGGAAGATCACCGAGACTCCATTATAAATATCATGAACAAAATATACAACAACGCAGAAGAAGCGGTAAAGGATATCAGCGACGGACAGACATTGATGCTCGGTGGTTTCGGTCTTTGCGGTATTCCTGAAAACTGCATAGCAGCACTTGTAAAAAAGAATGTAAAAGGGCTTACCTGCATTTCCAATAATGCCGGTGTAGATGATTTTGGGATCGGACTCATGTTGCAGCAAAAGCAGGTAAAAAAAATGATCGCTTCCTATGTGGGAGAGAATGCAGAGTTTGAAAGGCAATTGCTAAGCGGGGAACTGGAAGTGGAGCTTGTGCCGCAAGGTACACTCGCTACACGTTGCATGGCCGCAGGTTACGGTATGCCTGCTATCTACACACCGGCAGGCGTAGGAACAGAAGTAGCAGAAGGAAAAGAAGTAAGAAATTTTAACGGTAAGGATTATTTGCTGGAGCATGCATTTGATGCAGACTTCGCTATTGTAAAAGCCTGGAAAGGAGATGAGCAGGGCAATCTAATATACAAGGACACAGCCCGCAATTTTAACCCGCTCATGGCAATGGCAGGAAAGATTACCATTGCAGAAGTAGAAGAGCTGGTGCCTGTAGGAACCCTCGATCCAAATAATATTCATACGCCGGGTATTTATGTGCATCGCATTTTCCAGGGCAAAGATTATGAGAAGAGGATCGAACAACGTACTGTGAGAAAAAAGATATGAGCTATAAGATGTGAGTTATGATATGGGAGCATTAAACCTTTAAAACTCCTAAAACCTTTGAAACACTAACCTTGAACCTTGAACTGTTGAACCCTTAAACTTGTTAGAATGGCTTTAGATAAATTCCAGATAGCGCAACGCATAGCAAAAGAATTAAAAGATGGTTACTATGTTAATCTTGGTATTGGCATTCCTACTTTGGTAGCGAATTATATTCCCGAAGGGATCAACGTTGTATTGCAGAGTGAGAATGGTTTATTGGGCATGGGGCCGTTCCCGGAAGAAGGGAAAGAAGATGCGGACCTCATTAATGCCGGCAAACAAACCATTACAACCTTGCCCGGCTCTGCTTTTTTCGACAGTGCCATGAGCTTTGGTATGATCCGTTCAGGAAAAGTAGATCTCACTGTATTAGGCGCTATGGAAGTAAGCGACACTGGTGATATCGCCAACTGGAAAATACCCGGCAAAATGGTAAAAGGTATGGGCGGCGCCATGGACCTGGTGGCCAGCGCAAAAAATATCATTGTCGCTATGATGCACACCAATCCCAAAGGCGAGAGCAAATTATTGCCATCCTGTTCTTTGCCACTGACAGGTGTGAAGTGCGTTAAAAAAATTGTGAGTGATCTTGCAGTGATGGAAGTAACAGATAATGGTTTTAAATTACTGGAAAGAGCACCCGGTGTTTCAGTAGAAGAAATAAAAGAAAAAACCGCTGGTAAGTTAATAGTGGAAGGAGAGATACCGGAAATGAATTTTAATTGATTATTAATTACAGACTACTAATTATTAGTGTAGCATGAACTGATTCAGCAATAACCATTAATTAAAAATCAATAATTATTTTACTAAATAAAAAGGCTCCTGATAGCAGGAGCCTCTTTTTTATCTAAATCGAATGTTCTACGCTTTTGGAGCTGCAGCCAGTATTTCATCATTCACGCCCGCTGCATATTTTTCAAAGTTTTTAACGAACATAGCTGCCAGTTCCTTTGCTTTATTGTCGTATTCTGTAGCATTGGCCCACGCTGACCTTGGGTTTAATAATTCCGATGGAACATTCGGACATTCTTTCGGTATCAGCATACCAAAATTCTGGTGTGCTTCATATTCCACGTTATCCAGCTTACCTTCAAGCGCAGCTGTGATCATTGCCCTGGTGTAAGACAGTTTCATTCTTTGCCCTACGCCATAAGGACCGCCGCTCCAGCCGGTATTGATGAGCCAGATATTTACGTTGTGCTCCCTCATTTTTTTACCCAGCATTTCAGCATATTGTCCCGGGTGCAATGGTAAGAACGGTGCACCGAAACATGCGCTGAAAGTAGCTTTAGGTTCTGTAACACCCGCTTCTGTACCCGCAACTTTTGCAGTGTAACCGCTAATGAACTGGTACATTGCCTGGCCAGGTGTTAATTTACTTACCGGAGGTAAAATACCATAAGCATCTGCAGTAAGGAAGAAAATGTTTTTAGGCGTTTTGCCGATCGATGGCTCCAGCGCATTGCTGATAAAGGTCAAAGGATAACTTACCCTTGTGTTCTCTGTAATGGCTTTACTGCTGAAATCAATTTTATTGGTGCCTTCCACAAATGTGGTGTTCTCAACCAGTGCACCTGGTTTAATAGCACGGAAGATCTCCGGTTCTTTTTCTTCGCTCAGGTCGATCGTTTTTGCATAACAGCCACCTTCAAAATTGAAAACGGAATCACCGGTCCAGCCGTGCTCATCATCACCGATGAGTAAACGGTTCGGATCAGCGCTTAGCGTTGTTTTACCGGTACCGCTTAAGCCAAAGAAAATGGCTGTATCGCCATCTTTACCCATGTTGGCGCTGCAATGCATACTCAATACGTCTGCACGTACAGGTAGTACAAAATTCAGCATGGTAAAAATGCCTTTTTTCATTTCGCCGGTATAGCCTGTACCGCCGATAAGGATGGTCTTGTGTTTAAAACTAAGGATAGCAAAGTTTTCAGAGCGAGTACCGTCAACAGCAGGGTCGGCCTTAAAACCGGGCGCTTGTATAATGTGCCAGTGAGGAGCAAAGTTTTCCAACTGTGCTTCTGTTGGTCTTATGAACATGTTGTAGCAGAATAAATTATTGGCAGGGCTTTCGTTGATCACCCTTAAGTGAAGCCTGTAATTTTCATCGGCGCATGCAAAACAATCTCTCACCCATATTTCTTTATCATTGAGGTATTGCAGCATTTTTTCTTTCAACTGGAAGAAAAATTTTTCTTCAATGGCAATGTTAAAATCGTTCCAGTCTACTTTGTCGGCGGATACTTCGTCTTTTACGGTGAATTTGTCTTTAGGGCTTCTTCCGGTAAATTTCCCGGTTTTAATGACCAGGGCTCCGGTGTCGTTTAAAACACCTTCTCCTCTTTTAACGGTCTGATCGGTAAGTTCTGCAGGAGAGAGTTGGTAATGTATGGGTTGAGTAGTGCGTAAACCCAGTTCTGCCAGGGCGCTTACAGGCGCCTCCAGCATAGTTGATACTGACATAGCAAGCGTTTTTGTTGAGGGTACAAAGGTACGTGTTAGGTACGTCATAAAAAATACAAAGGGTAAAATGTACACATTGTAAAACAGCTCCCGGAAACCATTTTTTGATGAATTCTAATACTTAACAGGCTTTGTAAAATATTCCCCCGGATAAGCTCTTTTTTATTGAACCTCTTTTATTTAGCCTTCCTTTTTTATTATTTGAGTGGTTACAATAAAATTGATTAAACCGTATATTGCAAATCTTAAAGAACAGCTTTAAATAAGGTCATTCACCTGTAAAATGTTTTTCAATGAAATATTTGCCACTCAATCCTGAAATTTTTATTCAGAACCGCAAAAGGTTTACAGATAAAATGGAGAAGAATTCCATTGCCATCTTTAACAGCAATGAAGAAATCGCCAGCAATGGAGATGCTATTTATAAATTCAAGCAAAGCGCTGACATGGTTTGGCTGACAGGGATAGTGCAGGAAGAATCTATGCTGGTTTTATTTCCTGATAATCCCGATCCTAAATACAGGGAAGTATTGGTATTGGTAAGGCCAAACGAACTGAAAGAAAAATGGGATGGTCATCGCCTGAGAGCAAATGAAGCGCAGGCCATTTCCGGCATCAGCACCATTGTATGGCTCGACAGCCTTGATGGTTTGCTGCAGCCATGGATACATTTGGCAGATACCATTTATCTCAATAGCAATGAGAACGACCGCAAGGCCAATCTTGTGCCGGTAAAAGATTACCGCTATGCGGAAATGATGAAGCAACGTTACCCGCTGCACAATTACAAACGCAGCGCCAGGATTTTAAAAGACGTTCGTGCTATCAAAACGCCGCTCGAAGTAGAAGTAATGCAGAAGGCTATGGACATTACAGAAAATACTTTCCGTCGCCTGCTTGGTTTTATTAAACCCGGCGTAATGGAATATGAAATTGAGGCAGAAATATACCATTCCTTTTATTCGCAAAGAGCAACCGGTCCGGCTTATGGCTCCATTATCGCCAGCGGCGACAGGGCACGCACGCTGCATTATGTAGAAAACAGCAGGGAATGCAAGGAAGGTGAGCTGGTGCTCATGGACTTTGGTGCAGAATATGGTAACTACTGCGCCGACCTTACCCGTACGGTTCCTGTAAGTGGTAAGTTTACAAGAAGGCAGAAAACAGTCTACAATGCTTGTCTGCATCTGCACCAGTATGCAGCCAGTATCTTAAAGCCCGGTATCAGCATTGTTGACTACACCGAAAAAGTAGGCGATGAAGCGACCGTTGTTTTCCAGAAGATCGGCCTGCTGAAAAAATCAGACATTAAAAACGAAGACCCGGATAACAGGGCTTACCGCAAATATTTATACCATGGTATTTCTCATCATCTTGGTATAGATGTGCATGACCTTGGAACAAGAACTGAGCCTATCAAACCAGGCATGGTATTCACCATTGAACCGGGTATTTATATTGAAGAAGAACAAATGGGAATAAGGATTGAAAATAATTTCTGGATAACTAAGAATGGGAATAAGGATCTGATGAAGAATATTCCGATAACGGTAGAGGATATAGAAGCGTTAATGAAAAAATAGTAGTATGGACCACCGACGACGGATGACCGACCACCGGAGGTTTACGAGAGTATAGAGTTACCCTATCCTGAAAATACTTATTACCGTATGCCTTTTAAATTTGAAAAGCTGGAGATATGGCAATTAGCCATTGAACTGGCAAATGAAGTTCATTTACTTACAAGGACCTTTCCAAAAGAAGAAATGTTTTCTCTTACAATACAAATGAAAAGAGCGGCAGATTCTATTTCTTTAAATATTGCAGAAGGGTCAACAGGTCAATCTAATCCGGAACAGGTAAGGTTTCTGGGCTATGCGCAAAGGTGAGGCCTTGAAGTTGTCAACTGCCTGTATCTTGCAGCTAAACATAATTATATTAATCAGGTTATATTTGATAAGTTTTACAAAGAATTAGAAAAATTGACAGCTAAAATTCAATCGTTTAAAAACGCTTT
>CAYOLS010000060.1:0-1739 GCA_964404845.1 uncultured Ferruginibacter sp. | reverse complement strand
TTTACAAAGAATTAGAAAAATTGACAGCTAAAATTCAATCGTTTAAAAACGCTTTAAAATAATATACAAACATCGGTGGCCGGTTGTCCGCCGTCGGTGGTCTTTTAATCATGAAGCAAATACCCAACATATTCACTTTGATCAACCTCGTCTTTGGTTGTATGGCCATCGTTTGCATTTTACAGAACGGCATATCAATTCAATACAATCCCGAAGGCGCACAGTTTGTCGACATTCCTGAAAAAATTGCCCTGGCATCTTTATTCATCGGCCTGGCAGCAGTGGTAGATTTCTTAGATGGCTTCGTTGCAAGATTATTCAATGCAACATCGGAAATGGGTAAGCAACTGGATTCGCTGGCAGATGTGGTAAGCTTTGGTGTAGCGCCTTCCATGATCATTTACCAGTTTTTAAGGATGAGTTTCGCCAGGGAAGAGAATGGCCTTGATGTAAATGCAGCATGGCTCGTTCCTGCATTTATCATTGCTGCAGCAGGTGCCTACAGGCTGGCCAGATTTAATATAGATACTGACCAGCAATATGGTTTTAAAGGTGTACCCATTCCGGCAGCGGGATTGCTCATTGCATCCTTTCCGCTCATCTACTGGAACAGCACCAATGAAACTGTTATCAGCCTGCTATTGAATAAATGGTTCTTGTATGGAGTGATCGTTGTGGTAAGCTGGCTTATGATCAGCAAATTGCCGTTAATGGCCATGAAATTTAAGAGCAGGGCGGTGAAAGACAACCTGCCCAAGATCATATTAATAGTTTTTGCTGTTGTAGCAGCGATCTTCTTAAAATGGCTGGCAGTTCCGGTTATTTTTATCGGCTACATTATTTTATCTTTGCTCTTCAAAAATAAATGACCATGTTATTTACAGCGCAGGTAAAAGTAATGCCATTAAAAGAATTGTTAGACCCACAAGGCAAAGCCGTTTTGGGTGGTCTGCAAAACCTCAATATTCAATCGGTAAGTGATGTACGCATCGGCAAGCACATTGACCTGCAAATAGAAGCACCTTCAAAAGAAGAAGCCATCGCTATTGCTTCCGAAGCTGCCAAAAAATTACTGGCCAACCCGGTAATGGAAATGTTTGAAGTAGAAGTTAATTAACCATACAATTAGCTGATTAGCATATTAGCAAATTATCATGCTTTACATCGTTCCTTCCCCCATAGGCAATCTCGCCGATATTACATACAGGGCCATTGATGTATTGCATTCTGTTGATCTTATTCTTGCGGAAGACACCCGCACTTCTTCCGTGCTGCTCAATCATTACAATATTCAAAAACCTGTATCGCCTTATCACCAGCACAACGAACACAAGATCGTTGGTCACCTGGCGGAACAACTGGCAGCAGGCAAGACCATTGCACTGCTTACCGATGCAGGTACACCCGGCATCAGCGATCCTGCATTTTTATTGGTAAGGGAATGTGTGAAGCAGGATATCAAAGTAGAATGCCTGCCCGGCGCCACCGCTTTTGTTCCGGCGCTGGTGAACAGCGGGCTTCCCATCACCAGCTTTTGTTTTGAAGGTTTTCTGCCGCTAAAAAAAGGCAGGCAAACTTTTCTAAAAAGAATGGCTGAAGAGGAACGTACCATGGTTTTTTATGAAAGCCCCATGCGACTGGTAAAAACGTTGAATGACTTTATAACCTACTTCGGTGCAGAACGTCCCTGCTGCGTAAGCCGTGAACTAACCAAAAAATTCGAGGAGAATAAAAGAGGC
>CAYOLS010000059.1:0-15888 GCA_964404845.1 uncultured Ferruginibacter sp. | reverse complement strand
AAAAACAAAGAGAAAGATATGTTGAAATTGCCGATTTACCTGGATAACAATGCTACCACCCCTATGGACCCACGTGTGCTGGAAGCTATGACACCCTATTTCCTGGAGCATTTTGGAAATGCAGCCAGCCGTAACCACTCATTTGGTTGGGAAGCGGAAGAAGCGGTGGACTATGCAAGGGAGCAGGTTGCCAAACTGATTGGCGCCGATCCAAAAGAGATCATTTTTACTTCCGGTGCTACGGAAGCAGATAACCTGGCCATTAAAGGTGTGTATGAAATGTATGCCAGCAAAGGCAACCACATCATTACTGCCGTTACAGAACACAAAGCGGTTTTAGATACCTGCAAGCATATTGAAAAGCTGGGTGGTGAGGTAACTTACCTGCCAGTAAACAACGAAGGGCTGATCGACCTTAAAGACCTGGAAGCAGCGATGAGGCCAACTACAATTTTGGTGGCTATCATGTATGCCAACAACGAAGTAGGAACTATTCAACCGATGAAAGAGATCAGTGCTATTGCCCGCAAGCATGGTGCGCTGGTATTTACCGATGCTACACAGGCAGTAGGTAAAATCCCCGTGGATGTAAACAAAGATGGCATTGACCTGGCTGCATTCTCTGCCCATAAAATGTATGGCCCTAAAGGTGTGGGAGCTTTATATGTGCGTCGTAAAAATCCAAGGGTGAAAGTAACTGCCCAGATGGATGGCGGCGGCCACGAAAGGGGTATGCGCAGTGGTACATTGAATGTTCCGGGTATTGTTGGTTTTGGTAAAGCCTGCGAATTGTGTATGCTGGATATGGAAGCAGATACCAAACGCATCAGCAAACTGAGAGATAAGCTGGAATCAGCACTATTATTGCTGGAAGAAGCTTATGTGAACGGGAGCCGTGAGCATCGTTTGCCACATGTATCCAACATCTCTTTCAAACACGTGGAAGGGGAAGGGTTGATGATGGGCTTTAATAAAAATATTGCGCTGAGCTCCGGTTCAGCCTGTACTTCTGCTTCATTGGAACCGAGCTATGTATTAAAAGCTTTAGGCCTTGGTGATGACCTGGCACACAGTTCGCTGCGTTTCGGACTGGGCAGGTTCACTACAGAAGAACAAATTGATTATACCATTAAAGCGGTGAGTGAAACGGTTATCAAGCTGAGGGAAATGAGTCCGCTGTGGGAAATGTTCAAAGAAGGTATTGATTTGAATACGATCGAGTGGGCACACCATTAATTGGTCAATTAGCTAATTCGATAATTAGCTAATGAAAGCTGTCCATGAATAAAGAATAAAAACAATTTAAAGAATTGGTTAATTAGCCAATTATCAAATTATCAAATTAAACAAAATGGCATATTCAGACAAAGTGATAGATCACTACCAGAATCCTAAAAATGTAGGAACGCTGGATAAAGCAAGCAAAAATGTGGGTACCGGTTTAGTGGGTGCTCCTGAGTGCGGCGACGTTATGCGCCTGCAGATACAGGTGGATGATGCTACCGGCATTATCACCGATGCTAAATTCAAAACCTTCGGTTGCGGTTCTGCTATCGCTTCTTCTTCTTTGGCTACAGAGTGGCTGAAAGGTAAAAGCGTAGATGAAGCGGTTAAGATCGACAATATGGATATTGTTGAAGAATTGAACCTTCCACCGGTAAAGATACACTGCTCCGTATTGGCAGAAGATGCGATAAAAGCAGCGATCAACGACTACCGTTCTAAAAACGGCATGGAAGCATTGAAATTTGAAGAGAGCGTAATACATTAATTAGCTGATTAGCTAATGTGCTGATCTGCTAATGCAGAACATACTTCTTTGAATTTTCAGGAGATTAACGATTCGAATGAATCAGCACATTATCAAATTAGCATATTAGCACATTAACAATGGTAGCAACAGACAACAGCATATTCATCAGCGACAAAGCAAAGATCAAGGTAGAGCAGCTTATGACGGATGCAGGGGTGGCAAATGACCCTTCCTATTTCCTTCGTGTAGGCGTGGTAGGCGGCGGATGCAGTGGCTTAAGTTACAAGCTGGACTTTGATAATGAAGTAAAACCAATGGACCAGGTTTTTGAGGACAAGGGTTTGAAGATCGTTACAGATCTGAAAAGCTTTTTATACCTGGTAAATACAGAACTGGAATTCAGTGACGGATTGAACGGCAAAGGTTTTTATTTCAACAATCCTAATGCAAGCCGCAGCTGCGGATGTGGGGATAGCTTTGCTGTGTAATGATTTAATTACTAATTATTAATTATTATTGGCCATCGTTTTTACGATGGCTTTTTTATTGGTCAGACCGGGACGGCAGGATCAATATTCTTAGCCTAGTACCGGGTCTGACCTGCGGTGCCGCCCCTACATTCAACCTTGAACTTTAAACCTTGAACTTGTGAACCATAAAAAAACCCCCAATTTCTTGAGGGCTTTTGTAAGTAGTTAGTTTTAATAAACGCTATTAGTAACTCCAGAGATCCTGTTCGTAGTTAAATATCTTTTCTTTGATATTCTCTCCTTCCAGCAATTGCAGGATAGGATTTTCTGAAAGTCCTTTGTAGTTTTTAATGTACTGATCGTATGGATTGTCGATGGTACTCTTAATGATACGACCATAGAACATACGGCTTTCAAACAGTTCTTCCCAGCTCATACGTGCGCCAAAGTTTTTACCATTGTACACATCGTATTTAGCGAAGGTTTCACGCATATCCGGATAATAAACCCAGAATAGCTCTGATTCACCGATATCCAGACCTTGAGGAGTAATGATCCTTTTAACAGGAGCAATTCCCAATATCCTCCAGAATAAGCGGGAGCTTTCTTTATCGAAGATCACTTCTTCTTTAATCCTGAATTTATAGATAGAGTCAAGGTTGATCTCGTTACGCATTTTTTTGGTGCCGGTCAGGTTACCGTTATCATCATAGATAGGAACATCCACTTCTTCGCCGGCAACAACTTTTGCTACTTCCCCTACGGTCATAGGAGTAGTAAACCTGTCATCAATATTATTGAAAACTGTTACTGCCGAGTCCTGGATGGCTTGCAAAAGGATAGAAATGAAACGCTGGTTACCATTATCCAGGTCAGCAGGGTTCCTGAATGGAAGATTGATCTTTTCTCTTGCGTCGATCTCTCTCCATACTTTATGCCTGTAAACCGCATCATCGGCACGCAGGTGTTCATACGCCAGTGGAATCCTATCCCTGATAGCATCGTCATCAACAGCAGCATCCCTGCGAAGAGATTTTGCTACTTTTTTGATAGGCAATGTGTCAATAGACGGAGCCGGTGCGGCAGCTACTGCAGCAACAGTATCTGCTACAGCTACTGTTGGCTGAACCTTTGCCTTTGTTTTGGTAGCTGTGCTACGTTTTGTAGATTTACGGGTAGTCGCTTTTTTCTTCTTCGCTTGTGCAAATGCACCTTCAGAAACGCCTCCTACCAGGAAAGCCAACAACAGGCATTTAATAATTTGATTTTTCATATCCTTTATTTATAATCTTATTAGTATAAGGTGATGCTTCTTTCATCAATACTCCTTACGCCATCGGGACCTTGTACTTTAATGTTTACAAAAGTAATAGACGAACCAGGACCACACCTTTGGATCAGCGCATTAATAGGTCCGAGACTGTTACCACTGATCGTACCGGTAGCTACGTTTGGAAAGTTAGCACCTGAGAAATAAACTGTTGCGCTTACAACGTTAAATTTCAGATCGAAATCAAAATTCTCCAGATCAGCACGGCAATTTGGCTGATTTTTGAATTCTACCGCAGGTACCCTTGCTTTACCAGAACCTACTTTAAATACCGGATCAGGGATTTTCTTGATGCGGAAAGGGAAGGTTGTTGGAGCACTTCCTTCTGCTGTTACTGTGATAGAAGCATTTCCTAAAGCAGACACCCTTACAGTTCTTTTAGATCCGTTACCGGTTATAGTACCGCCAGACATAGAAACATTTGTTCTGTCCCAGCCCTTAGGTGAACCAATGGTTACAGGGTTATCTACACCGATATAGAATACATTCATTCTATCCAGCATCACCGCCGCACCACCTGGTGTACCAACAGTATATTCTACTTCTTTAGATTCTGTTTTTTCGTTACCATTTTGGTCTTTGTAACGAATGGTTACAGTTTTAGTTTGTTTTCCTGAACCAGAAGCCTGGAATTTGTAAGTTCCCTGGCCATCTACTACCGGTACCGCAGCACCGCCAATAGAAATCTGTGGTTGAGCAGCTGAGCTATATGCCCCAATACCTGCAGTAACAGTGATCTCTTCACCAGGCATTACATAGTTTGAGCTTTGGCCAAACAATACGCCTGTTTTGTCAAATTTCACTTTTACTTCACCCAGTTTTGAGTGAGCGTAAGAAACAATCTGGTTTTCAGCATTCTTTACATTATTTTGAAATTTGCTCAAAATTGTCAATGCAGCAACAGTTGGAGTCATGTGAAAGTAAGAAGCAGTGAAATCTTTTTTCTTACCTTCTTTGCCTATAACACCGTCGGAACTAACAGGAAAGTTGGCTTCAAACTGTTGTTTCAATTCAGGGTCAAGACTGATAATTTTTGCTTTGTAATCATCCAGTCTTTTCTTTAATACATCACCTTCTTTACCTGTTTCAAATATTCTTGTAGATGCATCCAAGTTATCTTCTTTAAAAGACCCGTCTTCTTTAAGACCTGAACCTTCTTTTAATTTTGTTTTCAGTCCTTCAATATAAGTGTTAAGGTCATCTGAAGCCTTTTTTACATCATTTGCAATAGGAACCCATTTTTTAGCTTGCTCTGCATATTGAGCATCGGCCATCTTTTCGTTCAAAGATTTATATACCAGGTTGGTTCCTTTTCCTAAGTTATCAGAAGAACTGATCAAACTTTTATCAACCGTTTTGAAAGCTTCAATTACCTCGTTCGATACGTTTAGCGCCAGGATAGCTGTCAACACCAAATACATGATGTTGATCATCTTCTGCCGGGGCTCTTTGGGTAAAGCCATATCTTAATAATATTAAATTGTTTTTAATGTTGTTTTGGATCTCTGTTTAATTTTCTCACTAATCAAGCTTAGCTTCTGCCTTGCATTGCGCTCAGCATATTGCCATAAACAGCATTCAATTTACCCAGGTTATTTGCCAACGCACCAATTTGTTCTTTGGCTTTTTGTGCATCATCCACGCTGCTCATCATTGCTGCACTTGCTTCTGCCATTTTGCCGTAGAAACCGTTCAACGCTTTCAGGTGGTTATTGCTTTCTTTCAATTCCAGTTCATAAATAGTATTCAGTGAGCCCAGGTTTTTGGTTAATACCTGTACTTGTTCGTGGAAACCTCTTGCACTTTCAGATGCATTGTTGAACGAAGCCATGGTATTGGCACTGTTGGTGAAAGCACTGCTCATAGAAGTGATAGCAGCAGTTGCTTCTTTGGTTTTAGCACCGAAGTCGCTGGTAGATTTTACTACATCACCTACTTCTGTGATACCGGTAACGGTAGTGCCCAGTTTTTGAAAACCTTCGCTTAATTTTTTAAGATTAGCCGGGGTAATATCTGCATCGCTCAGCATTTTATCCATAGATGCCAGGGCAGGGTTACCAACAGGATTTTTAACCACTACTTCCATTGGATCATCATCTTCTTCGTGGTGTTTTGGTTTCACCCACTCAATGATAGCATATACAAGGAAGATCGCAGTTTCCGTCCACATACCTACAGTAAGTAAAACGTCTGCGTATGACTGGTGCGTAAGTTTTGCCCACGCAGCGAATATAATTACAGCTGCACCAGCACTTACTAATACATCAATCAGGGTTAAGAAGGTTCTTTTTCTCTGAGCCATAGTTGTTAAGATTTTAAATGTTTTAGTGGGGATTGTTATGGTTTTATAAAAATCGTTATAATAACCCGTTCTGTTTGTACAGAACGGGTTAAAAGATAGTCAGTTTTGTTAAACGAGAAATTTAAAAATAGGTCGATAGTATCCTGTTAATATTATCTACCACGCTTTGTGGAAGCAGGTAAGTCGATCACACACCTGAAACCAATATATGATTTCGATGTATCCTGGTATTCATAGCTACGTGTGCTGGTTTGCAGGAAGTGTGCAACATCTTTCCAGCTACCGCCACGCAATACTTTACGTTTCATTCTTGGAGGATCTGAGTCTTTGGCGTTCCAGCGAATATCCGGGTTCATGTCGTGCTGGAAGTTGTAACCACCTTCATAGTATAAAGAAGAGGTCCATTCTGCTACGTTTCCGGCCATGTTGTACAGACCGAAATCATTTGGCCAGTATGCATCAGCTCTTACAGTGTAGAAACCACCATCTTCAGGATAGTTACCACGGCCTGGTTTGAAGTTAGCCAGCAAACAACCTTTTTTATTCCTTAAGTAAGGACCACCCCAGGGGTATGGTGATTGTGAACGGCCACCACGTGCTGCATATTCCCATTGTGCTTCTGTAGGCAGGCGGAAATCAGATTCTGAAGACCTTTTTTTGCTTTCCAGGAAAGCATTCAGGTAAAGCGTTCTCCATTCGCAGAAAGCAGTAGCTTGTTTCCAGCTAACACCAACTACAGGATAGTTACCAAATGCAGGGTGATTGAAATATTTTTTAGCCATTGGTTCATTGTAAGAATAAGCAAAGTCTCTTACCCAGCATAATGAATCAGGGTAAACAGGAATTTGTTGTTTTACAATGAAGGCAGAGCGAGGGATAGTTACGTCCCTGTTGTTAGCAGCGGCCTTATAGTCAAAAATTTCAGATTGATAAACGATCTTTTTGGCATCGAGTTCTTTTTTGCCAAAGATGCGGTTGTCGGGAGTTACGATCATTGCATCGATCTTTTCAATGGTAGCTTTGTCGCCCCATTTGATCGTTTTTGCTTTGGTCCAGTCGATATGCTCTTCACCATCGGCACCTTGCTTGATGTAGCCCATCAGCTTGGCTGCGATAGAATCTCTCACCCAGTTGGTGAACTGGCGGTATTCGTTATTGGTTACTTCGGTAGCATCCATCCAGAAACCACTGATTGAAACTTGTTTGTTCCTTGCTGTGTAAGCATAGTTAACATCTTCATCACTCGGACCCATGTGGAATGTTCCTGGTGGGATGTAAACCATTCCCGGAGGCTTCGGTAATGACCACCTGGCTGCAGGTGCAACGCCGTGCAATTGCCCGTCGTTAGGCAATGAGCCAGATCTTTTCTTACCGCCGAGCATTTTACAGCTGCTTGCAGAGGTAGCCACAGCAACTACGGCTAATAGGTATAAATACCGTTTATTCATTGTTTTAAACTTTGAGGGTGGTAGCAAATGTAATGATTATTTTGAATTAACATCACTCGGTAAAAATTCGTTCCTGTTATTTTTTGTTCACATAAACATTTTATCACTAATATCCTTAAACGCTGTTTACTGGTTATTATTGTGGCCTTCCGGGGGAATAGGATTGTTTTTTATTGTTTTCATCATTTCGGCCACTGTAAACACCGGTGCAAGGCAACTGTAATGACGGCAGACATATATAGCAGCCGCACCGTTCAATGGCCTTCCTTCCAGCAATGGCATAGTATCCATGGGACCTTCTATGCTACTTTGCAGCAGCTTATTGGGTATGAATTGATGAAGCACTTCCTTTAAGACTGGCCTTGCTTCGTTACCGGTAAGCGCAATTTCAATGATCCCCGCAGCCTGCCGCAGGTAAATGCCTGCCCAAACAGCAAAAGAACCCGGGTATTTTTCAACGGCAGCATACAGGGAATGCAGCATTTTGGCTGCCCTGGTATTCCAGGCCTGTTCATTGAAGACGATGCCCAGGTATAAAAGGTTGTCTGCCATTACCGCATTGGCAGATGGAGTAGCGCCGTCGTATACCTCCGCCTTTCTTACAATGATATCTTCCTGCCCGGCATTGCTGTAATAGAAAAGATTGCCAGCCTCATCTGGAAAATGAACCAGCACCTGTTCCGTATACCGCCTGGCCATGAGTAAATACTGCTGATTACCAGTTATTTCCTGCAAGTGAATAAGCGACTGGATATAATACGCATAATCATCCAGGAAAGCGGGGTAACGGGCAATACCTGCTTTGTAGGTATGGAAAAGCATTCCCTTTTCCCCTTTGAACTTAACTTCTATAAATGCAGCAAGGTCGGCAGCCGCATCCCTGTACCTGTCATCCTGCAAAGCAGCATAAGCTTTACAAAATGCGGTGAGCAAAAGGCTGTTACAGTTGAGTAATATCTTGTCATCCGTACCCGGCGCAATCCTTTGCCGGCGCTGGTTCAGCAGCTTTTCCCTGCTATCTTTTAACAAATTTTTAAGCGAAATCACCGACATTTTGCGGGTTTCTGCAAAGCTTTCCATACTTTCTTTGATGCAAAGGATGTTTTTTTCTTCCCAATTGCCGTGTTCCGTCACATTGTAGTAACCGCAGAAAACGGCCGCATCTTCGCCCAGGATCTCCTGTATTTCTGCCTTGCCCCACACATAATATTTTCCTTCTACTCCTTCGCTATCGGCATCCAGTGCCGTGTAATAACCACCTTCTTTATCATGCAATTCTTCCATTACAAAACGAAGGGTTCCTTTTATTGTTTCTTTGTAAATATCTTCTTTGGTAAGTTGATACGCATCGCAAAGCGCAATTACGAACAAGGCATTATCGTACAGCATTTTTTCAAAGTGCGGCACCAGCCATTCATTGTCTGTACTGTAGCGGGAAATGCCGCCGCCAAGCTGGTCGTAAATACCGCCCTGTGCCATTTTGGTAAGGCTGAGCAATGCTTGTTCTTTGTACAGATCGTTGCCCAATAAATGTGCATACTGCAACAGGTATTGTATAGAAGCCGTTTGCAGGAACTTGGGTGCCCTTCCAAAACCACCTTCTGTTTTGTCTGCATTGGCTAAAATATTATCAGCGATCACCCGGCATTTTTCCATGGAGTAAAAATCATCACCGGTCAGGCCTTCCGGTAGTTTGAAAGAAAATTTATTGGAGGTAGTTAAATGTTCCATCAGGCCATTTGCCTGTTCCTCAACTTCTGCTCGTTTGTTCTTCCAATATTCACTCATGCTGTAGAGCACATCCAGCCAGGAAGGGCGGTTAAATGCTTTCTGCGGCGGAAAGTAAGTACCCCCGTAAAACGGTTTTTTATCCGGCGTTAAAAACACATTCAGCGGCCAGCCTCCGCTGCCGGTAATGGCTTGCACAGCATCCATGTAAATATGATCAATATCCGGCCGCTCTTCCCTGTCAATTTTTATGTTGATGAAATGCCTGTTCATGAAAGCAGCTGTTTCTGCATCTTCAAAGCTTTCTTTTTCCATTACATGGCACCAATGGCAAGCGGAATAGCCGATGCTTACGAGGATGGGCAGGTCTTTGTCTTTGGCCATTTGCAAAGCGGCTTCACCCCAGGGATACCATTGCACAGGATTATAGGCATGCTGCAGCAGGTAAGGGCTTGTTTCGTGGATGAGTGCGTTAGGAGAATTGTTTTTCATGTTATTATTTGGAGTGGTCAAACAGGAACTTTGGCAAAGTTTACCAAAACAAAAAAGCAACTTTGAAAGTTGCTTTAAATTATTGCTTTTTGCTTATTTCTTTTTAGATGTGGATGCCAGCAGGAATTTGTCAAGAGCGCTGATCATACTCGGTGTTTGTGGCATGGGCGCTTTTATTTCCAGTACCAGGCCTGCATCTTCGGCAGCTTTAAAAGTATTGGCTCCAAAAGCTCCAAGTGCGGTACCATTCTGCTTGTAATCAGGGAAATTTTCGAGCAGGCTTCTTACACCGCCGGGAGTAAACAGGCAGATCACATCATATTTACGGCCGATCACTTCTTTGATATCATTGCTTACAATCCTGTACAATACCGGTGTGGCATATTCGCAATTGTGATGCTTGAGCCAGTTGGTTATTTCGCTGTCAAAAGATTCTGAACAAGGATACAGGAACTTCTCATTGTCTTTGTGTTTGTTGATAACATCAAACAAACTTTTATTGGTACCATCGGCACCATAAAAAACTTTTCTTTTCCTGTATAAAATGAATTTCTGCAGGTACAGCGCTACTGCTTCTGTAATGCAGAAGTACTTCGTTTCCTGCGAAACGGTTACTTTCATTTCTTCGCAGATCCTGAAAAAATGATCGATGGCATGCCTGCTCGTAAAAATTACGGCAGAGTAAGCTGCTATATCGATCTTTTGTTTACGGAAATCTTTTGCAGGAATGCCCTCTACAACAATAAACGGGTAGAAGTCTATGTTGATGCTGTATTTTTTGGCTAAGTCAAAATAAGGTGATTTTACGCCTTCCGGTTGGGGCTGGGCAATCAACACTTTTTTTACTTTCAGGACTGTAGATGAAACCGACTTTTCGCTGTTTTTTATCATACTTCTCTCCAAAGAAGGCACAAAGTTAAAGCTTTTTCATAATAAATAGTTCCACTGCCTTATAAATGATCGCTAACGGCAGCAATTCAAAAGAGAAGATATACAGGATAAAATGAAAGCGATTGATCTTGAGCTTGTGTTGCAACAGGCCATATGACCTTATAAAACGAAACAGCAGCATCAATCCTATTAAAATAAAAGAAACGGTGATCATTATTTTTACAATGCTAACATCCGAAAATGCCAGCACGATCACTACAGGTAACAGGCATATACCGATAATTTTATTTATCAGGAAAACAATGAATATATAAACATCGGCCTCGCTGTTGAAGCCTGTTATCCAACCGAAAAATTTTACCGCCACATATTTTCCTGCATATACAATGGCAAATGCCAAAAGACAGGCCAGCAGCAGCGCCCAGTTAAAGTCGTTGCTGTGAAAGCTGATCTTTTGCAATAAAAAATAAACATACAGCGAAGCTGAAATTAAGAACACAAGGTTAAAGAAAAGCGAGGGCAGCTTTGCCTGCATGAGCTGATCTGTAAGCTGGCTTTGCCTCAATGAACTGTTGAAGAAAACCCTGAATAATGTGGAGAAATACCTTGAGTAAACTGTTTTAACAATGCCAAAGAAAAACAATAGTCCAGCCAATATGTAGAATATAGCATTCTCTTTTAGCGGCGTTCTTTTTTTTATAGCAAGCGATACGGGTTGCGATTCGCTGTTGAGGTATTTGTTTGACCGGAGTATTTCCTGCCAAGGCGATACAGCAACTGGTTGCTGGCTTTGAACCGCCAGGCTGTCTTTTACCGGAACGATGCTATCCGTGGCCTGGGACTGCCCCTGCACACTGTATACAAAAAACAATAAAAGGAAAATTAAAAATTGCTTCAATCCCGGTTGCTTTGGCGGCAAATTTAGTGCTTTACCCACGATTCTAAAAGTAATTGATGTATCCAAAATGCAGCTTGGATGCTTCTCTTAAATTAAACTTCACATCATCTCTTTTTCCTATTGCATAACTGATGTTGAGCAGGCCCGCTTTTGTTTCAAACATCATTCCAAGCCCTGCTCCCAAAAACTGGTTGTTCACATTCACGGACTGGTATTTATTTTTTACCCATCCAAGGTCTGTAAATACGAACAGGTAAGAATTTAAATCGACCAGGTAACGATATTCCGCCGTAGCCACCGCATACTGGCTTGCATAAATGCTTTCTTCATTAAAGCCCCGCAATAATTTGTAGCCGCCGATCTGGAACAATTCATTGCGAAACATATTCGGACTTGTGTAATAACCACCTTGTAGAGCAGTCTTCAGCGCTGATCTTTTCTGCAAAGGAAAATAATGTGCCGCTGCTAATTTCAACCGCATCTGGTAGCTCTTCGGTTTAATGGAATCATATAACGAAGCATAATTGAAATTGGGGTCTTTAATGTTCAGGATATCATCATTCTGTTTTACATTTTTGATCCCGACAGTAGTTGTCAGGTTTATTTCATTGCCGCTTCTTGGATTGAACCTGTAATTGGTGCGCCACAGGTCGTAGCTGAAGCCCATGCTCACAGAGCCCAGGTCAATATTGGGTGGCAATGTTTTTTGTATTTTAACGAGATTGGTATCCACTGCTCCTGAAAGCAGCCTGTTGTTCTGCCACTGCAAAAAGAATTTACCATGCTGATCATCGCCCAGATTGAACTGCACACCTGCCTGCGCATTGATCTGTAAAAAATTGGAATCCTTTTTAAACAGGTCGAATAAAAAGTTAACACCAAAAGGCGAATTTAAAATATAAGGTTTGGTAAATCCTAAGTTCAACCTCGGTGATTTGGGTTGCAGCTGCTGCCATTTCACCAGTATTTCTTCTGCGCCGCCGAGCAGGTTTTTCAGATCAAGATTCACATCACCCGTTACCTGCAGTTTTTTACTATCGCCGGAGGCGGGAAGAAACCCTACAAGAAAATTTACCTGGCTCGCTCTTTTGGGATCGGCGTAGATGTTTAATATAGAACCACTGCCAAGCATGGAAATATCAGATGATTGCACAGGCGTAATGAATGGCAGTTCCAGCATTTTTTTATCTACCTGCTCCAGTTTTTCCTTGTTGTAAATGCTGCCATTTTTTATATCGAGATAACGCTGTAAAAAATTCTTATTGATCTTTATTTTGCCAACCAATCTTATGCTGTCGATATGGTACAGCACTCCCCTGTCTGCTTTCAGCGTAGCGATCATTTTATCATTGTCCAGTTGTATGCTGTCTAAAAAAACAGCAGCAAAAGGATAACCGTTCTTTTCATAATAATTCAGCAGGCGTTGCTGTATGA
The DNA here is from genome assembly GCA_964404845.1 of uncultured Ferruginibacter sp. Lineage (GTDB taxonomy): Bacteria > Bacteroidota > Bacteroidia > Chitinophagales > Chitinophagaceae > Ferruginibacter. The sequence goes on along the minus strand of CAYOLS010000059.1, from coordinate 3,142 downwards.
GCTGGAGCTGGGGGAAATTTACAGGCCTGTTATTGAAATTCTTTTCCATATAACCGGCGGCAGCAAGCGCAGGTTTTTCAATGCCCGATATGTGCAATTGCAGCCATTCGTATTTAGGCCCTGTATATAACAAAACATGAAGACTATTGTTTCCATCCCAGGAACTATCCACCGATGCAGCGGGATAACCTTTTGATGCAAGCAGCTGCGGAATTTTTACAATATAAGTTGCAGCGTCGGTACTACTGCTGAAGCTCGTCTGCAATCCCAATGCAGCTGCATTAAAGCTGCTATCTTTGCCTGCGGAATGAACAACAAGCGTATAGTTCGTTTGCTGTGCTGCCAGCTTCAGCAAAAAGCAGCACTGGCATACAGCTATCAACAATACATTCCGGAACAGCGCAGGTTTCAGCATACAGTGATGAGACACATTTTGTAAAACCAAATCTACAACCTTTGGCGGGTATTTATATTCATATTCCATTTTGCAGGCAGGCCTGTCATTACTGTAATTTTCATTTTTCCACCAATACGTCTCAAAAAGCGGCTTTGATCGATGCATTGACCAGGGAAATTGAATTGACCGAGCTAATTGATAAAGGTGTTACAACCGATACTATTTATTTTGGCGGCGGCACGCCAAGTCTCTTGTCTGAAGATGAGCTGAAACGCATATTAGATGCTGTTGCAGCAAAATTTAATGTAAGCCCTTCTGCTGAAATTACACTCGAAGCGAACCCGGATGATATCAACCCGGCTGTTTTGAGCAGCTGGCTGAAAGCAGGTATCAACCGCCTTAGCCTGGGTGTGCAATCCTTTAATGAAGCGGAACTAAAATGGATGAACCGGGCGCATAATGCAACACAATCTTTACAAAGCATTGATGATATACTGGCTGCAGGTTTTATCAATTTTTCTGTTGATCTTATTTATGGTTCTCCTTTGTTGAGCAACGCTGAATTTGAGAAGAATGTAAATATCATCATTGAAAAAAACATTCCGCATATTTCCTGTTATGCCTTAACGGTAGAAGAAAAAACAGCTTTACATCATTTGATCGAAAAGAAAAAATACGAGCCGGTAGATGAAGCAAGGCAGGCCGAACAATTTGAGCTACTGCTGGAACTCACTGCTGAAGCAGGTTATGAGCAATACGAGATCAGCAACTTTGCCAAACCGGGTTTCCGGAGCAGGCACAACAGCAGCTACTGGAAAGGCATTCCTTATTACGGCTTTGGCCCTTCTGCACATTCTTTTGATGGTAATACCAAAAGGCGATGGAATATAGCGAATAACGCCTTGTACATTCAATCCGTTACGAACAATATCATTCCTTTTGAAGAAGAACAACTGACTGCAACACAACAACTGAATGAATTTATCATGATCAGCCTGCGAACAATGGAAGGAATTGATATGGATCAACTGGAAAAAAAATTCGGTGCTGATAAAGGAAGGTCATTAAAAGAAAATGCTACAGCTTTAATAAAAGAAGGACTTCTATTGTATAATGAACAATTTTTAAGACTTAGTCCTAAAGGAAAATTTTTAGCAGATGGTATTGCAGCAGAACTGTTCTTTTAAACCAGCTCTGCTTCCATTTTATCGAATCCTTCTTTTGCCGGAACGCCATTCCATAAAATATTGTACACCGCACTGGCTATAGGCATGTCAGCCATAATATTCTTATTGATATTGTACATGCACTGGCTGGCAAAATAACCTTCGGCCACCATGCTCATTTCCAGCTGCGCTGCTTTTACAGAATAACCTTTGCCGATCATGTTGCCAAATGTACGGTTGCGGCTATGGAGTGAATAACAGGTCACCAGCAGGTCGCCAAGGTAAACGGATGCCGCATAGTTATTGTGTTCCTGCGGCAGCTCAATGCTTTTCTTGTGCTCAATGTAACCTACTTCTGCATTGATGATGCCGGCCTTGCGGAGAAAACCTGCCATTTCATCGGCACTATTGGCAATGAGCACGCTTAAAAAATTATCGCCGTAGTCGAGCCCGTGCGCAATGCCTGCTCCTACCGCATAAATATTTTTTAATACGGCAGCATACTGCACGCCATAAATATCTTTATTGACTACGGTGTTGATATAAGGTGTTTTAAAATTATCCGCAATTGCTGCGGTAGTATTCACATCTACTCCAGAAAAAGTGAGGTACGATAATTTTTCCTGCGCAACTTCCTCTGCATGGCAGGGGCCGAGTACGGCAAAATAATCTTCCAGCGGAAGATTAAAGCGTTCTCTCAGGTAATCGTTCAGCAATAAATTATTCTGCGGAAGAATGCCTTTGATGGCTGATACGATCTTTTTGCCTGCGAAAATATTTTGCGGTAATTGCTCCAGCACTTCAATAGCAAATGCGGAAGGAATAGCGATAACGATCACATCTGAATTATGAATTACTTCCAGCGGTTGTACCGTTAAATGCAGCTGGTTAATATCAAACCTTGCAGAAGTAAGGTACTGGGGATTGTGGTGGCGTTTTTTGAATTGTTCTATCGCTTCTTCACTGCGGTTCCACCAATGAATGGCCTGGCCGTTATCGGTGAGAATTTTTGCAAGGGCTGTACCCCAGCTGCCGCTGCCTAATATTCCAAAAGTCATGTTTAGAGTTATGAGCTATGAGTGATGAGTGATGAGTGTAACGCTCATCGTTCATAACTTATCACTCATCGCTATTTTAAAGTCCTAATTTTTCTACTGCTAATTGTGCTGCCATCTGGCTGGCATCTTTTTTATTGTAACCTTTGGCCTGTGATACCAGTTCGCCGTCAACAGTAGCACCGATGGTGAACAAGCGACGGCCATTTTCCATTCCTTCGTGGAGTGTTTCAAACTCCAGGGCTTTGCCATTCTTATTTGCCCAGCCGTATAATTTGTTTTTGATGTTGATCTCCACAGTTTCCAGGTCATCCGTAAACAGGTGCGGAAGAATGATGAATTTCTCTACCCAGCCCTGCGTTTTTTTATAACCTTTATCCAGGTAAACGGCACCGATCAATGCTTCCAGCGTGTTACCGAATATCTGCGATATTTTCAGTGCGTTATCAAACTTATTGTAGAAGGTAATTTTTTTCAGCCCCATTTTTAAAGCGATCTCGTTCAGCTTCTGGCGGTTCACCATT
>CAYOLS010000058.1:0-16027 GCA_964404845.1 uncultured Ferruginibacter sp. | reverse complement strand
GCCAACATTCATTACAGACTATCCTGCAATACAAAAAAGTTGGCCTTGCCCATATCCCTTACACTCATCAGGCGACCGGCAACGCATACATCAGCAAAATCTGCCTTGTTTTCTTCACCCTTATAATTTTCCTTAATGTATTCGGATGTAGTACTTACGGGATACAATGCTGCAGGATAGGCATCAATGCCCAGTTTGGTCAGCTCATCCAGCTTTTCCCTGCGGATGAGTTCCTGCTCAGATAAATGTTGCGTGCTCATAATTTTAAATTGGCTGCAAATATAGTGATTAACCGCAAAGACGCTAAGGCGCAAAGAGCCGATAGCGGCTTTGTCTTAGATTTTATAGAATAGAAATGTCAGACTGGGCTTGTTGAAGGCGGGTTATTAATCTTCTGACAACGCCTTCGACAAGCCCAGTCTGACATCAGGTTTGCGCCTTAGTGTCTTTGCGGTTAAAACCCGGATATCACCTGCGGTACCGACCCTAAAACAATTTTAACATCCCTTACAAATGTTACTTTTGTTATTAATTATCGTCTATCTGTTACTCACTATATTAAAAACACTACTATGCGTAAAATTTTCATTATCCTTTTTGCAATAACATCATTGGGTCTCAGTTCCTGCGAAGTGCTCAATCAACTACCAACAACAACCGGGGTTGGCGGACTGAGCCAGGCAGAAGCGGCGCAGGGCATTAAAGCAGCACTTGACCAGGGAATCGGTAAATCAGTATTACAATTGAATAAAGTAGATGGCTTTTTTAAAGATGCGATCTACAAAGTATTGTTGCCGCCGGATGCCCAGAAGCTGGTAAATACTTTCAGGACATTGGGCCTTGGCAGCCTGGTTGACAAAGCCGTTTTGCAGATCAACCGTGGTGCGGAAGATGCCGTGGGGTATGCCAAACCGATCTTTATTGATGCCATTAAAAGCATGACCTTGCAGGATGCAATCGGCCTGGTAAAGAATGGTGATACCAGCGCTACGCATTTTTTCAGGGTGAAGACCACGGAGAAATTGCTGGCAGCATTTCAGCCTGTGATACAATCTTCTTTACAGAAAGTGGATGCTACCAAATATTATGGCGACCTGGTGACCAGGTACAATAATTTTCCTACTACCATGAAAAAGATCAACCCCGACCTGGCAAGCTATGTTACGGACAGGGCTACAACTGCGCTGTTTGACCTGATCGCAAAAGAAGAAGTAAATATCAGGACGAACTTTGCTGCAAGAAGCAGCGACATTTTGAAGAAAGTGTTCGGAACAAAATGGTAATGGCTTAGTCGAAGAAATCGGTAGCGGCCTTCACACCATTTTCGTATAACATTCTTTTTTCTGATGTTTTCATGCGTCGGGGTTTGGAAAAAACATTGCCGTAGCTCACATAAATAGTGCGCCCCAATTCATTCTCCAGTTTTGGATATTTTCTTGCCAGTGTTTCCATCAACAGGTTGGAAAAGGCAAGAAAATATTCATTCAGGTTTTGTGGATCATAAGGCGGTATAGCAATGGAATTGTTGTGGAGCGAATCTATTTGCTCCGGCCTTTCCAGCTTAACACCCAATGTTGCAGGATTTAATTTGGCATTGTAGCACAGCAACGGATTTTTAATATTCTCACAGCTGTCGAACATGCTGATGGGGTAATTGCAAAGCATTCCGCCATCTACATAAAAATTTACAGGTACAAGACTGTCCTTTTTGCTGATACGATTCAGGTCATTGTCCAGCGCCACCGGTTCAAAATAAAAAGGAATGCCGCCGCTGATCCGTACAGCAAGTGCTATGGGCATCTGCGGGCTGTGTTCGTAAGAAAATATTTCCAGTTGTTGTTTGCTGAGATTGGTACCGGTGACGTACAGGTCTTTGTAGGTACTGTTCTTTAAACGCAATTCATGCAGTTCTGCAAAAGTCAGTTCTTCTTTGCCTGTTTTTGTAAAGACCAGTTCCTTCAGCCATTTTTCAAATTGATTGCCTTTGTAAATACCATACCTGGTTTTAACCCTATTGTATTTACCAATAGCACCCCAGCTGCCATCATTGAATTTTTCAATAGCCAGGTCCATGAGTATGCTGTCTATTTCGGCGGCATTATAACCCACGCTGATCATGAGCCCGGCAATAGCACCGGCAGACGAGCCTGCTACTTTTTCAATATTTTGTAAGATGCCCCTTTGCTCCAGAACTTTTACCACGCCGGCATAGGCTATGCCACGGATGCCGCCGCCTTCAAGGGCGATGTTTTTGTAGGTGGTTTGTTGAGCAACAGAAAGAAGAGGAGTAAGCAGGCAGAGCAGCAGGAGTTTTTTCATGCATTAAAATTAATTCACATTGAATGAAAAATTTCCCCGTTGATAAAAAATTAACGGAATATAAGTGCTTTTAAAAAGCAACGATACCGCCCCTACGGGCTTGTATTTGGCATGTCTTTTTTTATAAAGAGGGTGTGCCTACGACACTTTGGCGGGAGGTACTATGAACAAAAAGAATATAAAAGTTGAGCATCAAATTAACCAAACCGATTCGGAACAGATAAGCACCTGTATCCGGTAGATCCCGTAGGAATTACCTGTTGGTAACATCACGAATAATAAATGACCTAAGCTGCGTAGGAGCGAAATATTACGTCATTTATAAGAACAACATAATTAGCATAAGCACAATACCCGCTAAAGTAAAATACAATCCCTTTTTAAAGATGCTCGTTTTAGGCATGAACATCCAGAATGAAGAGATAACAAAGAATAACAGCGAAACACCAAAGAAAATATTGAGAAAAAACAACGGGCTTTTTGAATTGGCTTTGTGCAGCTTGTTCAGCTTTTCAATTAGAAAGGGCATGGATTTAACAGTATAGCTTACATCGCCGGTAACGGTATTGTAATAACCCTGTTTAAATTTTATGGTATCGCCAGAAACTGACTCGGCTTTCAGCTCTTTGATTTTAATGGCTTTGCCCAATGCTTCGGCAGTAAGATTGGCATCCAGCTTTTTCTCAACTATTTTCTCTCTTTTCAGGAAATCAGTATCCCTGAAAATCAACACTACACCACTGGTGGCATACACCGCCATGATACCGGCCAAAAAGAAGCCCAGGTAACGGTGCCATATCCTCATTTGATTGTGTACAGTTGCTTTGCCGGCCATAATCATTTATTTAAGCGGGCAAAGAGAAGGTATTTGCTGTAAAAACCCAGAAAAACCCGGAAATCTTATTTATGCAATCGGGAAATTTTTATAATTGATTGAGTGAATCGTAATAGGCCCGTTCTTCCGGTGACATTCTTTCCCGGAGAATATCGATCGTATAGCCGCCTATTGTTTTTCCATTGTTGTCCATGTACATCCAGTCACTTATATTCTGCGTGTTGATCCTTATTTATAGCCGGCCTTCAGACTATCAATATAAATAGCATTTTCATAAATGGTCCCAATGTAATTTCCGTTATCGATAGAGAGGTCTCCTGTCCAGATATGTTCCCCACTGCCATCCTGTATATCAAATCTTACTTTAATTAAAAAGCCCCGGGGATCAAAATGCCCGTTTCTAAAAGCGGTGTCAAACTGGTTGAATGTTGCCCTCGCCTTTGCCATGGCCTGGTTCATTTCAACATCTTCTACCGACACTTCTGTTACCTTATCAGTAATGTCTTTTGAAGGGGTGGAGCTGGTTTTACCACGGCAGGAAGCCAGCAGGGCCATCAATATAATTAGGCAATTCAGTGATCTCATTATGCTAAAATAGTAGAAACAAATATTTATTCATCCGCCAGCAATACCTGCCAGGCGTCATGTACATTACCATCGTCTAATAATTTAGCTGCATAGCTGTGCAGTTCCTTGTCCATATCTTCCGGGTTGATGGAATAATACTGGATGATGTTCTTTAACTTATCATCTGTAAAAGAAGGCTCTACTACGGGCATTTCTTTTATATTCGCAAGCTGGCCCAAATGATTGCCGGTTAATATCCTGCTGTTGCGGATGCCTTCGGGCAATGCATCAATGCCAATGCCCAATTCGGTATTCGGTTTAGCTACTTTAAAAAGACTATGCTCATCTACTTTGCAGTACCAGTCGCCACCCAACCTTGCCACATGCTGTATTTTGGTCTGGTCAATTTTTTTATCCGCATCCAGTACGCTGTCATCGATGTGCATGCAAAGTACCTCACAGATAACCAGGTTACCGGCACCGCCTTCTGTTCCCAGCGGTTTTATTTCAAGGACCTTACACTCCAGCTTTATCTTACTTTCTTTTACCATCGGCGGACTAACAATACTCGCTTTTTCAGCAGTGAAACCGGCTTTTTCAAATTCATTACATCCCTTTGGATATTCGCAGCTGGCTAAAGATGTTTGCTGCACCATATCATAATCCACGATATTGATCACCACTTCTTTTACTTCTTCCACATTCTGCAGGCTGTGCTTGGTAGTATTATCTCTCACCCTTCGTGCAGGCGAAAAAATAACCACCGGCGGATTGCTGCTGAACATATTGAAAAAGCTGAAGGGGGAAAGATTTACATTTCCTTCCTTATCAATAGTAGATGCAAATGCGATTGGCCTAGGAGCGATGGCGTGCTGTAAATAGTTTTGCGCTTCGGCGGGTTTGAGGTCTTTTAAATGTATGAGCATTGTGAGAATAAGTTGCGGGTTTAATATTACAAGTTCCGTGTTTATTCAGTTGGATTGTTTGTTAGCGCTTGTTCTGAGATATTTAATCAGGCCCCCGATTTTGTTGCCTAATTCCTGTAAAGAATCTAGCAAGGGTTGAATAATTTCTCTTGCGACAAAACTTACATTAGCCGCAAACAGTAAGCAATTCTTCACTTCGCCGGCAGATCCATTCGAATATCTTAAGAACTTAATAAAGTCCCTGTTGTTATTGTATTCAAATCCTTCTGCAATATTATTTGAAATGGATAATACTGCTCTTTTAATTTGATCCTTAAAAGAAAAATCTTTATTGATCTTTGGATTTTTTCTACCAGACCATAAATTCTTACAACCAGCTCCTGTGATTTCTTTCAGATATCAAGCTCTTCCAATGTTTTAATAGTTGCCATAGGGTTGTTTTAAACAAAATACTTATAAATCCCTGCATTTCATAGAACCGTAACCCACAACCCGCAACTCACAACATCTAACTCTTCTTCAGTGCCAACAAACTCATCTCACTATCCTCCTTCACCATCGTATTCGATAAAATTCCCAGTCCCTCGATCTCCATTTCCACCACATCGTCAGCTTGTAGCCATTGCTCTGTATAATTCGGATCATTCAGTTTTCCGGTACCATTCAATTCTAAAAAGCAACCCGTGCCAACCGTGCCGCTGCCGATCACATCGCCGGGGTATAAGTTTACGCCATAGCTGCAACGCTCCACGATTTCAGCAAAGGTCCAGTCCATATCAGCAACATTGCCACGGCTCACTTCAATACCATTCACTTTGCAGGTCATGGTAAGGCTCCATGCTTTACCCGTATGGTTTTCTTTGCAGGGTACTTCAAATTGTTCTAATTCATCCAGTGTTACCAGCATAGGGCCGATGCAGGTAGCAAAATCTTTTCCTTTGGCGGGACCAAGGTTTAATAACATTTCTTCCATCTGTAATCTTCTTGCGCTCATATCGTTCATGATCATGAGGCCGGCGATGTATTCATCGGCTTCCGAAGCTTTGATATTTCTCCCCGGCTTGCTGATAACGATCGCAGCTTCCAGCTCAAAATCCAGTTTTTCAAAATGATCGGGCATGCAATACACATCGCCGGGGCCTTGTATGCTGTTGTGATTGGTAAAATAAAAGATCGGGTATTGATCAAACTCCGGGATCATATCCACCTTACGGTTACGCCTGGCCGCAGCTACATGCTGGCGAAAAGCATATCCATCCCGGCAGCTGCTTGGATGAGGAACGGGCGCCATGATCTCCGCTTCGTTAAAAGGAGTGGCCATTATATTTCTTACCATGCCATCTTTTATCCTTTGTTCACAGGCTTTGGCAATGGGCAGCATATCTTCCCAGTAATTTAAGAACATGGCCATGCTTACAGGCAGGTCAGAATGGAGGTGATCCGTATCATATAACAATCCGTCTACAAGTAATGCCAGTTGTTCATGACCGCCTTTTAAATATGTAACAAGCTTCATTTAAAATAATTTAGGGCTCAAAAATAAGTAATTAACCTGTGGGTATTTTTCAACGGTTCAAAATCGATTTACAACAGTTCAAAACCTATTGTTGGAGCAGTTTTTGATATTTTTTATATTTGTACTCATATATTACGCTTATGGAATTTCAGAAGATACATAACAAGGGGCAGGCGCAGCTGTTTAAAAACCAATACCTGGAGTTTTTGACCAAAACACATCCATTGGTGATCTGGGGAATGTACACACCTATGCTGATCTTTTTACCTTATTATGGCTTTAGCACCATTGGTTTAAGCGGCATGCAAACCGTACTGATCTTTTTAGGAGGTATGTTCTTCTGGACATTCACAGAATATATCTTGCACCGATTTGCTTTTCATCACCATGCTACTTCCGACAGGGGCAAACGCATCAGCTATGTGATGCACGGCAACCACCACGAATATCCAAGGGATAAAGAGCGTTTGTTCATGCCGCCGGTGCCAAGTCTTATCCTGGCTTCGCTGTTCTTCTTGTTATATTATACAATATTGGGAAAGTATGCTTTCCCCTTCTTCCCGGGGTTCATGCTGGGCTATCTTTTATATGGTACCATGCACTATGCCATCCATGCCTGGAACCCTCCTTTTAAATGGATGAAGGGCCTGTGGAGAAACCATCACCTGCACCACTACAAAGATTCTGATATGGGCTTTGGCGTAAGCTCTACTTTATGGGACCATGTATTCGGCACCATGTTCGATCTCAAAAAAGAAAAAGAAGACAAGGAGAAGGTAAAGGAACTGATGTTCAAATAAACTATCCCGGGAATATATAGCGGTAAGTGCGGTGTATCTTATCTTTCTGCGCACCCGTGGCTTCATGTATTGCCAGCATTTTTTTATTGAAATCGCCTACCCATGCTAATTCCACAAAGCGGATAGCAGGTTGTTTTTTTACTTCCAGCTGTAAATTTCTTACAATGGCAGATTCGATGCCGTGGTTCTGGTATTGCTTTTTGCAACCCATGATGATAATACGGATACGATCGATCTTGGTCATTTTTTTATACCACACGAATTTAAGTTTGCCCCATAAATTCATTTTTCCATTCAGGTGTTTAAGTATCTGGTTAATATCGGGGAGGCAAAGGATAAATGCAATGGGCTGGTCGTTGTGGTACACAAACCAGATGATCTTTTCATCTACGATCGGTTTCATTTGCCGGAAAGATTCCCTGATGGTTTCCATTTGTATGGGAGCAAATCCTTCAAATCCTTCCCAGGCATCATTATATACTTCCGCAAAATCGGCAGCATATTTTTCAAATTGGCGTATGTCCAGGTGCTCAAAGCGATAGCCCGGTTTTTTCATCACCCAATCGGCGATCCTGGTAAACCGTTCTGTAAAAGGAATATTAAGATCAAGCAGGTTGGTTAGCTGGTCATATTGTTTTTGAAAACCGTAGGCTTCAAAGATCTCCTGGTAATATTGGGGATTATAATTCATGCCCATGCTCGGCGGCTTAAAACCATCCACCAGTAAACCCCAGTATTTATCATTTTCGCCAAAATTAACGGGGCCGTCCATGGCTTTCATGCCATGCTGCTTCAGCCAGTCACGGCCGGTATTCAATAACAGGAAAGCTGCTTCGGTGTTGTTGATGCATTCAAAAAAACCAATACCACCTGTAGGCTGTGGATTGCTGTACGCTTTTTCATTGTTGATGAAAGCGGCGATGCGCCCGATAGTTTGATCCTTATCTTTTAATATCCAGCGGCAACAAATACCATGGTTATAAAAATTATTCAGCTGCGGGTTAAATACGGCTTCAATATCGTTGTGCAGGGGAGAGATCCAGTCCGGATCATTTTTATAGATCGCAGCAGGCAGGTTGATGAATTCTTTTGCCAGCTGTGCCGTTGTTACTTCAATAATATGCATTGGTTATTGCAATAAGTCATCACCATCTTTCTTCTTCGGGGATATTGTGCGATGGTTTGAACAGCTCCCTCGTTTTAATTTTTTGCTCCTGGCGTTCTATAATGAGGGAAGCAATAATATCTGCTGCATCTTCGGTAGCGTGCTGCTGCAAAAGGTCTTTTAATTTTTTTTCACTTACATCGAGCCTGTACAGTAAAGTGATCAGCTCGTCGAAATGATCTGTTATCAGGCGGTTGATATACGCCGACAGCTCAGTAAAAAGATCTTTACTTTTAAGCGTATGAATATTTGTTTCTGCTAAAACAATATCCATGATCGTATTGCCGGATTCCTGCATAGCCTAGTTATTTAAAAATTACATTGCCTGCAATCCTCATTGCTGCAAAGTTATTTAAAATTTTTCCAGCACTCCAAGCCCAAAAAGCGCAAAGTCATACTTACAGGGGTCTTTTGGGTCAAAACTGCACAAAACCTGTGTGAGCTCCTTTGCCGCCTGCCAGTCGGAATTGCTGCGGTTCAGCAGCTTAAAATGGGCAGCAACCCTTGCCACATGCAGGTCCAGCGGTATCACCAGCTGCGAAGGGGAAATGTCTTTCCATATCCCGAAGTCAACACCTGCCTTGTCACTCCTGACCATCCATCTAAGGAACATATTAATTCGCTTACAGGCCGATTTTTTCGCAGGACAGGCAATATGTTTCAATGTCCTGGGCGGCACATGCGGTAAGGAGAAAAAATAATTATAAAACCCGTTCAATGCATTTTCCACGTCTTCATCTCCTTTTTTCATCCATTGTGAAAACGCTGACTGTAAAGACGAATACCTGCTGTAATGTTCCTTAAAGAAGGACACAAAGTACAACAGGTCTGTTGCATTAAAAGTGCGGTGTTTAAAAGATAATAATTTTTTAAGATCGTTGTCGGTATGATGCAGGCAGAAATCGTGCGGGGCATTGTCCATTAAAGTCATCAGCTCTTTGCTTTTGTTAATGATGGTGGTACGGATACCCCAGGCAAATATGGCTGCAAAAAATCCGGCGATCTCTATATCCTGCTGTTTGGTAAATAAATGAGGTATGGCAACAGGATCATCTTTTATAAAAAAAGGCTGGTTGTAAGCCTTTACTTTATCATTTAAAAAGCGGGCAAGGTCTGCGTGTTTCACTGCTGCAAAAATAAGCAACCTGTGTTCAATGAAGAAACAAGCAGATATTAAGCTAAATGCGTGTTTGAAAAAATGCTGTCAGGCTGAGCCTGTCGAAGCCGTTTAGATATGATAAACCCGCCTTCGACAAGCTCGGGCTGACATTCTATTATATAAAAATTCGGCCAGGAATGCTAACGTGGAATAACCTGCCCGCTTCCATTGATATTTGCAGTAACCACAGGCGTTGACTTATAATATACATTGCCGCTGCCAGCAATCCTTACATTGAGTTTACTGGTGGCCGTGAGCTCAATATTGCCGCTGCCCTCGGTTTGCGTATATGCTTCCGCTGCAACCAGGCCGAAGGCGTTGATGTTGCCGCTGCCACGTATCAAAGCATTGAAGCGATCAGCAGTGCAGGATTCAATATCAATATTGCCTGACCCGGCTATCTGTGCCTCCAATAAATTGGTAAAAGGGAATATGCCTGTGGCTACAATATTACCGGACCCATCTGTTTTTAAAGACCGGAGTACGGGCATGCTGATAAATACTTCTGCCCTGCTGTTCTTTACGTTGGTATTTTTTTCAAAACCTACTTCAAGTGTGCTGCCATTGAGTTTGGTCTCAAAATGCGGCAACAGGTTTCCGTAATCTTTTACTTCTACCTTAAATGTAGCGCCCCGGGTTATAAAAACATTGGCGGAACCTCTTGTATGCACGCCCGTAAAATTGGCGACATTTCTTTCTTCAGTTACAACAGATCCTTCACCGGTGATGCGGTCTTTTTCACAACCGGTTAATACAAATACAGAATAGGCCAGTAGCAGGCTTGCGATTTTTTTCATGATCTTATACTTTGATAGCAAAACTACCAATGCAGCCACAATAAGCAGCCGGCTTTTGTATTAAACGGTAATTAAAACGTATGAACTGTAGAATGCCCGGTCAGGAAGAATGGCTAAGGATCATTCAAGCATTTTGTTCATAACCTGCATGCCGATCTTATCGGATACAGTATTATTCTTATCAAAATGGTTGACCACTACCATTACCCATTGGTCTGTTTCTTTAATGAAAGCTGCGAACGTAGAGAAGCCATAAGTGCCGCCATTGTGCCAGTAGATCACCGGTTTGTTCTTTAAAGAGAAAGAATGCCATCCACGGCCGATGCCTACTACTGGTGATATTGCATGAGTAACAGCAGTAAGGGAATCTATGATAATCTTGCTTTGCTGGTTATAAGGCTTGCTCATTAATTGCAGGTAACGGCTCATTTCTGTAGCAGTACACTTTAATCCACCGGCAGGTGCCAGCACGTTCATATTCCAGTATTCGGCCCTGGTGTTATCATCTATATAACCCTGGCTTTTATTCTCTGATTTTTCCAGCGTATTGTTTTTATCAACCATTTTAAATGGAAGAAAAATATACTGGTCCAGCAATGCGGCGTATGTTTTTTTAGCTATTATTTCTGACAGTACGCCTGCAAGCCCTGCTCCGAGATTGGAATATTCGTACTGTTTTTTATCAGAAGGTTTAGCTGTTGTAAGGTATTCAAACAGCTTATTAGAATCATAGGTAGCATATGGCTGGAGATCATTGTCTTTGATCTCCATATTTTCCGGCATGCGGGGCAGACCGGATGTATGATTCATGAGGTCAATAAAACGGATAGCAGACAAAGCTTTGTTTTGCTGAATTTCTTTTGGCAAATACGGAAGAATAGAAGCGGTGTCGGAAATTTTATGCTCCCTGAGTACGCTCATCATCACATAAGCCGTGAATGTTTTGGTGATGCTTCCTATTTCAAAAAAAGTATTTTCATCAAATTTCTTTTGCGTGGCAGGATCGGCATATCCCGTGGTATAAAAACCCTTTTCTCCTTTATTGCTATAAAAGATCAAAATGCCCGGCACTTTGGTCTTTGCAATATTGCTGTCAGCTTTCTGCTTAACAAAAAGCGCCAGGTCTGGTGTAGCATTTTGTTGTGCACAGGAGATCAAGCCGGTAAAACCGGCTAAAAGAATAGATAAAGCTATTGTTTTCATATTAGCCAATTGCTTGTTGGAGGTCTTCTATCAGGTCGTCCACGTCTTCAATACCTACACTTAATCTTATCAGGCCATCCCCTAACCCGTTTTTAATCCTTTCTTCCCTTGGTATGCTCGCATGTGTCATGCTTGCAGGATGGTTGATGAGTGATTCCACGCCACCCAGGCTTTCCGCCAGGGAAAACAGTTTGGTAGAGGATAAAACTTTTGTAGCAGCTTCAACCGTATCTTCTTTCAGGGTAAAGCTCATCATGCCGCCAAAATCACGCATTTGTTTTTTTGCAATTTCGAAATTGTGGTGATCATTAAAGCCACACCAGTATACTCTTTGTACTTTAGGATGCGAGCGCAGCCATTCCGCTATTTTCCTGCCGTTTTCGCAATGCTGCCTCATACGTACATGCAATGTTTTAATACCACGTAAAACAAGGAAGCAGTCCATTGGTCCCGGAACCGCACCACAGCTTTTTTGTATAAAGTATAATTGCTCTCTTAATGTTGCATCATTCATGATCAATGCGCCCTGGATTACATCGCTGTGCCCGCCCAGGTACTTGGTAGAAGAATGCATTACGATATCGGCGCCCAGGTCAAGCGGGTTTTGCAGGTAAGGAGACGCAAAGGTGTTGTCAACACAAAGCCATGCGCCAGCCGGTTTTGATATGGCCGCAACCGCCGCTATATCCGTAATGTTCATAAGCGGGTTGGTAGGTGTTTCTATCCAGATAAGCTTTGTCTTGGGAGTAACAGCTGCCTGTATATTTTGGGTGTCGGTCGTATCTACATAAATAAATTTAATACCGTATTTTTCAAATATTTTAGTGAACAGGCGATAAGTACCGCCATACATATCGTTGGCTGCTATCACTTCATCGCCGGGGTTCAATAATTTTATAACAGCGTCTGTTGCGGCAACACCACTGCTGAAAGCAAGGCCGAATTTTCCATTCTCGATCACTGCGAGTGCTTCCTCCAATGCCTTGCGTGTGGGGTTTTGGCTGCGGGCATATTCAAAGCCCTTGTTAACACCTGGCGCAGACTGCACATAAGTAGAAGTTTGGTAAATAGGCGTCATGATGGCGCCGGTAGAAGGATCAGGTTCTGTACCTGCGTGAATGATACGGGTGGCTATCTTTTTCGTATTAAGATTTTCTGAACTCATATGCTCAATTTTATGAGCAGCAAAAATAGCTATAAAAAAGAGGACGGCATAATTATCCAAGCAATTGCGCTGTGCAGAGATAACGCCACTCATAGTTGTTGCGTTCATGTGCATGCTTGGGGTCAGCCTTTTTTAACAGTACCTGTGGTTTAAGGAGGTCGTATTGTACCAGTTTCTTTTTGGCTTCATGCATATAATCTACCAATACAGGATGTTCCATCCATTCCTTTTGCGGGGGTTCGTAACCTATTTTATCTGTGCGCCATACCAGGTCGGCCGGCAGCCTGTTCTCCATAGATTTTCGCAGGATCCATTTAGTGAAGCCGTCATTTATTTTTAATACCGTGGGGCATGAAAAAATAAATTGTACCAGGGCGGCATTTAAAAATGGCAAACGAACTTCAACGCCATGAGCCATACTGCTGCGGTCTGCATAACGCAACATTTCTTCCAGGCCAAATTCCATGGTATTGAAATAGAGCATATCATTCAGCTTGCTCACAATCGGTTTGTGTATGCCATCCCATTCCCGCCCTTTCATATGGTGCAGCAATTTTTTACTTACATCGGGATTGGCAGTTATATAAGAGTGTTCTCTTTTTTCAAGTGTAAGGGCCGTGTGTGCAGGCAGAAAAGCAGCGACAATATTTTTAAAGCCCCAGTGCACATTCATATTATTATCGGCAAATTGTTTTCTTGCTTTTTTCAGATCGCTGTAGCGGTGCCTTGTCAACAGCTCCTGCAGGTACCAATGCAGGTATTTGTGATAACCTGCCAGGGTTTCGTCTGCGCCCTGCCCATCCAGCAATACTTTTGTCTTTTGCATGGATGCCAGCTCCATTACCTTGTATTGTGCATAGATGCTCGAAGAAGGGAAAGGTTCTTCCTGGTGATAGCATAATTTCTCAAAATCGCTCACCAACCCATCCGCAGTAGGTGTTACAGAAAAATTAGGTAGCGAAAATCTGCCTGTTACCTTCTGGATATGGCTTTCTTCATTTTTTTCAAAACCGGGGAAAATAGCGGAGAAGCTTGCAAAGGAAGCTGTTTTTTCTGCGCCGAGCAGGTCGGCTACAATTGCAACAATGCTGCTGCTGTCTAAACCGCCGCTGAGACTGGTGCCAACTTTTACATCGCTGCGCAAACGCTTCTTCACAGAATCTGTCAGCAGCTGGGTGAATATGCCGGTGTAATTTTTATCCTGCGAAAAAACCTGGTTCTGCCTGTCAATATTCCAATACCTGGTAAGGTTGAACCTGCCTTTTTTAACATCCAGCAATAAATAATGCGAAGGCAATAAAGAAGAGATATACTGGAAAAATGTTTGCGATTTATCGGCAGGGTTTTGTACGGTACCGAGGGTAAGATAATTCAGCATCATCTTATCATCTACCTGCCGGGGCACACCTGCTGCCCAAAGGGCTTTCATTTCACTGCCAAAAACAAACAGTCCTTTTTCGCTGTAATAATAAAAAGGCTTTTCTCCAAAGCGGTCCCTGGCGGCAAAGAGCTGTTGCTCCTGTTCATCCCAGATAGCAAAGGCAAACATACCGTCGAAATACTGCACACATTTTTCCCGGTAAAAATCGTAAGCGGCTAGGATGACTTCCGTATCACTGTTATTTTGAAACGTATAGCCAACCTGCTTCAGGTCTTTTTTTAATTCTATGTAATTGTATATTTCCCCGTTGTAAACAATTGTATAGCGGCCTGCATAATGCATGGGCTGTGCTGCGGCATCGCTGAGGTCAATAATAGAAAGACGGGTATGCGAAAGCCCTACTGTGTTGGATAAATTGCTCCAGGTATTGCGGCCATCGGGACCACGGTGCGCCAATGCTGTGCACATGTTTTCGAGCAGCGCCGGGCGAATGAATTTTTGATCCCTGGTAATGATGCCTGCAATTCCACACATGTGGTAAAGATACTTATTGTTGCAGACTTATGCCGATGCACCGGGTAACGATAGTCTCTCAGTTTAAATTTTAATATAAAGAAGATGTCAGCCTGAGCTTGTCGAAGGCGGGTATTCATGATCTAACATTGGCTTCGACAAGCTCAGCATGACAGTATTCTCAATACTGAGACACTATATAGGCAAGAAAAATATTATTTTGAAAAAGTAAATGGCATCAGCACTTTTACAGTGTCCCATGTCATCAACAGGTCGGCGCCATCAGGTTTGTTCACGAACAGCATGGTAAAATCTTCTACTGAGTTGGTTTGTTGCTGAACGGGTACTTCTATGGTAAAAAGATCTTTTGAACGATCGATGTGTAATCCCCAGCTATCCAGGTTGCTGTTAAAGACAATTTCCCATTTATCGGGGTGAGGAATGCAATACAATACATAACGGCCGGCAGCAACATTTTTTCCTGCTATCATTACAGGTTCAAAAACCTGTAGTTCGGTAGATTCATTGGCACCAAGCCTCCATGGTTTACCGTACTGGCAAAGGCTTTTGGGATCGTTGCTGAAAATGACCCTTCCTTTTTTATGAGGCCTGCTGTAAATAACCCTTGCTACCGGTCCGCCGGTAACAGTTCCTTTCATTTTATTCTGCGGATAATCTACCGGGCAATAACTGATATCCAAAGGAGACTGGTCCATCGTCTGGTATTCATTTCCAACAAGCGCTTTCAGCGTGTCTTTGGCGGATACGGCCTGCGCCTCATTGCCACTGTTTTTACAGGAGGGTTGAGAAACGGCGGTGAACATCACCAATAAAATAACAAGGCAGTTTTTTACGTATGGTTGCATAAGCGATTATTGTAGGTAGATGGGCAGCGTCACTTTTACATTGTCCCAGCCGATATTCAAACTGAACCCACCACTTATTTTTTCAAACAATAAAGAAAAGGATTCTGTTACCGTAGCTTGTTTTTCCACCGGCACTTCTGCACGGGCCACATCTTTTTTGGCATCATAAATAAAAGCGCCCCAGCTGTCGGTGTCCTTGTTTAATATAAGTGTCCATTTATCGGCAGTAGGAATGCAGTATAGCGTGTAGCGTCCTTTTTTAACCTTGGTGTCGCCGAATTTTACATTTTGAAAAAATTCTATTTCAGTGGCTTCGTTGGCACCCAGTCTCCATACTTTATTGTATTCTATCAGCTCACCAAACACAACCCTGTTGTTTTTTTGCGGCCTGCTGTAAAAGGCCCTTGCCAGCAGAGGTTCTGTAGCTTTGCCTTGTATCTTTAATAAAGGATAGTTATTGGGATAATAACTTACATCAAGCGGCGATTTATCTGTTTCAGGAAATTTCAGCTGAGCATTGCTTTCAAGACCAATTATGATGAGTAAGAATAATAAATAAAAACTGTGCTTCATGTGATATTTTTTTCAAAGATAAAAGAATCAATGTTTCAACAATAGCTCCAAAGTATGAGCGGCAAAGGATTTAACAGAATTAAAAAATACATCGTATTGTTCCTGTAGCAATTCCTTGTTGTTTAAAAAAAGATCAAATGCAGTACCAGATTCGGGGATATAGGTTGCCCGGCGGGCCAGTCCCTGGAAACTTTTTTGAATGCCCGAATCGAATTGATAGTTATATAACCAGTTTTGCGATC
>CAYOLS010000057.1:0-16184 GCA_964404845.1 uncultured Ferruginibacter sp. | reverse complement strand
GGTGGTTTACATGGATTGTATCCTTACGTTAAATTCTAAATTTAAAAATGATGTCAAGATTAGAAGTTCTGAAGACTTATAAAATATATGTTGGTGGAAAATTTCCGAGGACAGAATCCGGAAGATATTTTACTGCCCGAAATAATAAAGGAGAGGCATTGGCAAATATGTGTCTTTCGTCACGCAAAGATTTTCGTGATGCGGAAGGTGCGGCCAGGTCTGCTTTTGGCGATTGGGGAAGCCGTTCTGCTTTCAATCGTGGACAAATATTGTATCGTATCGCCGAAATGCTGGAAGGAAGAAAAGCACAATTCGTGGATGAATTGCAAAAACAGGGTTCAACAAAAGTAGCTGCAGAAGCAGAAGTAGAACTGAGCATTGATCGTCTTATCTATTATGCAGGCTGGTGCGATAAATTTCAACAATTATTTAGCACAGTAAATCCTGTAGCATCTTCGCATTTTAATTTTTCTGTTCCTGAGCCGACAGGTGTGGTAAGCATTATTGCGCCGCAATCTACTTCGCTCATCGGGTTGGTATCGGTAGTGGCGCCTGTGATCGCAGGAGGTAATACATGCATCGTACTTGGTTCTTTTGAAAAGCCATTGTGTGCGGTCACTTTCGCTGAGGTCCTGAATTCATCGGATGTTCCGGGCGGTGTGGTAAATATCCTTACCGGCGACCCTAAAGAATTGACTGTTTATTTTGCAGATCACATGGATGTGAACGCCATTATCTATTGCGAAAAAAATGCAGAAGTACAGAAGCTGGTAAAAGAAAAATCAGCGCTCAATATGAAGCGGGTGATCATCTATAGTGATAACAACTGGCAATCGGAAGAATCGCAATCACCTTATCTTATACAGAATACACAGGAAACCAAAACAACCTGGCACCCGATAGAGAATATTGGTGGTGCAAAAGCAGGATACTAATAATGAATAATTGAAAATTGATAATGGATAATTTTTCCATGTTAGTTATCAATAATTAATAACCAGTAATTGATCCAAATTGGAATTAGCGCTTCTTGATCCGGCTGCAACCCTTGCCCAGGTAGAAAATATTTGCAGGAAAGCAGTGGATGAAAAATATGAACAGCTTACTGTTCCTCCGTTGTTTGTAAAAAAAGTAAAAGAGTTATTAGCAGGCAGTGGGGTAAGTGTATCAACTGTTATCGGTTATCCTTTTGGCTGGAGCGCCATTGAAGCGAAAGTGGCTGAAACCATTCTTGCCATGATCGATGGTGCAGATGAACTGGACATTATAGCCAACATTACTGCATTAAAGAACAATGACTGGCAGTACCTCGCAAAAGAGATCAATATGCTGCTCACCATTGTGCGCAAACAACAGAAGCAGGTTTGTTTTACCATTACCACGGATAAGCTGACGGAGGAAGAGATCACCCGCTGCTGCGATCTGTATGGTGCAGCCGGGATCGATACCATCAATCTTACCACCGGGCTGGAAAAAGAACTGCTTCCTGCAGAAAAGATCCAGTCTGTGCGCAGGCAACTGGCCGATCCTGTAGCGATCAAAATTGTATCCCCGGTGATCAATGAAAAAATTACGGAAAGCTACGGAGAAGCGGGCGCTGGCCGATTCTGCATATTAGTTAAATAATTGTTGATTGCCGCTATGGAATGGTTTTTGCCGGTAGAGGAGCATATATTTGTTAAAGTAATAATACCCTTAAACACTACTCAATGAAAAAATGGTTTTTCTTAGTGCTGCTGGCCGGTTTTTTTGAAACTGTTGCTGCGCAGACCACCCCGGCACCGGTGCAGCCCATAGCTGATACCACTGTGTACGGAACAGTAACTGTAAATAAAGACAAAAGAATAGATGCGTTGGGCGAAAAAATGTATGCGTACAACGTGGCGCTCGCAAAAAATATTCGCTCCGGCAAAGGATATCGTTTAATGCTTTTGAGTACCAATGACCGCAATGCAGCCATGAGCCTGAGGTCAAGGTTATTGCAGCAATACCCCGAGCATAAAGTGTACATGGCTTACCAGACGCCGTTCATTAAAATAAAAATGGGAAATTTCGTGGAGAAAGCAGATGCCGAAAAGTTTAAAAAACTACTAATGGCTCAAAAGCTGGTGCCCGGAAATATTTATGTGCTGCCTGAGACCATCGAAATAAAACCAGAAGCTGAGGAAGATGACCAATAAAATAAATATCTTCTCCATATCAATAAAAAAAGAGTTTCAAAAACGAAACTCTTTTTTTATTGATTCATAGTTAACTTCACTGTACAAAAACTCAGGAAGGCATGCTGGAAAAAATAAAGCAATTGGCTAAGGAATATTCGAATGAATTTATTGAAGTACGTCACCATATACACGCTAATCCCGAGCTGAGTTACGAGGAGTTCCAGACATCGGCATTTATACAGGATAAACTGGCATCCTGGGGTATTCCTTTCGAGGTAAAAGCCAGGACGGGCGTGGTAGGGTTGATACAGGGAAAAAATCCGCATAAGAAAGTGATCGCTCTTCGGGCAGACATGGATGCCTTGCCCATTATTGAAGAAAATAATGTTGATTATAGGTCAAAAAATACAGGTGTGATGCATGCCTGCGGGCATGATGTACACACGACATGCCTGCTGGGCGCTGCAAAAATTTTAAATGAAACAAGGGATGAGTGGGAAGGTACAATTAAGCTCATCTTTCAGCCCGGGGAAGAAAAGAATCCAGGTGGTGCAAGCTACCTCATCAAAGAAGGTGTGCTGGAAGATCCTGCGCCAGAAAAGATATTGGCATTGCATGTGCATCCCGGGCTTGAAGTAGGGGAGTTCAGTTTCAGGGGCGGAATGGTAATGGCGAGTGCAGATGAAATTTACATAACCATCAAAGCAAAGGGTGGACATGCGGCGGCTCCGCAATTCACGGCTGATCCAATCCTCATTGCTTCACACCTCATCATCAGCCTGCAGCAGATCGTTAGCCGGAACAACAATCCTTTTAATCCATCCGTATTATCCATCACTTCCTTCCAGGGAGGAAATACCACCAATGTCATTCCTTCAGAAGTGAAACTCATGGGCACTTTCAGGGCAATGAACGAAGAATGGCGTTTTAAAGCGCATGAACTCATTACCAAACAAACCAAAGAACTGGTAGCAGCAATGGGTGCTGAAGCCAACATTCATATTGATGTAGGTTATCCTTTTGTGTTGAATAATGAAGCACTGAGTGCAGCTGCTATGCAAAATGCAAAGCTGTATGCAGGAGATAAAAATGTAACGGAAACAGAATTAAGAATGGGTGCAGAAGATTTTGCTTACTATTCACATAAGATACCTGCCTGCTTTTTCAGGTTAGGTGCCGGCAACAAAGCAAAAGGCATTACCAGCGGTGTGCATACACCTACTTTTAATATTGATGAAGGGGCTATTGAGCAGGGGATGGGAATGATGGCGTGGCTTGCGGTTAATGACTATGAATGAGGAGATATGAACTATGAGATATAAAATATGAGATGGAAGTGATGAGGTATGAGTGATGAACGATGAGTGATGGATGAAGAGCAGTTATACTTCTAATAGCTTATACTCAATTCGTGCAATTCGTTTAATTCGTGTCAGTAATTTGATTA
Source organism: uncultured Ferruginibacter sp. (assembly GCA_964404845.1). Classification (GTDB taxonomy): domain Bacteria; phylum Bacteroidota; class Bacteroidia; order Chitinophagales; family Chitinophagaceae; genus Ferruginibacter. The sequence goes on along the minus strand of CAYOLS010000057.1, from coordinate 12,575 downwards.
ATTCGTGTAATAAAACTTAACAAATGAAAATTGCCTTTCATGGTGCAGCCCGGACTGTTACTGGTTCCAAGCACCTGCTCAGCCTCGCCAATGGTAAAAAAATATTGCTGGACTGCGGCATGTTCCAGGGTATGGGGCCCGAAACCAACCAGCTCAACAATGAATGGGGTTTTGAACCCACAGCCGTAAATTACCTCATTCTTTCCCATGCACATATTGACCATTGTGGCCTTATACCAAAACTGGTAAAAGATGGTTACAAAGGAAAAATATTTGCCACACCTGCTACCAAAGATCTCGCAGCTATTTTGATGGAAGATTCTGCTGGCATACAGGAAAGCGATGTGAAGTTTGAGAACAAGCGCAGGGCCTTGCAGGGATTGCCTTACCTGCAACCATTGTATACAACAGAAGATGCATTGATGGCCGTTGACCAGTTTGTAACGGTTGATTACAACAACTGGTATATGATAGAACCTGGTATTGAATTTTGTTATACCGAAGCAGGGCATATCATCGGCAGTGCAGTAGTGCATGTGCGCATAACAGAAAATGGAAAGACCCGCCAGCTGACCTTCAGCGGCGATGTGGGCCGCTACAGGGATATTATTTTAAGATCACCGGCAGTATTTGAGCAGTCTGATTTTATCATGCTCGAATCTACTTACGGCAATAGTTTGCATGATGAGCATCATCCTACAGCAGATGCTTTATTGGAATGGGTAGAAAAAACCTGTCTCCGCAAAAAAGGCAAGCTCATCATTCCTGCGTTCAGCGTAGGCCGTACGCAGGAAATATTGTATGCATTGAACCAGCTGGAGTTGGAGAATCGCCTGCCCGACCTGGAATATTTTGTAGACAGCCCGCTTAGCCTGAAAGCCACTCAGATCATTAAAAGCTACCCGCAATATTTTAATGCACGCATTCAAAAAGTATTGCAGACAGATAAAAATCCTTTTGATTTTAAAGGATTGAAATTTATCCGCTCCGTGGATGAATCAAAAATGCTGAACTACCATAAAAGCCCTTGTGTGATCATCAGCGCCAGCGGTATGGCGGAAGCAGGAAGGGTGAAGCACCATATCAGCAACAATATTGAGAACAGCCGCAACAGTATTTTAATGACCGGCTATTGCGAACCCAATTCTTTGGGTGCAAGGCTCATGCGTAAACCAAGGGAAGTGACCATTTTTGGACAACCGCATGAAGTAAATGCCGAGATAGGTGAAATGCGCAGCATGAGTGCTCACGGCGATTACGAAGACCTGATGCAATTTCTTGCCTGCCAGGACCCAAGGCAGGTACAAAAACTATTTTTAGTGCATGGTGAATACAATGTACAGCAGGATTTTAAAGCAAGGCTGGTCCGCAAGGGATTTACAGATGTGCAGATACCGGACAGGCATGAGGAGGTTGGATTGGGGTAATAATGATTTACTGTTAAAAATAATAATGGCACCCTTGTGGTGCCATTATTATTTTTAAGCCGCTTTCTTTTTTACATTTTCATTGCGGTGATTGATGCCCCATTCTACGATCGCATCCAGCACATTGCTGAGTGATTTTGCCGATGGCGTCAACTCATATTCCACCGTTACCGGTAAAGTATCATATACAGTACGTTTTACAATGCCGTTCAGCTCCAGCTCTTTCAACTCTTTAGAAAGCATGCGGGGAGTGATTCTCGGGATATTGCGCTGCAGTTCAGTAAACCTTCTTTTGTTGAACAGGAGCGAGCCAATGATCGGCATTTTCCATTTGCCGCTGATCACATTCAGTGTATCGTTTACTGCCAGTACAAATTGCACAGGGCATGATTTGGCTTCCTTGAATTTTGTCATTGCTTTCATTGTCTTTCTGTTTGCCAGTATACAAAAGTATAGTGCTATACTTTTGTATACTGCTTCTTTTTGTATAGCGAAGGTAAATAATTTTGCACTGTAAATACATCATTCACCTAAAAAATAAACATATGATACTGGTAACAGGCGCCACAGGGCATTTTGGAAAAGCAGCCATTCAATACCTATTAAAGAACGGCGTTAAAGCAGAAAATATCAAAGCGTTGGTAAGAGACGAGCAAAAAGCAGCAACATTAAAAGAACAAGGTATCACACTTGTAAAAGGTGATTACAACGATTACGACTCTCTGGTGAAGGCATTTACAGGGGTTGACAAATTGTTGTTTGTTTCCGGCAGTGAAATTGATAAAAGAGGGCCGCAACAACTGGCAGTTGTTAAAGCAGCCAAAGAGGCAGGAGTGCCTTATATTTTATACACCAGCTTTGAAAGGGTTACAGAAGACGGTAGTTCCGCAGTAGCTTTTGTTGCTGATTCACACCTGGAAACAGAAAAAGCCATTAAAGAGTCAGGACTGGCATATACCTTTTTCCGTAATAATCTTTACACAGATTTTATACCGATGTTTATCGGTGACAAAGTTCTGGAGACCGGTGTTTACTGGCCTTCGGGCAATGGTAAGCTGGCGGCAGCTTTGAGGGAAGAGATGGCGGAAGCCGCTGCCAATGTACTGGCTTCTGAAGGACATGAAGGCAAAGAATATTTTATTTCCGGAGAAGAGAATGTTTCTTTCAGCGATATTGCATCGATCATCAGTAAAGCAAGCGGCAAGCAAATTGCTTTCACCAGTCCTTCGCAGGAAGAATACAAAGCTGCTTTATCAGGCGCAGGTGTTCCTGCAGAATACGTTAACCTGTTTGCCGGTTTTGCAGAAGCAATAAAAGTGGGAGAGTTTGAAACAAAGCAACACGATCTCTCAAAGCTGCTGGGTAGAAAAGCTACTTCGGTGGAGGCGTTCTTAATGAAGCAATACGCTGCCTGAGAACTGACCGGGAAATTGTTTTCCACCAAAACAATTTTTGGCACATATTTTACTTATGGATAGGAAAAATTACAATGAAACGTAACCAACTTATCCTGGCTGTAACCGCAATACTGCTATTTTCACTTGTGACATTTATTTCCTGCGATAAAAATGATTCCGGTAACGAAACCACTCAATTACGGGTAAACCTGACGGATGGCCCTATCGATGAGCTGGACTCTGTGTATGTAGATATCAGGGAAGTAAATGTAAAGCTGGGGGATGATACACTTACAGGTAACGATGAATCCGGTTGGGTAAATGTAGCAGTGAACGAAGGGGTCTATGACCTGCTGTCTTATCAAAATGGCATTGATACTTTACTCGCCTATGGAACAATTCCTACAGGGTATGTAAAGGAAATCAGGCTTGTGCTGGGCGATAATAATTCTGTGGTGGATAGTTTTGGTGTAACGCATCCGCTTACCGTTCCAAGCGGCGGCAGTAGTGGTTTAAAGATCAAGATCAATAAACCGGTGTATGGTCCTGTTGATTCTGTGCTGTTGGATTTTGATGCAGCGCTCTCCATCACTAATGAAGCGTCAGGATATAAATTGCGACCCGTTATTAAGTTGCAGCATTAGCATTCACAATCATCATATATACGCAAAGGCATTTCAAAAATGAAATGCCTTTTTTGATTTTTGAAAAATGTTAGTAGGTAATTTAAAACCGTTCTACTTTAAATGCTTCAATTCCTATTTCCGTTTTTTTATTTTCTACCAGTTGCGAAACGATCAAACCTGTTCCCGGCCCTTCGGAAATTCCCAGCATGGCATGGCCGCCAGCTACAATAAGGTTGTTGTATTGTTGTGTATAGCCGATGTAGGGCAAACCATCCGGTGTTACAGGACGTAAGCCATTCCATATTTTATCAGCAGGAGGAAAATCTATTTGTAAACCGGGGTAAAAACTTTTAGCAGAATCATAAATACCCTGCATGCGTTTTACCAAAACCTTGTTGTTGATGCCGCTTAGTTCCATCGTTCCGCCAATACGCAGGCGATGACCCCAGGGAGTGATAGCGCACCTCCCATCTACAAGGATTGCCGGGTAGCGGATATTTTTTTCTACATGATCGTAAGTATAGCTATAACCCTTGCCCGGTTGCAGTAATAATTTTATGCCCAGCATTTTTGCTACCGGCGGCAACCAGCTTCCTGTGGCTATTACAAAATGATCGGCCATGAATTTTCCTTTATCAGTAACAACAGCATTTACTTTGCTGCCGCTTTTTTCAAAACCTGTAACAGTCGTATTTAAATGAAATTGTACGCCTTTGTCCTGCAGGTTCTTTTTTAATAACAACATTAATTTACCCGGGTGAAAATGACAATCATCTTTTACCAGCAAAGCACCGGCAATATCCAGTTCCACATCAGGTTCCATCGCCTGCACTTCGGCAGTCCGCAGGCGTTCTACTTTTAATCCCAGCTTTTCTGCATCGTCTGCCAAATGAAATTCATGCTCCAATGCTTTTTCGCCCTTGCACATCATAAAGCAACCTTTCTCTTCCATGTCAAAAGCATCGCCCAGTTCATTTCTCATATCATTGATGAGCTGGCGGCTCAGCTGTAAAATATTATTGAGATGCGGCGCAGATTCCTTTACTTTTTGTGCATTGCTGCTTTTGTAAAAATGCCATGCCCATTGTATTAGTTCCCGGTCAAGCCTTGGCTTGATATAAAAAGGACTGCTGCTGCTGAGCATGTACTTAAAACCTTCTGCAATAATACCCGGAGATGCAAGCGGTACAAAATGGCTCGGGCTCATATAACCCATGTTCCCGAAAGAACAACCGTCTGTAATATCGTTGCGTTCAATAACTGTTACCTGTTGTCCTGCTTTTTGTAAATAATAAGCACTGCAAAGACCGATAAAACCACCGCCTATAATGATTGTGTGAGCCATACTAAGAATACTTTAAAAATTTGCGTGCAGCAATTTACCGAATCCTGATTGTTTAAGCGTACCGGCAATAAAAAGTATTGGCGTTATTAGAATTTTGTCTAACGAAAATTAGCAGCCTGCAAAAACCTGCAGGTTATGAGGGTGCGCCAGGAGATGCCGGTACCATTTATTTACACCAGTTTCACCATGCTCCGGAGGGACTACCCGTTTGTAACCCTAGAGGAGCACTAAACTCCGTAGGAGTTGCCTGTTTCTAACACACAACGCATATATGCACAAGCTCCGTAGGAGCTACCTTTGATATCGCTCCTGCGGAGCTTGCATACAATTGCTGCTAAATCCTATAAATAGGTGGCGCCCGATGGCACTTGTTATCTCTAACCTTGAAATCAAAACCTGGCAGTATTTTCTGAAGTATTACAAATAAAAAATCGCCCCGGTATAGATCGGGGCGATTTTTGTATTTCGTTTTGAATTAACTCTTTCTTTTTTTGATCAAACCATCCAACTGTTCTTTTTGTGCGGCCAGTTCTTTTTCCTGTTGCTCAATGTCCTTAGCATTCTGTGCCATTTTTTCTTCCAGCTTCTTTTTTTGTTTTTCGTTGTCGATGCTGTCATCCCTTAATTTTTTCAGCTTTTTATCGTTCTTTTTCACTGTTTCATCCTGTGCAGTTATTTTCAGTTCAAGGTCTGCTGCTTCAACTGATTCTGAAAAGCTGTTCAGGAATTCTTTTGCTTTGGCAAACATTTCACCGTTCTCATCTGCTTTAAAGAACCGGTCGTGCTCATTAGCGATCAGCATAGTGATCGTAGCATTGCCATTGTCTTTGCTGCTCCTTTTTTCTACATTGAAATATAAGGTCACCGGGTCTTTACTGATCTCGTGGATCAATACATTCCTGTACATGATATAGCCTTTTGCTTTTTTTGACTTGCCCCACTTGTTCATTTTATTTTCAAGCCCATTAGACACAGCCTCATCGGAGTAAGACATATTGTAAATGACTGCGCTCTCCGCAGATTTATTAAAAGAAGCCGTACCTGTTTCAGATTGTGCAGAAGCAGCTAAGGAAAAAGTAATGGCCAATGCTGCCACAATAATTTTTTTCATCGTTTGTTTGTTTGTTTAATTGTGCTCAAAATTACAGTCTTCCCTTGTAATGAAAACCTAAATTACCTGGAAGCCATGTGCAAAGGGATCATCATCAGTGTCGATGCTAATGGCATTTTCTCCATAGATCCTTGCCCAGCCTTCAATACCGGGCCTGATGGCAGCAATTCCATTGACGGTTGTTTCTTCCTCAATAGTGCCAATGAATTTGCTGCCGATAATACTCTCATGTATGAACAGGTCCCCTTTTTTCAACAAGCCCTTGCTGTACCATTGCGCCATTCGGGCACTGGTGCCGGTGCCACAGGGGCTCCGGTCAATGGCTTTGTCACCATAGAAGACGGCATTCCGGGCAGTAGAGGTTGCATCCAAAGTCTTTCCTGTCCATAAAATATGACTGCACCCACGGATGGTATCATTCTGCGGGTGGACAAACTCGTATTTTTCATTAATGCGCTGGCGCAATATGCCGCTGAATTGTACCAGCTCACCGGCAGTATAATGTTCCAGCCCTTTAAAGTTTTTCTGTGGATCAACGATCGCATAAAAATTTCCACCGTAAGAGACATCCACTACCAGCTCGCCCAGCTGCGGGCTTTCAACGGTCAGCTCTGTAGCAGCCAGGTAGCTCGCTACATTCGTGAGTTTGACGGATCTTACTTTTCCATTTTCTTCTGTATAAGAGATCATGACCAGCCCTGCAGGGGCTTCCATCCTTACAATGCCCGGCGTTTTAGGTATCACCAGTTTTTTTTCAATGGCAATGGTAATGGTGCCGATGGTTCCATGCCCGCACATAGGCAGGCAGCCGCTGGTTTCTATGAACAACACGGCCACATCGTTCTGTGGATCATGCGGTGGATACAAAATACTCCCGCTCATCATGTCGTGGCCACGGGGCTCAAACATAAGCCCGGTGCGTATCCAGTCGTATTCTTTGAGGAAGTGCTGGCGCTTTTCGCTCATATTCATGCCGTTAAGCGTTGGCCCGCCTTCCTTTACCAGGCGTACGGGATTTCCGCAGGTATGGGCATCAATACAGGAAAAAATATGGGTCATTTTTTAAGATTTAGATGTGTCAAAATTGATGAATATTAAATTAATTTTGAGAGAATTATTATTTATGGAAGCCTACGGTAAAATTCTATTGATTGCTATGCCGGCTTTTCTCCTGCTGGTATTATTTGAAAAATGGTATGGCTGGCGCAAAGGAAAGGATACGGTGCGCAGCATGGACATGATCAGCAGCCTCAGCAGCGGTGTTACCAATGTTACAAAAGATGTGCTGGGATTAAGCGTGGCGCTTATCAGCTACGAATGGCTGGTGAAAAATATTGCCCTAACACATATCGGTACTTACTGGTACACTTACTTAATTGTTTTTATCGTACTTGATTTTGCAGGCTATGCAGTGCATGCGCTCAATCATAAAGTGAATTTTTTCTGGAATGCGCATATCATTCACCATAGCAGCGAAGAGTTTAACCTGGCCTGTGCATTAAGGCAGAGCGTTTCGGTTTTTGTAAAATTATTTGTGATCCTCTTATTGCCGGCAGCTTTGCTGGGCATCGATCCCAAAGTGATCGCTATTGTAGCACCGCTTCACCTGTTCGCACAGTTCTGGTACCATACACAGCATATCGGTAAAATGGGTTTTCTTGAAAAGATCATCGTTACACCATCTCACCATAGAGTACATCATGCCATGAACTCTGAGTACATGGACAAAAATTATGGCCAGATATTTATTTTCTGGGTCAATGGCTTTGTCACCATAGAAGACGGCATTCCGGGCAGTAGAGGTTGCATCCAAAGTCTTTCCTGTCCATAAAATATGACTGCACCCACGGATGGTATCATTCTGCGGGTGGACAAACTCGTATTTTTCATTAATGCGCTGGCGCAATATGCCGCTGAATTGTACCAGCTCACCGGCAGTATAATGTTCCAGCCCTTTAAAGTTTTTCTGTGGATCAACGATCGCATAAAAATTTCCACCGTAAGAGACATCCACTACCAGCTCGCCCAGCTGCGGGCTTTCAACGGTCAGCTCTGTAGCAGCCAGGTAGCTCGCTACATTCGTGAGTTTGACGGATCTTACTTTTCCATTTTCTTCTGTATAAGAGATCATGACCAGCCCTGCAGGGGCTTCCATCCTTACAATGCCCGGCGTTTTAGGTATCACCAGTTTTTTTTCAATGGCAATGGTAATGGTGCCGATGGTTCCATGCCCGCACATAGGCAGGCAGCCGCTGGTTTCTATGAACAACACGGCCACATCGTTCTGTGGATCATGCGGTGGATACAAAATACTCCCGCTCATCATGTCGTGGCCACGGGGCTCAAACATAAGCCCGGTGCGTATCCAGTCGTATTCTTTGAGGAAGTGCTGGCGCTTTTCGCTCATATTCATGCCGTTAAGCGTTGGCCCGCCTTCCTTTACCAGGCGTACGGGATTTCCGCAGGTATGGGCATCAATACAGGAAAAAATATGGGTCATTTTTTAAGATTTAGATGTGTCAAAATTGATGAATATTAAATTAATTTTGAGAGAATTATTATTTATGGAAGCCTACGGTAAAATTCTATTGATTGCTATGCCGGCTTTTCTCCTGCTGGTATTATTTGAAAAATGGTATGGCTGGCGCAAAGGAAAGGATACGGTGCGCAGCATGGACATGATCAGCAGCCTCAGCAGCGGTGTTACCAATGTTACAAAAGATGTGCTGGGATTAAGCGTGGCGCTTATCAGCTACGAATGGCTGGTGAAAAATATTGCCCTAACACATATCGGTACTTACTGGTACACTTACTTAATTGTTTTTATCGTACTTGATTTTGCAGGCTATGCAGTGCATGCGCTCAATCATAAAGTGAATTTTTTCTGGAATGCGCATATCATTCACCATAGCAGCGAAGAGTTTAACCTGGCCTGTGCATTAAGGCAGAGCGTTTCGGTTTTTGTAAAATTATTTGTGATCCTCTTATTGCCGGCAGCTTTGCTGGGCATCGATCCCAAAGTGATCGCTATTGTAGCACCGCTTCACCTGTTCGCACAGTTCTGGTACCATACACAGCATATCGGTAAAATGGGTTTTCTTGAAAAGATCATCGTTACACCATCTCACCATAGAGTACATCATGCCATGAACTCTGAGTACATGGACAAAAATTATGGCCAGATATTTATTTTCTGGGACAAATGGTTTGGCACATTCCAGGAAGAAAGGGAAGACGTGCCGCCGGTATATGGTGTTACAAGACCTGTTCGCACCTGGAACCCGGTTAAAATAAATTTCCAGCATATGTGGTTATTGATACAGGATGCGTGGAGAACAAAGAACTGGAAAGACAAGCTGAGGATATGGTTTATGCCTACGGGTTGGAGGCCTGCAGATGTTGCTGAAAATTATCCGGTATACAAAATTGAAGATGTATACGATTTTGAAAAATACGATACACAATTTACCAAACCGTTTTTGGTGTGGACATGGTTCCAGCTGATCATGTTGTTGCTTTTTATCAGCTACCTGTTTGGAAATATCGCAACGATCGGTTTGCCCAATATTTTTATTTACGGTGCTTTTGCGTTCTTATTTGTGTATGCATTGACCGAAATGATGGATGGCAGCCGCTATGCCTGGATATGGGAAGCCGCAAAATTTATTACCGGCATCAGCATTATATTGTACACCGGCGATTGGTTCGGCGCTTCTGCTTATTCTGTTGCTGTTAAATATGTGCTGTTTGTTTATTTCTTTATCTCAATGGGAATAAGCCTGCTATTCTCTTTTAAAAAGCAGGAAGAACTAATCCCATCATTGATTAATAAATAAGCCTTGCCTGGCTAATCCCAACCCATAAAGCCTGTTTTAGATAAGATCACAAGGAATAAGCAGCAAAGAAATGTAATGATGATTATCCATAAAAGACATGACGGCCCGGGCCTGAAAATTTTCATAATAAAAATCTGATTGAAATTTTTAATCCAACGCCTTAGCGTCTCAACGGTTAATCTTTCCCCGGCACATCATTCACCGTTCTCCAGATGCCCAGTGGATTGCCTGCTTTCAGTTCATCCGGCAACAAAGCATCCGGCCAGTTTTGATAAACTACCGGCCTCGCAAATCTTTTAATGCCATCAGCACCTACACTGGTAAACCTGCTGTCTGTAGTGGCAGGAAAAGGTCCGCCGTGGTGCATGCTCAGGCAAACCTCCACACCGGTTGGCACATTGTTCATGATAAAACGACCGCAGATATTTTTTACAGATTCTATTAATGCTGTATTCGAAGTAATATCATCTTCAGTAGCCATTAAAGTAGCTGTCAGCTGCCCTTCCAGGTGTTGCGCAACAGCGATCATTTCATTCACATCATCACATTGTACAACAATAGAGTAGGGGCCAAACACTTCTTCATGCAAACGTGGATTGGCTATAAAGTTTTTTCCTGAGGTGCTGGCGATCACCGGCGCAGCAGAATTTTCAGTATCAGTGTTATCAACTTCAACAATTGTTGCTACACCTGCTGCTGAAATGGCTTTTTCTTTATTGGCTGCAAAACTTTTAGCAATACCGGGGTGCAACATTTTTGCCGCAGGAATATTCTTTATTTCTTCTGATAAAGTGTTGATGAAACGATCCAGGTCATTTCCTTTTATGCCGATGATGATGCCGGGGTTGGTACAGAATTGTCCCACACCGAGTGTAATAGATGCTGCATACATTTTCGCCACGGCCTCTGCTTCCGCTGCCATTTTTCCCGGCAATAAAAAAACAGGATTTACGCTTCCCATTTCTGCAAAAACAGGGATAGGTTCTTTGCGCTGGTTACCCCAATCGAATAATTGCTTACCACCATTATAAGAACCGGTAAAGCCCACGGCTTTTGTATGCGGGTGTTTTACCAGCGCTTCGCCGATAGCTTGCGCAGCACCATGTACATATGCAAAAACGCCTTGCGGCATGCCCGTATGGGCAACAGCTTTTAAAATAGCGTTGGCCACCATTTCACTGGTTTTGGCGTGTGCAGGATGCGCTTTTACAATAACAGGACAACCTGCTGCCAAAGCGCAGGCAGTATCGCCGCCGGCAGTGCTGTAAGCAAAAGGAAAATTGCTTGCGCCGAAAACAACAACAGGCCCTAATGCGGTGGCCATTTTTCTCAGGTCTGGTTTAGGTGGTACTTTGTTGGGGATCGCAGTGTCAATGCGAACATCCATCCATTCGCCCCGGGCGCATGCATCCGCATAGCTGTTCAGTTGAAAAATGGTACGGGCTCTTTCACCTCTCAGTCTTGCTTCCGGGAGGTTGGTCTCTTCCATGGCAGTGTGGATCAGTTCATCACCGCATGCTTCCAGTTCTACTGCGATGGCTTTCATAAAAGCCGCTCTTTTTTGAAGAGACATATTCCTGTACAGATGAAATGCTTCCCATGCCTGCTGCATCACTGTTTCCAGCGCAGCCATGCTGATATCTTTGAACATACAATTGTTTTATAGGGAAGGCCTCTTGCTGATGCCTTCGTTAATGATTTGTAGAATAGCGGCTCTTTCTTCGCCTATCAATGTAAGTCTTGGAGCCCTTACATATTCTGACCCAATACCTGCCTGCATTTCCGCCAGCTTAATGTATTGTACCAGCTTGGGGTGAATGTCCAGCTCCAGCAAGGGCATGAACCAGCGATAGATATTTAATGCTTCATCGTATTTTTTCTGCTGCACCAGTTGATAGATGGCTACGGTTTCTTTTGGAAAAGCGCAAACCAATCCTGCTACCCAACCTACGGCACCAAGGCACAGTTCCTCAAAGGCCAATGTATCTACGCCACATAAGATCTTATAACGATCGCCAAAGCGATTGAACATGCGCACTACATTCGTAGTATCTCTTGTGCTTTCTTTTACGGCTTGAATGTTGGCACAGGTGGTCAGTTCTGCAAACATATCCAGTGTAACTTCAGTTTTATAATCCACAGGATTATTGTAGATCATGATCGGCAGGTCGGTGCTGTTGGCAATGCTTTTAAAATATTCAACTGTTTCCCTTTGATCCGGCTTGTAACGCATAGGAGGGAGCAGCATCAGTCCTTTGGCACCCCATTGTTTTGCCAGGGCAGCCTGTTTAATGGCTTCTGAAGTAGAACCTTCTGCAATATTGAGTACAACAGGAATTTTGCCGGCTGTTTTTTCTACTGCAAATTTTACCAGTTTTTCTTTTTCAGCTACGGTAAGCACACTTGCTTCGCCTAAAGTGCCGCCGAGTATGATGCCATGTACGCCCGCATCCATTTGCGCCTGCAGGTTTTTTTCAAAAAGGGGGAGGTCTAATTCATCGTCCGCTGTAAACTTAGTTGTAAGCGCAGGAAAAACGCCTTGCCATTGTATTGCCATATATTAAAAATATTTTCGCTTAAAGTTATCTCATATCAAGGTTCAAAAGTTCAAAGTTCAGCAGTTTAAAGTTCATATTTGCCTTGTTACTTAACCTTAAACTTTTGAGCCATTGAACTTTTGAATCTTTTTAAATTTTTTTTCAAAAAGTTTTGGCGTTAAAACTGTTGATTGTTATCTTTGCCGTCCTTTAAACGGAACGCCGCGTTGGTCAAGGGGTTAAGACGCCTCCCTTTCACGGAGGAATCACGGGTTCGAATCCCGTACGTGGTACAA
>CAYOLS010000056.1:0-16209 GCA_964404845.1 uncultured Ferruginibacter sp. | reverse complement strand
TTGACAGCAACGGCAACCCACTTTTTAATGTAGGCCGGTTCACGTATAACCAGCTTAATACCATCATCAATTCACAGGCCTTGCCTACGAATATCCAGGGACTATATTATTATGATGAGTCTTACGACAGGTTCAGTTATATAAGCAGGAAAAACATTGCAGATACAGCGGGCAACCCGCTGGGAACAATCTTTATTCTTGTTACGCCTAAAAAGGTCAAGAACGAAATGCTCTATCCCGAGCTGTTTGGCAAGGGCAAGCAAAAAGCTATTGAAAATTCTGCTTTGTATTCTTTTGCTATTTATGATAAGGGTAAGCTCATCAGCAGCCACAACGATTACCCTTTTGCTACTACTTTATCAGGCAACCCGTTTCATGGAAGACAATATTTCCATAAACAGCATTACGATCATGATGAGCTTTGGTACAATGCAGGCGGTGATAAGTTTATAGTGATCGTAAAAGAGAACAGGGTATTTATTGAATCCATTACGTTGTTCTCCTACCTTTTCTGTTCCTTTTTATTAATGACTGCCGTATTCTGGCTGATATCTGTATTTATCAGCTCCCGTTTCAATCCACAGAAACTCAGAACGTACTGGCAACTTACCATCCGGAACCAGATACATGGCGTTATCATATTCATCAGTGCCGCATCTTTTCTTGTGATCGGTACGGCAACGATCCTGTTCTTTGTAAACAGGTATGAAAATAATAACCGGGACAAACTAAGCCGTACGATCCAGATCATGAAGACGCAGGTGAGCAGCTCGCTTCGAAATGGCTGGCAACTCACAGATTCATTGAATTATATTGATAAAACAGGACAGCAGGCGGTAGAAAAAAACCTGCTGAATATTGCTGATATACATGGCGTGGATGTAAATATCTATGACCTGAATGGCGACCTCAAATTATCATCTGTACCTTATCCTTACATACAGGGCATTGTAAGCACCAAGATGGAACCAATGGCTTACCTGCACCTGAATGCGCAGAAAGAAGTACAGTATTTTCAAAAAGAACATATCGGCAACCTGAAATTCTTAAGCAGCTATGTGCCTGTGAATGATGCGGTTGGCAATACCTATGCTTATTTAAATATCCCTTATTTTACATCGCAAAGCAACCTGCAACAGGAGATAGCCAATTTCCTTGTTACCATCATTAACCTCAATGCATTTATCTTTCTTATTGCAGGTATCGTAGCGCTGTTCATTGCAACCCGCATTACGCACTCATTTGCGGTGATAGGTGAGAAGATGAAAATGATCAACCTGGGTACGCACAACGAAGCGATAGAATGGAACAGGAACGATGAGATCGGCAGCCTTGTAGAAGAATACAATAAAATGGTAAGCAAGCTGGATGAAAGTGCTGCAGCGCTTGCAAAAACCGAAAGGGAAGGTGCATGGAGAGAAATGGCCAAGCAGGTAGCGCATGAGATCAAGAACCCGCTTACACCCATGAAGTTGAGCATGCAGTTCCTGCAACGATCTATTGAAACCAATGCACCGGATGTAAAAGAGCTTACAACTAAAGTAGCTAATACATTGGTAGAGCAGATCGATCACCTGAGTAAAATTGCCAGTGAGTTCAGCCAGTTTGCCAATATTGAGAAAGCAGATAAAACGGAATTTGATCTCAATGAGTCGCTGGAATCCATCAGGCAACTCTATGATTCCAATGAAGAACTGAGTATTAGCTGGAAGCTGGAGCAACAGCCTGTGATTGTTTATGCAGATAAAACGCATATCAACCGCCTTTTCACCAACCTTATTTTAAATGCTATACAGGCAGTGCCCGACAACAGGAAACCAAAGATAGAGGTAGAAGAATTATTAAAAGGCGATCATGTGCTGCTAAAGATCACCGATAATGGTGAGGGCATTAATGAAGCTGTGCAGTCAAAAATATTTGCGCCTAATTTTACTACCAAAACTTCCGGTACAGGTTTAGGTTTAGCAATGAGCAAACGTATTGTAGAACAGGCCAACGGCAGCATCTGGTTTGAAACGCTTGAAGGCGAAGGCAGCAGCTTCTATGTATCACTACCGGTGTTGGACAAGCCGGCTTCTTAAATATTTTTCAGCTTTTTTCTTTCTGCGATAAATTTTTCCATTTCTGCGAGGCTGAAGCTGCTGAGGTTTTGCTCCTTTGTCAGCATAGCTTTTTGTGCAACAAGCACACCGTATCTTGTATCAGTTAAACCATCTGTGCTGTGTGAATCGGGATCTATTGAGATCATTACATTTTTTGCCAGTGCTTTTTCAATGTAACGCCAGTCCATATCCAACCTGTTGGGATGTGCATTCAATTCGATCGTTACATTATTGGCAGCGCAGGCATCAATGATCTTATCATGATCAACGGGATAGCCGGGACGACTAAGTAATAACCTGCCCGTCATATGGCCTAAGATCGTAGTATAAGGATTTTCGATGGCCCGCAGCAAACGCATCATCGCTTTCTCTTCCGTCATTTTTAAATTGCTGTGAATGGATGCGATCACCATATCAAAGCTTGCCAGTACTTCAGGAGCATAGTCAAGGTTACCGTCATTTAAAATATCACTCTCAATACTTTTGAATATTTTAAAGGGATGCAGTTTCGCATTCAGCTCATCAATGTATTTGTGCTGTTCTACCAGTTTGTCTTCGTACAGGCCCTGGGCATAAAAAGCCGTTTTGCTATGATCGCTGATCACCAGGTATTCCAGGCCCAGTTTTATGGCAGCGTTGGCCATTTCTTCAATGGTATTACTACCATCGCTCCAATTGCTATGGCAGTGAATAATACCTTTAATATCAGATGGTTGTATGATAGATGGCCAGTTGCCGCCTGTAGCTTTATCCAGCACTTCCGCCGACTCCCGCAGGCAGGGATCGATCAAAGGAAGGCCGGCAGAACTAAAATAAGCTGCTTCCGAAGCAATAGCTGTTCCTTTATGCGAAGGATGTTTTGCATAAAATGCTTCCAGGAATTCGGCAGAGGAAGAAGTTTGCACCAGCTTTGTTATAAAATCATCCGCAGTTGCTGAATATATCCTCACTTTAACACCTGTGCTGCTTTTCAGCAAAATGTCTTGTTCATTTCTTTGTTCCAGTTCCAATCCTTCTGCCGAAAGAATGTTTTTTTCAATAGCGGCAATATCTTCATCCACGATAAATGCCAGCTCGTTGATCACTTCCAGTTGCCTTTTATACTCACCAGTAACAGCTACTTTTTTTCCTGCAAATATTTTCTGCAGGTAGGCTTCTATAACCGGCACTACTGGTTCTACCTGCGCATATAAAAAGCTACCCTTGTTCTTAAAATAAAACTCGATAGTATCAATTACATTCTGTTGTGTTTTTTCTCCGAAACCTTTGTACAATTTCAACCTGTTCTCTTTGCATGCATACAAAAGTTCACCAACAGTTTCAAGTTCCATTTCTTTCCAGATGGTATTTATTTTTTTCGGACCAATGCCCTTGATACTTAGCATTTCTATCACGCCCGGGGGAGTTGTTAAAATTATTTCTTCCAGGGCTTTTAATTGCCCGGTTTCGAGGATTTCTATGATCTTTTGGGCGGAAGAGGAACCGATGCCTTTGATGCCGGCAATTTTTTCGGGCGGCGTTTCGCTTAACTGAACAGGTAATTTTTCAATTGCAAATGCTGCTGATGCATACGATTTTGATTTGAAACTATTCTCACCATGTATGTCCATTAATTTGGAAAGAAGAGAAAATATATCTGCTATCTGGTAGTTGTCCATGCCATAAAAGTACAGCATATTTTTTTCAGAATGCAGCTAAGGCAATTTGTAAGTGGTTTTGCAGACGGGTGAATACATTGCAAATGCAGTGTGTGCTAAAATTCAACAGGGGAGCGGGTTATAAAGAAAAAGCCCCCGATAAATCAGGGGCTTTTGAATAGTATTCTTTTTTAAAAAAAGCTTACTTCTTTTTAGCGGCTTTTTTAGGAGCGGCTTTTTTAGCAGCTTTTTTAGGAGCAGCTTTTTTAGCGGCTTTTTTAGGAGCAGCTTTTTTAGGAGCGGCCTTTTTAGCAGCTTTTTTAGGAGCAGCTTTCTTTGCAGCAGCCTTTTTAGGAGCAGCTTTTTTTGCAGCTTTTTTTGCAGTTGCCATTTTTTTAAAATTTAATTGGTTAGTAAATAATACTTAAAAATAAATACTATTTTGAAACTACCAAAAAAAATATTAAAAAAACTTAAGCTGTCGCTTCTACAGCAACAACAGAAACAAAAGTTTTATCGCCTTTTGATTTCCTGAATTCAACTACACCATCAGTTAATGCAAAGATGGTAAAGTCTCTTCCAACACCTACATTTTTACCAGGATGGTATTCAGTACCACGCTGACGAAGAATGATGTTACCAGCTTCTGCAGCCTGGCCACCAAATATTTTTACACCTAATCTTTTGCTTTGTGAATCACGGCCGTTCTTTACGGAACCTTCACCTTTTTTGTGTGCCATTGTTTTACTTTTTTAGAATTTAGAATTTTGAACGTCCATTCAAAATTTACTAAGCGATTGCAGTTACTTTTATTTGAGTATACTGCGTACGGTGACCGTGCTTTTTACGGAAACCTTTTCTTCTTTTCATTTTAAAAGCGATCACTTTATCGCCTTTAACGAGGTCATTTACGATCTCAGCTTTTACAACTGCTTTTACATCTGTACCACTTACAACAGAACCTCCGTTTGAAGTGAACAATACATCAGAGAATTCAACTGAATCTCCTGCTTTACCCGCAATATGCGGAACGTATAAGCTATCTCCTGCTTTTACTGTAAATTGCTGACCTGCGATTTTTACTACTGCTAACATAACTTCCCGAATTTAGGACGGCAAAGGTAAGGGTTTATCCTTAATTTATAAGTGCTTTTCCAAAGTTTTTTAGCCTTTTGGAGAATTTCGGCCAGGGAAAGGATGGCAAAAGTATAAATTGTTGATTTTCATACTTGTTTTAGTAGTCCCGGCTTCATTCCGGCCCCACCCCGGTTTTACAGCTATTTATGGTTTCGCCCTATAATAATTATATATTCGTGCATATTTATGCAGCTTTTTTCAAGGGTCATAGGTGTTATTTTCAGTATATATGCTTTTGCAGTCTTCCTGCTGGTAATGTTCCTCATTTTTCCCTTCATTATCATTGCGTCTTTCTTTGGCCGGGTAACGGGCGGCAATATCATATATATATTATGCAGGTTCTGGGCAGATACCTGCCTGCTGTTCTGGGGCATCCGCCACAAAAACATATATGAATCCCCGCATGATCCATCACATCCCTGCATTTTTGTGTTCAACCATATCTCTTACATGGACATTCCCATACTGATGGCAGCTTTCCGCCACCAGCATATAAGGGTGCTGGGCAAGGCTGAAATGACAAAAGTTCCCATCTTTGGTTTCATTTATAAGAATGCGGTGGTTACGGTTGACAGGAGTGATGCTGCTCACAGGGCCAAAAGTGTAATGACGCTCAAATCCATCATCCGCAAAAATATTTCCGTGGTAATAGCCCCGGAAGGAACATTCAATATGGGACATCAGCCGCTGGAAGAATTTTACGATGGTGCTTTTAAGATCGCTATTGAAACGCAGACGCCGATCAAACCCGTGATCTTTTTGGATGCCTACAACAGGCTTCATTATAAAAGTATATTTTCTCTTACACCCGGTAAGTCAAGGGCCGTTTACCTGGAGGAAATAAAAGTGGAAGGATTGAAAGGTACTGATACAGCTGCGCTGAAACAAAAAGTTTATAACATAATGGAAGCCGCATTGATAAGGTACAAGGCTTCATGGATACAATAAGATGACAACAGGCGAAGGCATATTGTTTAATGATACAGAAGTTACGCACTGGGCGCATGTGATATTGCCGCTGGCGGTGCCGCTGGTATACACCTATGGTATACCGGCACATTTGCTTGATAAAGCCATTCCCGGTTGTCGTGCGGAAGTTGTTTTCGGGCAGAATAAAAATAAAAAATACAGTGGTATCATTAAAGATGTTACCCAGCAAAAGCCCGCTTACCCAACCAGGCTTATTTTAAATATATTGGACGATGCACCCTTGCTGTATGAACAACAATTGCAATTGTGGGAATGGATCAGCCAATATTATATGTGTTCTGAAGGAGAAGTGATGGCTGCTGCTTTGCCCGCAAACTTTAAGCTAAGCAGCGAGACCGTTTTGATATACAATGAAGAAGCAGGAGATGACTTCTCTTATTTAAGCGATGATGAATTTGTGGTGGCTGAAGCATTGTTGCTAAAGAAACAATTGCAGCTTACCGAAGTGCAGCAGATACTGGATGTAACGCATGTATATCCTGTTATCAAAAAACTCATTGATAAAAATGTTTGTTTTATCTGGGAAGAGCTAAGTGAACGCTACAAGGTCAAAAAAGAAAATTATGTGCTGCTTCACCCGCAATATGCTTCCGAAGATGCATTGAGCAACATACTGAACGAATGGAAGGGAGCGCCCCGGCAAATGGAACTGCTGCTCGGCTTCTTGCACCTGCAAAAAACGGAAGGCGAAGTAACACAGCCGGCATTGCTGAAAAAGTCCGGCGCTACAGCAGCGCAATTAAAAGGCCTGTTAGAAAAAGGAATTTTACTGGTGGAAAAAAGAGCGGTTGACCGAATACGGTCATTGCCGAAAAATGTGCATATAGATTTTGAACTAAGCCCTAAACAGCAGCAATGCCTGGGTGGTATAAGACAACATTTTAGGGATAAAAATGTTTGCCTGCTGCATGGTGTTACCGGTAGTGGTAAGACACAATTATACATCAGGCTCATAGAAGAGCATTTTCAGTTGGGAAAACAGGTGCTTTACCTGTTGCCGGAAATTGCACTGACCGCACAGGTGATCCGGAGGTTGCAGAAACATTTCGGTGGTAATATTGCTATCTATCATTCCAAGTTCAACAATCATGAAAGGATTGAACTCTGGAATAAGATAAGAACCGGTGAAGTGAAGATCGTACTGGGCGCACGCAGCGCTTTGCTGCTGCCTTTTAAAGAGCTTGGATTGATCATAGTAGATGAAGAACATGATGCATCTTATAAGCAACAGGACCCTGCACCAAGGTACAATGCAAGAGACGTAGCGATCTATTATGCTTCGCTGTTTGGCGCAAAGGTCTTGCTCGGCAGTGCTACGCCTTCACTGGAAAGTTATTTTAATGCGCAGCAGAAAAAATACGGGCTGGTATTTTTAGATGAAAGATACGGCGGCCTTCAATTGCCCGCTATTGAAATAATCAATACAAGGCAGGTAGCGCAAAAAGGAAAGGTAATGATCAGCCCGCAGCTGAAGCAGGCCATGGAACAGGCTTTTGAGAATGACAGGCAGGTGATATTGTTTCAAAACAGGAGAGGGTATAATCCTTATTTAATATGCAGTTCATGCGGCTATATTCCGCAGTGCACGCATTGCGATGTATCATTGACTTTGCACAAGTACAGCAATAAACTGCATTGCCATTATTGTGGCAGTACCTATCCTAAACTGGTGGCTTGTCCGGCCTGTGGCAGCAATAACTGGCTGGAGAAAAATTTCGGCACTGAAAAAATTGAAGAACAACTGGAAGAAGATTTTCCAAAAAGTAGGATAGCCCGTATGGATGTGGATAGTGTGAGAGGCAAAACAGCGCATGATAATTTGATCCATTTGTTTGAGCAGCATCGCATTGATGTGCTCGTAGGAACACAAATGGTGGTAAAGGGACTCGATTTTGAAAAAGTAAGCCTGGTAGGCATATTGGATGCGGATGGCTTGTTAAGCTTCGCAGATTTCAGGGTGAATGAACGGGCCTTTCAACTGATGGAACAGGTAAGCGGTCGTGCCGGTAGAAAACATGAACAGGGGAAAGTGATGATACAGGCTATGAATGTGCAACACCCGGTATTGCAATTGGTGCAACAGCACGACTATGATAAATTTTATCATTTCGAAATTGCAGGCAGAAAAGAGTTTTTTTATCCGCCATTCAGCAGGGTAGTAGTGCTTACTTTAAAGCATAAAGACAAAGACATTGTAAATGCTGCGGCTGAAAAGCTGGCTGCTTTGCTGCGGCAGGACCTTAATGACCTTGTGGTAGGGCCGGCAGCACCGGTGATCGGCAGGTTAAGGAATATGTACCTGATGGAGATCATGCTTAAATTGCCCAAGGAACCGGGCATGAGCCTGAAGTATAAAAAAGTGATCCGCAATCATATTGACCTGCTGTTGAGCGAAAAGCTGTATAAAACGGTAAATGTGGTGGCAGATGTAGATGCGAATTAGTAACAAATAATAAATAATTGAATGAATATTGAGCAGGATTTTTCTTTAAAACCTTACAATACATTCGGTATTGAATCGTATGCAAAATATTTTGCCCGGTTTGGTTCAGTTGCCGAACTGGAAGAATATTTCGCACCTGGTCAATTTTCAACTCTCAATTCTCAATTTTCAACTTTAATCCTCGGCGGCGGCAGCAATATCCTCTTCACCCAAAACTTTGACGGTCTTGTTTTAAAAAATGAATTAAAAGGCATTGAGCTGGTAAAGGAAGATGCTGAGCATGTTTATTTAAAGGCAGGCGCAGGGGAGAACTGGCATCGCTTTGTACAATATTGTATCCAGAAAAACCTGGCAGGTGTTGAAAACCTCTCTTTAATACCGGGTAATGTGGGTGCAAGCCCTATGCAAAATATCGGTGCTTATGGCGTGGAAATAAAAGATGTATTTCATTCGCTGGAAGCATTTCATCTCGATGATAAAAAGATCATAACCTTTAATTTGCAGGACTGCGAATTTGGTTACAGGGAAAGTGTTTTTAAAGGAAAATACAAAGGGCAGTTTGTAATTACTTCTGTGACATACAGGTTAAATAAAAAACCTTCTTTCAATATCTCTTATGGCGCTATTACACAGGAGTTGGAAACGATGGGTGTAATAGACCTGAGCATCGCTAATATCAGCGAAGCGGTGATAAACATAAGAAGAAGCAAATTGCCCGACCCGGCAGAGATAGGAAATGCAGGTAGCTTTTTTAAAAACCCCGAGATAGGCAATGAACAGTTTGTACAATTAAAGGAACAATTCCCTGCTATCGTTGGATACGATCTTCACAATGGCAAAACAAAGCTGGCCGCGGGCTGGCTCATAGAACAATGTGGTTGGAAGGGGTACAGGAAGGGTGATGCCGGCTGTCATAGTAAGCAGGCACTTGTTTTAGTTAACTATGGAAATGCAAAAGGGGAGGAGATATACAATTTAAGCAATGAGATTATTGCATCTGTAAAAGAAAAGTTTGGTGTTGCATTACAGCGGGAAGTGAATATTGTTTAACCGCAAAGGCGCAAAGAAAAACCGCAAAGCCCGCCAAGCCTTTGCACCCTCTGCGCAAAACCTCTGCGTTCTTTGCGGTTAAAAAACTAATTATAATCCTCTTCATTAAAATCTTCTTCATCAAATTGCTGGCTGCCAATATTGAGCATACTTCCCATCAGGTCTTTAAATTCTATCTTCCCATCTATAACTTTTTTACTGATCATAGAGTAGGCTGATAAGCCATGCAGTACGAGTTCCATTAACAGGGCAACTTCTTTTTCATTGTCATTGTTGTAATATTTTTTTATCAGCGCATGCAGCCCGCTTACTTTATACAACGACTGGATCTTGGCTTCATCCTTTATGTTTAAAAATAAATTAAGGCTGTTGCCTGCATCAAACCAATTGATCACTGCCTTGTAAGGATTCTCTTCTGCTTTTGCAGGACCTGTTTTTCTTTTCTTAAAAGATTCCGGGTCAGGAAAATATTGTATGAACTGGGTGCGGATGGCCCGCTCCACTAAATTAAGCGCTACCTGGTAAGGCCCTTCCTGTTCTCCTTCATATACCAGCTCAATTTTCCCGGTGATAGATGGAATAATGCCGGTAAGATCACTCAGCCAAACCTGTGTGGATGGTTCGTTATTAATGATCGCCCTTCTTTCCGCAGCACTTACTGCATTTTCAAAAGCCGCAATGGTAAGCCTTGCGCTCACACCGCTTTTTTTATCTACCAGTTCACTTTCTCTTGCTTCAAATGCCACCTGTTCTATCAGTCTTTTTATGAGGTCGCTTACTACCACTTTATCTT
Source organism: uncultured Ferruginibacter sp. (assembly GCA_964404845.1). Lineage (GTDB taxonomy): Bacteria > Bacteroidota > Bacteroidia > Chitinophagales > Chitinophagaceae > Ferruginibacter. The sequence goes on along the minus strand of CAYOLS010000056.1, from coordinate 6,057 downwards.
TCTGGGCATCCATGATATTGGCTTCCTGCTCGGTAATGCTCAATGCTGTTTCCAGTGTTTTGGGGTAATGGGTGAGTATCTGGCTTTCTATCCTGTCTTTTAACGGTGTTACAATGCTGCCCCTGTTGGTATAGTCTTCGGGGTTAGCAGTAAAAACAAACATAACATCGAGCGGCAAACGCAGCTTAAAGCCACGTATCTGCAGATCGCCTTCTTCCAGGATATTGAACAAAGAAACCTGTATCCTTGCCTGAAGGTCGGGCAATTCATTTATTACAAAAATGCAGCGGTTGCTTCTTGGAATGATGCCGTAGTGCAATACATTTTCATCTGCAAAGCTCAGTTTCAGATTGGCTGCTTTAATGGGGTCGATATCGCCGATAAGATCAGCTACGCTTACATCCGGAGTGGCGAGCTTTTCGCCATAACGTTTGCTGCGGTGTAACCATTCGATCGGTGTATCGTCTCCTTTGGCCGCTATAAGATCAACCGCATACCGGGAAATAGGATTTAACGGGTCATCATTGATCTCGCTGCCGGCAACAACAGGAATGTATTCATCCAATAGCGCTGTCATCTGCCTCGCCATTCTTGTTTTTGCCTGTCCTCTCAAACCGAGGAAGAGGATATTGTGCCTGCTTAGCAATGCTCTTTCGGTATCAGGGATCACAGTGTCTTCATAGCCGACAATGCCGGGGAAAGGTTCTTGTTTTGCTGTGATCTTTTTAATGAGGTTGTTTCTTATTTCATCTTTAATAGAGATGGGCTGGTAGCCGCTCTTTTTTAATTCGCCTAGTGTTGTTGCTTTTGTTGTCATATTTATTTTAGCCGGGAAGTCGGGAAGACGTTAAATGCAATATCTCCTTATCCCATCTTTTAGTAGTGTATTATTGAAATTTATCAGGAACCCAACATGAAGGTTCGAGAGTTTTAAATGGCTCAGTACCTGGGCCTGCCATATAGTATTTAAAGTTTGCGCTTTCAGTTCACAAATGATCCTATTATCTACCAATACATCAATAACCAAGCCTTCATCAAAAATCATCTCATCGTAACTGATAGGCAGCTAAGCCTGTCTTTGAAAAGGGATATCTCTTTTGGTTAACTCATAGCAAAAACATGTTACATAAATCTTCTCCAAAAGTCCAGGCCCTAATTTCCTGTGGACAGTATAAGCACAATCAATGATCTCTTTACAGAGAAATTCTTCTCTTTCATTTAGGGTGTACATGATTAATTGTTTTAAATGTTTACGGATAACAATCGCTGTAAATTTAAAACTTCCCGCCTTTACGCCTTCCCGGCAAAATTTAAAAAACCGTTTTGCTTCTTCCGCTTTCAAAGTCTTTAAAAATAAATGCACCGAGTTTGTCCAGCGATGCAAAAAATGCTTTGCCGTTATTCGTTTCTGTAAATTCCTGTACAAAGCGTTGCAGGTAAGGATCACTGGCGATCATGAACGTTGTGATCGGGATCTTTAGCTTTTTGCATTGCGTAGCAAGGTTCATACAGCGGTTCAAAATTTTCCTGTCTGCACCAAAGCTGTTCTTGTAATACCTGTTACCAATTTTAAGACATGTTGGTTTGCCGTCGGTGATCATGAATATCTGTTTGTTGGGATTCCTGCGCCTTCGCAAAATATCCATGGCCAATTCAAGTCCTGCCACCGTATTGGTATGGAAGGGACCTACCTGCAAATAGGGAAGGTCTTTTATCTCGATCGTCCAAGCATCATTACCAAACACAACAATATCCAGTGTGTCTTTAGGGTATTTTGTTTTGATAAGCTCGCTCAATGCCATGGCTACTTTTTTTGCCGGCGTGATGCGGTCTTCGCCATACAATATCATAGAGTGAGAGATGTCGATCATCAGCACAGTAGATGTTTGGGCTTTGAAATCTGTTTCCCTTATCTCCAGGTCATCTTCCTGCATACGGAAACTGTCGATACCATGATTGATCTGCGCATTGCGGATGCTGTTGGTAAAATCGATCTGCTCCATGGTATCGCCAAACCTGAAAGGTCTTGTCTCGGGGTTGATCTCATCCCCACCGCCTGGCTTGAATGTATGGTGATTGCCCTGCTTGGTCTTTTTCAGCTTACCGAAAATTTCTTCCAGGCTTTTTTTGCGGATGCCCTGTTCTGTTTTGGGTGATATTTTCAGGGAATCATCCTGTGTATCTTCATTAATATAACCTTTGTTCTTCAGGTCTTCCAGAAAATCACCGATACCATAATCGTCATCTGTCAGTTTATATTCTTTATCCAGTTCATTCAGCCATTTCATTGCCTCATTAAAATCACCACTGGTATAAGTGAGCAATTGCATGAACAGGTCCAGCAACTGGTCAAATTTTGATGGCGCATTTTCGGAAGGATCATATTTGGAGAAGTTAAAACCAAGCATAGGTTGGAAGTTTAAAGTTCAAAAGTTCAAGGTTCCAGGGGTTTCAAAGGGTGATACTCATCTTATCACTCATCACTCATCACTCATCACTCATCACTCATCACTCATCACTCATCACTCATCAAAACGGTGTTTAAACATGTAATTTACGAAACAATTATTCCTTTCCGGCAACGCCGAATGTTAAATAAAAAAGCCTGCAGGTTAACTACAGGCTTTTACTAATTCAAAAATCATTATTTCCTTTGAGTGTCGGCAGGTGGTACTGTTTGTATCGTGCCTCCACCAGTTTCAGGATTTACCAATGGTTTGTTCTTAAATTCTGCTTCCAGGCTCATCAGGGCTCTTAAAAGGTTATCGTTCCTTTCTTCTTCCATGCTCAGCTGGTAGCGTTTGTTTTCGCTAAGGCTTTCGTAGTAAGCTTTTTGCTGCTCCATATCTTTTTTCAGCGCAGTGCTAACTTTTGAACCAAGGGTGGTATCTCCTGAACGGTAAGCAGCATAAGCAAACTGCAAAGCGATCTGGTTGTGCTGCTGGTTACGGCTTGGCATGCCATAAGGAATATTTGATTCCAGCATCATTTTATCTGCTTTGTTCAGCATTTGCCTTGCTTCTTCATTCCTGCCCGCAGCGGCAAAGTTCATACCTGCCTGTGCATAAGCGAGACGGATAGAATTTAAATGCCTCCTGTTCTCTTCATCAAAATAAACACCTTTGATATCTGCGCTGCCGAAAGCAAATTTCTTCATCAGCACTTCTTTGATCCAGTCTTCGTTCACGTCGCTGTTGGCAACAGGTACCAGGCGATAGGTGAGACCATCCTGGCGGAGATAATTGCCAAATCCTAGTTCACCGTAAGGAGAAGTAAAGTAGATCGGGCGTTTCCATTTGTTGGCAGCAATAATGTTGAGAATAGCCGCATCATTTTTATACAATACATTTTTAGGTATTTCAAACATCACATTGCTTAATACAGAATCGTTAGCATTCACTGTACCATTTTGTTTCACCAGGTTAAGGTCAACAGGAATGTTTACCCTTTTGGTTGGATATATATTCAATGTGCTTCCATCACGGCCCATTTCTGTTTTAGAAGGATCATCGCTGCCTGCCCAGTCTTTCATCATGGTATATAAATCCATGAACTGGTTGGGATCAACGCCGGCTTTTGGAGCATTGTAAATAATATCCCTGTTCGATCCTTCGATCTGCGCAGCTGTCCACAACGGATCGATCGGAGCGCTTTCATTTACTTTATACCTGAGCTGGTTGATGTACCAGTCGGTACCCAACAGGCTGCTGTTGATCACCCTGATATCGGGCCTGATGCCTTCCACTTCCTGTGCATACCATAATGGGTAAGTATCGTTATCGCCAAATGAAATAAGGATGGCATTAGGCGCACAACTGTTCAGGTAATCTTTTGCAAGATCGCTGGCCAGTTTCTTTTTGCTACGGTCATGATCATCCCAACCTTCTTTACCCATGATGAACGGAACCAGCAACAGGCAGATAGCGCCTGCTATGAAACCTGCATTCTTCAGGTTCTTCACTGCCGGACTGAGCAGTTCCCGGACATATAAAACGCCGAGGCCTATCCAGAATGCAAAAGCATAGAAGGAACCCACAAATGCATAGTCCCTTTCACGGGGCTGGTTACCTGCCTGGTTGAGATACAACACAATGGCAAGACCTGTAAAGAAGAAGAGCAAGCCTACAACCAATGCATCTCTACCGTCTTTCCTGATCTGGTAGAAAAGACCCATCAAACCTAAGATAAGCGGGAGTGCATAATAGCTGTTGTTGGCTTTGTTATTTTTAAGTGTATCAGGCAACCTGTTCTGATCGCCCAGGCGCATTTTATCAAAGAAGCCGATACCTGTTTTCCAGTTACCGTCTCTTACATTACCCATGTTCACCCCTTGTATATCATTTTGTTTACCGGCAAAATTCCACATGAAATATCTCCAGTACATCCAGTTCACCTGGTAAGAGAAGAAGAATTTGAAATTCTCTCCAACAGTTGGTTTACGTTCCCAGTTCCCCTGCTGGTCTTTGCCTATGCCCGCCCAGGAAGCATAATAATCTGCGTGACCCTGGTCGTTGCTCTGGTCCCACATACGAGGGAAGAAGTGTTTGTCTCCCGCAGCATATTTATAAGAAACCTTGCGGCCATTCTTTTCATATTTGCCATTGGATTTTACATAAGTAGGTTTTACATCCACATCCTGTATTTCGGCAGTAAAATCCTGCCCGTATAAAATAGGCCAGTCGCCATATTGTTCACGACCCAGGTAACCTACAAGGTTTACAGGATTATCTACATTGAACATATCAACAGAGGTATCCGCATTACTGCGGATCATGGTAGTGAGGTAAGTTGAATAACCCACCAGCATGAAAGTGAAACTCCACAGGCCGAGCTTTAAGAAATTCCAGTTGTTCTTTTTTGCAATGCGAAGGCCAAAGAAAACAATAAGGCCCATCAGTATAAAGAAGAATGCAAAACCGGAGAAGAAAGGCATGCTAAGACTATTCACAAAGAAAATATCCATATTGCCTGCGCCTTGTATGATCCATTGGATAACAGCTTTTTGAATAACACCGGTGATCACACAACCAATCAGGAATGCCCAGAAAGTACCCCAGTTGGTCGCTTTGTATCTCCTGTAATAATAAATAACAACGATGGCAGGAATGGTCAATAAGTTGAGTAAGTGAACGCCGATAGAAAGGCCCATCAGGTAGAAGATGAGTATGAGCCACCTGTCTGCCCTTGTAAAATGTCCATGGATACCTTGTTCCTGTTCTTCTTCCACTGCCTGGTCCCATTTAAGCATGGCCCAGAATACTACGGCAGTAAAGAAAGAAGACAATGCGTATACCTCACCTTCCACAGCGCTGTACCAGAATGAATCAGAAAAAGTATAAGCCAAAGCACCTACCACACCTGCGGCCATGATGCCGACGATATTGCCGCTGCTAAGCTCAGGGTTGTCCCTGCGAACGATCTTACGTGCAAAATGTGTGATGCTCCAGAATAAGAAGAGGATGGTGAAACCACTGGCCAATGCACTCATCAAGTTACCACCGGTTGCTGCATCTTCAGGCCCGAAAGGAATCATGAATATGCGTGCGATCAATACAAACAGCGGCGCTCCCGGTGGATGCGGTATCTGTAATTTGTAAGCACTGGAAAGAAACTCGCCGCAATCCCAGAGACTGCCGGTTGCTTCCATGGTCATAATATACACTGCACAGGCAATAAGACATATAATCCAGCCTGTAATGTTGTTGATTCTTTTAAAGCTCATACGATGTTAGTTATAAGTGGGCAAATATAATGATGTTTGCCCCTGAACCGTCAACGCCTGTCCTTTTTTGCAATATTTTGTGGCCGAAGTATGCAGGATATTGGTAATGTATGGAATAGGCCTGATAAATGAACGTTTCAGGATGAATTATTCTTGTCACACTGAGCTTGTCGAATGTGTTACAACGGATGCAGCCCATTTAACACCGGCTTCGACAAGCTCAGCCTGACATTTCTCTTAAAACAAGAAACCTCCTATAAAATCAAGCTTAGTTTTTTTGTAAAATGAGCATTTCGCTTCTTGTCACACTGAGCTTGTCGAATGTGTTACAACGG
>CAYOLS010000055.1:0-16268 GCA_964404845.1 uncultured Ferruginibacter sp. | reverse complement strand
AATTCTGATAAGGCTTTCAGCCGATGGTATGTTTGCAATGTGATCAGCAGGTAAGTGTTACCACAAGCCGGCTGATCTGCTGGGTGAAAAGATCGCAGCAAGGTTAGTCAGCCGGGAAGTTGCTGCCAGCACTGCGATCCGATCACTTCCTTCCCACCGTAAGAAGCGCTTCTTACAAAACAGTCTCCGGCAGGGTCGCTACCTGCTGCGGGCAATTTTTTCAAACAAACTAAATAACTAAAAAATGATAATCATAATCATGGTGTTAGGGCTATTCGTATGCCCCAACCCAAATCATACGCTCCAAAATCATGGAGACTGCCCTTACTCACATGGCACAGTTGTTACCACCAATAATGAAACGGGTGGTGAAACAGGAGGTCTTCCGAAACCACCTGTTCCGCCTCCACCACCGCCTCCGCAACCTTAGAAAATGATCCTTTAGTAGAAAGGCAGAGAAATCTCTGCCTTTCTTTTTTTACTTTTAAGAAAAACAAACCTTGAAATTATCCAATCATTTATTACTGCCTGCAATTTTTGTTGCGTTGTTTGGCTGCAACAGTCAATCGCATAAAAAAACTAATAAATACACTGATTTCGATCATGGGTATTATTTATACTTCTATAAAAAATATGATTCCGCCTTTATAATGTTTACCCGTTACATAGATAATCCGGACGATACCATTAATAAAGCAAAGGCATACAACTATATGGGGGAAATGCAATGGAAAATTAACGACCTGTCTGGTGCAGAGGAAAGCCTTACCGGCACTATACAAACATTGGATTCGAATAACCTAAAACATAGAGAGGATCTGGGGAATGCCTACCAGTTACTCGGAAACGTAAGGTTAGACTCTAAACAATATGACGATGCAATCTACTTTTATAATTTAGGAATAGCTCTTCGCAAAGGATCAGATTATGTTACTGAGATTATGAATGGAAAAGCAACCGCTTTTCAAAAGAAAGGAAGCTATGAGGATGCCATTATTATTTATGATTCCATTCTTTCACTTAAACCTGCTGATCAAGAGGTCGTTGCACAGGTAATAGATAATAAAGCAAGAACAAAATGGCTACAAAATCCCGCCTACCCAGTCTTACAAGAATTTCAATCTGCTTTGAAAATTCGGTCGGACAACCAGTATAACAGGGGGTTAAATGCCAGTTATGCTCATCTTTCAGATTATTACAGAATATCAAACCGGGATTCAGCACTATGGTTTGCAAAAAAAATGTATGGTAAGGCAAAAGAGATTGAAAGTCCGGATGACATCCTTGAAGCCCTTGATAAGCTTATAATTCTAAGCACTTCTCCTGAATTAAAAGATGAATGGTATAATGAATACAAAAAAATTGATGATAGTCTTCTGTTCAAAAGAAGTACTACCAAGAACCAGTTTGCACTAATAAAATATGATTCGCAGAAAAGTAAGACAATCAGTCTTGAGTTAAAAGAGCAAGTTATTATGCAATGGTTATGGTTGTGTGGATTATTTTTACTTGCAATTGTAATTATCACTTGGCTTTGGCGCCGTTACAACAAACGAAGAAACCGTATCAAATTAGAAGCAGAACAAGCCATCCAGCAATCCAAACTAAAAACCTCTCAAAAAGTACACGATGTGGTAGCCAACGGGCTCTATGTTATCATGAACGAACTGGAGCATGGCAAAATGATCGAAAAAAATGAGCTTATTACAAGGATCGAACAGCTGTATGAAAAGTCGAGGGATATTTCTTATCAGGATAGCTCTGCTGAAGACAGTACAAAATACGACAGGGAGATCCACCAGCTGCTCGACGATTTTACTACCGAAAAAACCAATGTGTATGCAGCAGGAAACCAGCCTGCATTCTGGGACAAGGTCACACCAGTTCAGAAAAAACAAATATTACTGGTGCTCAAAGAGCTCCTGGTAAATATGAAAAAACATAGCGGCGCTAAAAACGTTTCGGTGGTGTTCAGGCAGGAGTATGGCAGGGGTTTTATTACTTATAAAGATGATGGCACAGGATTTCCCCCGGATATTGAATTTGGAAATGGCCTCAGGAATACGGTTAACCGTATTAAATTATTAAACGGTGAAGTTATTTTTGGAAAAAGCGATAAGGCAGGCGCATCTGTTGCGATAAACTTTCCGCTTGAACCTAACGAATTATGATTGATAAAGTAATTATTGCCGAAGATCACGAAAGCGGGAACCTTTCTGTTCAAAAAACGATGGAAGATCTGCAGATTATTAAAACCGAGCATGTCTTCTATTGTGATGATGCCCTCAACAAGATCAAACTGGCCCAGAAAGCAGGTGATCCATATGATGTATTGATCACTGATCTTTATTTTGAGGACGATGGTACTTCACAAATTTTAAAAAATGGTTTTGAGCTGATAAAGGCAGCCCGCCTGGTTCAGCCCGGCATTATGGTACTTGTATTTTCTGCGGAAAATAAACCGCTCAAAATAAAGTCGCTGTACAACGACTATCGTATCGACGGTTTTGTACGTAAAGCAAGGCAGGATGTTAAAGAATTAAAAGCTGCGTTTGAAACTTTATCCAAAGGAGAACAATATTATTCTATAGAAATTGCGCAACTCATCAAAAAATCGAAAGCCTATGAATTCACAGATTTTGATGTTGATATCCTTAGTCTTGTATTGAAAGGAAAGAGCCAAAAAGAGATCGCTACTCTTTTAGAAAGACATCCCAGCACCATTGAAAAAACTTTAAAGAAAATGAGGGACGAGTTCGGTTTTACAAAAAATGAACAATTGGTAGCCCGTTGCAAGGATGTTGGGTTGCTGTAAAATATATAACCGCAACTTCTTTACTATTTTATTGTTTATCTACTTAGGTATCCTGCTTTTGAAAAGCACGATTTTTTTATGCCGCCATTACGGTTTACCGTAAAAAAACAACATGCATGTCTGTTAGTTTTGAAACCGTTACTGCTTCACTCATACAAAACTAACAGCTATGCTCACTGCTTTAAAGCAACAAAAATTATTCAATTCCCTCAAAGGGTATCGTAAAGAATTTTTAGACGGCAACATCAAAGAGCTGGACGAATCAGGCACCCGCATCATGATCAACCGTTTTCTTTCAGAAGTGTTGGGCTATAAGCAGCTGGAAGAAATAAAAACCGAGTACATGATAAAAGGCACCTATGCCGATTATGTGATACAGGTAAATAAAACCCGGCATTTCCTGGTAGAAGTAAAAGCACTTTCCTTCCAGCTATCCGAAAAACATTTACGGCAAACCGTGAACTATGGCGCCAATGAAGGTATCGAATATGCCCTGCTCACCAATGGAAGAAATTTTGAGTTCTATAAGATCATCTTTGAGCAACCCATATCCTCCCGTTTAATATTTGCGATAGACCTGAGCGATGCTGCGGGTTTAAAAAATGCAGCCGGCCATTTACAGCACCTGCACAAAGAAAGCGTGGTAAAAAATTTATTCAAGCCGCTTTGGAATAAATGTGAAGCAACGGATCCTTACAATATTGCAGGCATTCTTTGTTCGGATACAGTAGTGAATTGCATTAAAAAGATGATCAAAACCAGGTACAATGAAAAATGTGATAATGATATCATACTGGCGGCCGTGCATAAGATCATTAGCGATAAAATGGACCCGGCGTTGATAAAGCCATTTAAACCGGCAAGGGCAAAAACAAAAAAGCAAAAGGATGTAGCAGCCAACAATTCAATGCCAGATCAACCTGCGCCAATTGCAGAAACATAAGAATAATAGTGCTTGTTCCTAAAACGCATAGAGCAGTATTCATTAAAAATTAAAAATATGCTAAGGTTTCAATTTAAAAATGGAAGGTATAATGTACCTCAGGATACCCGGTACTCCAGGTATATAAAAGACAGGATGGGTGATGGAAAGGATACTTTAGCGGTTGACGCTCACAATAAAGAACTTCCCGAAACACATGGGTCGTATGGTGCGCTTATACTTCACCCCAATTGGAAATCTAAACGAAAAGAAGTGATCGAACGGGATCAGTTTAAATGTGTGATATGCGGTAGTGGCAACGATCTCCAGGTTCATCATCGGCAGTACCATTTTATTAAGGCAACAAAAAAATTCAAAGCTCCCTGGGACTATCCCGGCCATTTATTAATTACGCTTTGTTCCACCTGCCATGCCCGTGGTCACTCAAAATTTAAAGTTCCTTCAATTACTATTTAAACTTTTTACTATGTCTTGGTTTTCTAAAATGTTCGGAAAAAACGGAACGTCAGATAAGGCAGATACCACTGGGTATCCGGCAATTCCTGAAAATGTTTTTATTGAAAAGAGCAATACCAATGAGAATATTGAACCAAATACAGAAAGTGGGTTGGTTCAGCATAATATTCATATGGTGTATTCTTTTTTATCAAAGGATTATCACCAGGTTGGGTATGAGGATGCTTTGGTGCACCCTGATACTTCTTACAGGGCCGAAAAGGTATTGGAAATACAGGGAGACCTGAAAATTGTAATTTGGAAATCAAAAACCTTTTATGAAGATGCAATAAAAGAGCTCGATTTTTTGATTGCGAGCAGGAACCGGCTTGGCATGGTGGATTTGGTGGACGAACTGAAGATGAAAAAAGAAAAGGCAGATGACCATTATAAAAAGATATTGGAGCTTCAAAAAGAGGTTATAGATCAGGGAGAATCTCACCGGCTGATAATAAGTTATAAGCGGGGTTTTCAAAATGGTATGGCCGCTATTGCAATTCATGAAAGCAACAAGAAAAGTTTTTAAATATGTTTAAAATGCGTGAACTCTGGATAAAAATCGGCTGCTTCCTTACGGGGTATAACTATACTATACTAAAAAACTGTAGCGAAGTATCAAAAAAGGCTGTAAAAAAATATACAGCAGCAATGGTCATTATGTGCCTGTTATGGGGAATAATAGGATTTTCATTTGCAAGCAGGTATTTACATGCTGGCCTTGAAGTGAGTATAGCCAGCTCCCTGGTTTTTATTATTATCATAATCCAGATAGAGCGGCAGATCATCATGCAAACGCATAAGAACAATTATTTACAATTGTTTCGTGGAATTATTGCGGTAATGATGGCCATTATTGGCTCTATAATAATTGACCAGATCATTTTTAAAGATGATATTGAATTGGAAAAAGAGCAGTTCATTAATAATAAGGTTGAAAAGATTTACCCCTCCAGGGCAAACATCAGGCAAAAGCAGATTGACCAGCTAAAAGCCCAGCTTTTTGAAAAGGATAGCCAGCGAATAGTTTTGAATATCGATATTCAAAAAAATGCTGTAATAAATGCTACCACTACTCAAATTAGCCCTATGCCCGAAACTTATAGTGAAACAGACCCGGCCACAGGTAAAACTATAACAAGAACCCGGTATGTGAATAAGCCAACCACAGTCAGGTCGCAAATCCCTAACCCCAATATTGCCCTACTTGCGCCTTTAGACTCGCAAATAAACTCACTTCAAAGGTTAATTCTTTCCCAGGGCGATTCGTTATCCTATTTACGGGTATCCATAGAAAGAACTTTAAAAGAAAAAACAGGCTTTTTAGATGAATTAAATATCATGTTTAGCCTGCTTCGAAAATCTACCCCTGCCCTTATTGTTTACCTCATCTGGTTTTTTCTATTGTTGGGTTTGGAGTTTTTTATTCTTATGAATAAAAGACATGAAAAGTCTACTGATTATGATGCAATGATTGCACACCAAATGGCTATGCATGTTAAAAAGCTAAACATTTTGTCGGGTGCTGAATGATCTCCTGCTATAAAGAACAGAGCTATAAAACAAAAATTTATGCAAATACGAAATATATTTTTTGTAGTCTGTATCACTCTTTTTGGCTGCAGCACAAGCAAAATAGTGTACCTCTGCAATGGCCCGCACTCAAAAGCCTACCATAAAACAAACCATTGCCAGGGCCTCAGGAAATGCACTACTACAATAGAAGCTACCAATATTGCCACGGCAAAAGAAAAACAGCGGCGGGAGTGTAGGTATTGTTATCCTAAGGTGGTGGTTGGTGAGGGGTTCAGTGAAAAGTGAAGCGGTTGGTTGGAAAAGAGATCGATTATTATTTGAGGAGTTAGAAACATTTGTCTGATATGAATAGCCTGTAAACATATCAAATAGCCAATTCTTTTAAATTGAATTGTTTATTATTATATTAGAGGATGTATCAGATTCTCACCAGTAAATGACGCTCATTGCCTTTTTCGATATTGAAGTAAGTTCTACCAACAAGCAATTGCTTGATATCGGTTGTGTTTTGGAAGATGGAGCAGGCTTTCATAAAAACCAACCCAACGAGTTCGAACAATTTATTAAGCAATCTGATTTTATTTGCGGGCATAATATTTTGTCGCATGACCTGGTTTACCTGCAAAAGCATTTTGGCAATGCCGAATGGGGGCTGGACAGGGCCATTGACACTTTATTGTTTTCTCCTTTATTATTTCCAAAACAGCCTTATCATAACCTGCTGAAAGATGACAAGCTGCAAACAGATGAGCGCAACAATCCTTTCAATGATGCTAAAAAAGCAAAGGATTTATTTTTTGATGAAGTAGCTACTTTTCAAAAACTCGATGATGAGTTTAAAGAAATACTGTATTGGCTGCTATACGATAAAGAAGGTTTCGGCAATTTTTTTAAGTATATAAATTATTCCGGCTCGCAAAGCAGGGAGCAATTGCACATTATCATTAAAAATCGTTTCCAGGGTAAAATATGTAATGAAAGCGATCTCCAATTATTTATTGATACGGCTCCCGTTGCTTTAGCCTATACATTGGCCTTGCTCAATTGCGATGATCGCTTCTCTATTACACCACCCTGGGTTTTAAAAAACCATCCCGATGTAGAGCGGTTGCTTTTCCTTATGAAAAACAATCCCTGCGTTGCCGGGTGCGATTATTGTAAATTGGCCCTTGATCCAGTACTGGCCTTAAAGAAGCATTTTAATTTTCCAGAATTTCGCAAATTTGGAAATGAACCACTACAGGAAAAAGCGGCCATGGCTGCAGTTAAAGGAGAATCAATCCTTGCTGTATTTCCTACAGGTGGCGGCAAGTCCATCACCTTCCAGGTTCCGGCATTGATGAGTGGCGAAAATGCCAAAGCCTTAACGGTGGTGATCGCTCCCTTACAGTCGTTGATGAAAGACCAGGTGGATAATTTGGAAAAGAAAGGCATCACAGAAGCCGTTACCATCAATGGCTTGCTGGACCCTATAGAACGAACCAAGGCCATTGAAAGAATTGAAAACGGGTTTGCCAGCCTCCTGTATATCTCACCCGAATCGCTTCGCTCTGTTACCATTGAACGATTGTTGTTGAAAAGAAAAATTGCAAGGTTTGTAATTGATGAGGCGCACTGTTTTTCTTCATGGGGGCAGGATTTCAGGGTTGACTATTTATACATCGGCGACTTTATTAAAAACCTGCAGGAGAAAAAAGGCCCTGATTGCAGAATACCTGTTTCCTGCTTTACTGCTACAGCCAAACAAAAAGTAATCGAGGATATCAAAGCTTATTTTAGGGATAAATTAAGTCTCCATCTAAAGGTATTTACCGCCAATGTTTCAAGAACCAATTTGCAATACGGCGTTTACCAAAAAGATAATGAAGAAGACAAGTACAATCAATTAAGGAGTATTATTGAAGCCAGGGATTGCCCCACCATTGTATATGTATCCAGGACGAGAAGGGCCAATAAACTGGCAAGCCGGTTAGCAGATGATGGCTTTATAGCCAAGCCTTACCATGGCAAAATGGAGAAGGAGGAGAAATCCGACAATCAAAACGCCTTCATGGCCGGGGAAGTAAATATCATGGTGGCCACTTCTGCATTTGGTATGGGCGTTGATAAAGACAATGTGGGCTGTGTGATACATTATGATATTTCCGATTCACTGGAAAATTATGTGCAGGAAGCAGGAAGGGCGGGCCGTAATGAGGCAATCAATGCCGATTGTTATGTGCTGTTTAACGAGGAAGACCTGGACAAGCATTTCATTTTGCTGAACCAGACAAAGATCAGCAGCAAAGAGATCAACCAGGTTTGGAGAGCCATAAAGGACATCACAAAAACAAGGGACAAGGTTTCTAACTCAGCGCTGGAAATTGCAAGAAAGGCGGGTTGGGATGATGGTATCGCTGAAATTGAAACAAGGGTAACTACAGCCATTGCAGCGCTGGAAGATGCAGGCTATTTGAAACGGGGGCAAAATATGCCGAGGGTTTTTGCCAATAGCATTCTCAGCAAAAACGCACAGGAAGCCATTGATAAGATTAATTCATCCGATAAGTTTTCAGATAAGCAGAAAGAACAGGCCATCCGGGTAATTAAAAAATTATTTTCCAGTAAAAGCAAACGATTATCTACCGAAGAAAATGCGGAGTCAAGAATAGATTATATCTCCGACCAGTTGAGCATGATGAAAGAAGAAGTGATTCGTGTTGTACAACTGATGAAGGAAGAGAAAATTTTGGCGGAAACAAAGGACCTTACTGCATTTATTAAAAGAACAGAATCTGTTAACCGGTCCTTAGCCATTGTTGAAAGTTTTAGGAAGCAGGAAGAGCAGCTGTTATCGCAGCTAAAAGAAACAGAAGCGGCCTATCACTTAAAAGAGATCATCGAACTATTTCTTCAATCAGGTATCAAAGACGGCTCGCTTAATAAACTGAAAACGATCATCAATTTTTGGGCGATCAAAAACTGGATCAAGCGGCATAATCTTGATTATTCAAGAAACTATGTGCAGATCGGTTTACTAATGGATAAAACTGCGTTCCGGGAAAAGCAGGAGAATCGTCATTTGCTGGCAAAGCTGATCACCGAATACTTGCATAAGAAAGCTACAGAAATAGCCGGGGCCGATAATACGCAGGAAGAAGTACTAATAGAGTTTTCGGTACAGGAGCTAAAAGAAATGATAGCAACCGGGCAGGGAATGTTTGCTGTAAAAGCCAGCCTCGATGATATTGAAGATAGTTTGTTTTACCTCTCAAGAATTGAGGCCATTAAAATTGAAGGCGGTTTTTTAGTGGTGCATAATAGGCTCACCATCGACAGGATTGAAAAAAATAACCGCATACAATACAAGGAGAGCGACTACGAAAAACTAAGACATTTTTACCAGCAAAAAGTACAGCAGATACATATTGTAGGCGAATATGCTAAAAAGATGATCCGCAACTACAACGAGGCGCTGCAGTTTGTGGATGATTATTTCAGGTTGAACTATGCTTCTTTCTTATCCAAATATTTCCCGGGAAGCCGACAGGATGAAATTAAACGGACCCTGACACCGGAAAAATTCATGAAATTGTTTGGAGCGCTTTCGCCTGCCCAGTTACAGATCATTAACGATTCCAATAATCAATACATCGTAGTAGCTGCCGGGCCAGGTAGTGGAAAAACAAGGCTATTGGTGCACAAGCTCGCTTCTCTTTTGCTGGCCGAAGATGTGAAGCATGAGCAATTGCTGATGCTTACTTTTTCCCGGGCTTCAGCCACCGAATTTAAAAAGCGCCTCGTAGAGTTGATAGGTAATGCAGCCAATTTTATAGAAATAAAAACATTTCACTCTTATTGTTTCGACCTGCTTGGCAGGGTGGGTAGTTTGCTGGAAACAGACCATATTATTAAAACGGCGGTAGAAAAAATTAAAACCGGCGAAATTGAAACGTTCCGGATCACCAAAACCGTATTGGTGGTGGATGAGGCACAGGACATGAACAAAGACGAATATGAACTGGTAACCGCACTGATGGAGCAAAACGAAGAAATGCGGGTGATACTGGTGGGAGATGATGACCAGAATATTTACGGGTTCAGGGGTGCAGATTCGGCGCATATGCAAAGCCTGATCTCCGAAAAAGCGGCCACTAAATATGAATTAACGGAGAACTACCGGAGCAAAGACAATATTGTTTCCTTTGCCAATGCCTGGGCATCCACCATCGGCAAGCGGCTGAAGACGGAACCTTGTTTTGCCCACCAGCAACATAATGGATCGATCCATATAACAGCGTATGCGCACAATAATATGATCGTTCCGCTTGCCGGCCTTATATCAAAGGCAGCATTATCCGGCTCCACCTGCGTACTTACCAAAACCAATGAAGATGCCATCCTGCTCTCGGGTTTATTGTTGCAGCAGGGTGTGCAGGCAAAGCTTATCCAGTCGAATGATGGGTTTAACCTTAGCAACCTGTACGAGCTTCGTTATTTCTCGGATATCATCAATGAAAATACCGACAGCCCATTGATAACCGATGATGATTGGGATGCTGCCAAACGCCGGTTAAATACACACATCCATACGAGTGCTAAAAAAGACCTGGCAAATACTATCATTAAAACATTTGAAGAAACGAATACCGCAAAAAAATACAAAAGCGATTGGAAGGCTTTCCTGTTTGAATCTAAGGTGGAAGACTTTTTAAGTATCGATTCAGAACTGGTATATGTTTCTACCATTCACAAAGCCAAAGGAAAGGAGTTTGATAATGTGTACCTGTCGTTAAAAAATTTTACACCTGCTACGGATGAAGACAGGCGCCAGTTTTATGTGGCCATTACAAGGGCCAAAACAGATCTATCCATACACTACAGCGATACTTATTTGAAACCTTTTGTTGTAGATGCGCTCACATATAATGAAGACAGGAATACCTACCCGGAACCGCAGCAACTATCGATCTACCTTACACATAAAGATGTTCAGCTATGGTATTTTGAAAAAGTTCAGTATAAGATAAAAGACCTTTTTAGTGGCAGCCGGCTTATGATGATGCAGGATGGGTTAGCCGACCCCAAAGGAAATTTAATTCTTAAGTACTCACAGCGGTTCAAGAGTTTTTTGAATGATCGCTCTGAAAAGGGTTTTACAATTGCAGCTGCCAAAATAAATTATGTTGTTTATTGGAAGGATGAGGAGAAAGAAGAGGTTAAGATAGTATTGCCGGTGTTGTTGTTGAAGAAGGGGTAAGTACGTTTAGTTTTCTTTTTGCGTTATAAGCGTTAAGAAGATTTTTGTATGAAGGAATTTTTAGCTTCCTTATTTACCTTTCTTGAACTTTTAATATTACTTATTTTGAAATTTCTAACCTGTCCATTCCTTAATAGGCAGTTAGCAACAAGCAAATGATCTCGATCTTCTTCTGAGCCTATTGGATAGATATCTGTAATATAGATTAATCGGCTAGTCGATATTCCTTTATCACTTAAATATGAAATTTCATATAGCCCCCTTATAATAAAGTCGCTTTCAGTTAAAGGATACTTCTTTGTTTTATTGGGTATTTTTTTCTCGAACAAGTCTTCTGTTTTTATTGACTCCAATGCTAATGCTTCAGTAGTGCCAATTTTTATTGCACGAGGGTTCCATAGATCTTCTCCTATAAAAGTATATTTGTAGTGGTAGAAAACCAGCTCTTTGAGCTTGATTAAAGTTGCGGTTTGTTCTATACTACTGTCCTCAAAGTATATTGGATTTTTCAAATTATATATGAAGTACTGATCGATTAAAGCCGTGGCTTTCTCTAAATCAAAATTGCTGGTAATGTCGATTAAGCAATCTGCAGATAGCCATTCTTCACTATAACTAGTTGAGATTGGGTTGTAATATTTACACTTAAATTCAAAGGTTGAATATGTACGCTTCTTCTTACCGGTTGTTTTATGATAATTATCTTTTACTATTTCATGTGCTCGTACATCTATTACAGTCATAACAGGCGGTACAAAATCAAGATAAGGGTTTCTTTTCAGCAGCAAACTTTCAGCGCTTCTACGTTCTTGGCTTATCTTGTTCTTTCCCAATTCAAATTCAACAGATTTTAAGATTACCTGCTTACTTTTAAATTTCGATTTCAACTCTTGTAGATTTCCTTTTGTTGAAACCTCAACTCCAGTTGGATTATTATTCGGTAAGATTTTAATTTCATCTATTTTAAGCCAATAACTTTCGTATTTATGAGTTTTGTGAGAGTAAAATATTCCTTTTACCTGAGTAACCTCTTTAGTTCCATCATCAGTATTGTGGTCACCGGTACTATTTAGAATTTCGAATGCTACCATTATAGGCGGGGTAAACATGGCATCACCTCCAATAAGGATATTCGTGGAATTAGGTGAAAAAGGGTGATTTTTTAAGGTGAAAAAATCACCAAGATTAATGTCTGGCATATTGTATAAGTTACATTAATTAAACTTATGAAATTATGTGAAATAAATATTAAGTTTGTTAGCAAAGTATGGGAGCTTAGATTGCTTACAGTTAATTTAGAGCTACAGGATAACCGAGAGGTTATTTTACTGGTTGATAATTCAAATCAGGAAGACAGATTTCATCTCTGACACGCCTACAAGGGTGGTAGTCAGGTATGAGGTTATAATGGGAAGTACCCACTGCAATATACGAATTATTTGGCTCATATTTATATATAGTTGAATGTTTATTTGTGTAATCAGGGTTAAACTCATTGATTTTACGGACACTTACAATGACTCAGCAATTGGGTATTGGCTCGCTCTTAGGAGGTTTATGTAACAGTCAAAACTTATTGATTTTTGCTTCCATACTTTTTTAATTTTCTTTTGTATGAAACCACTGTGGATGAAGCCAAAGGGCTACTTGCATTTAACGCCGAGTTTATTTATACATACACATTGGGAACGCTATAAAGCACAAATAGAAAGCCCATCATTCATTGCTAAGTACGCCTTTTATCCTTTAATACATGCTACTATTAAAGAGCGGAAATACAAAAAGCCTGATCCCAGGAAGCATGTCGGAATAGAGCGCAGCCACACACATACAAGAGCCGATAATGGTAAAATAGAAAAATCTGCTAAAGAGCGTCCATTGCACTATGCAAGCCATTTTGATGCATTAATTTATGCTTATTATGCGTCAATTTTAAATGAGAAATACGAAGAGGCGTTAAGAAATGATAGTGATTTAGATAAAGCTATTATTGCATATCGCAAAATTAAGATCGATGAAACAGAGGAGAAAGGAAAGAGCACCATTCATTTTGCAAAAGAAGTTTTCGATGAAATAAAAAACCGAGCTACGCCGCAAAAAGATGTAGCGGTACTAACCTTTGATATTAAGGGGTTTTTCTCTTCGCTCAATCATACTTTCTTAAAAAGTAAATGGATAGAGCTTGTTGGGGAAGAAGATTTTAACAAACACCACTTTAATGTATTTAAAGCTTGTACGCAGTTCAATTACATCCTTTTAAATGAGCTGAGAAATCGACAAAAAAGAAACTCTTTCGATGAGAGTAAACTTGCAAGAATAAGACGTGAAAATGGACATAAATGCTTTTTTGATTCCAATGCAGACTTTAGAAAAGCAATAAAAGAAGGTCGGCTTGGTGTATATAAAAACCCGTTTTATCTAAAAACACCAACTGGTAAAGTAAATGTTGGCATACCACAAGGATTACCCCTAAGCGCCATTCTTGCTAATTTATACTTAATTGATTTTGATAAAAAGATAGTGGACACATTTGTCAAAGCTGAAAAATGTTATTACCGTAGGTATTCAGATGATCTGATTTTGATTTGTGATGTTGAACAAATGATGAGGGTAAAAGATTCTATAGAATCAATGATCAAGGAATTTGGTCTTGAAATTAGTAAGCATAAAACAGAGAAATTTATATTCAGCTATAAAGCTTTTAATAATACCAGCAGCATGCGACTAAGCTGCACTAAGGTATTAGAGGAGGGAGAAGTAAAAGATAATAGCCATATAACATATCTTGGTTTTGAGTTCAGAGGCTATAACACAACCATTAAATCAACTAACCTTGCAAAATATTACAGGAGAATTATTGGCGTTGTAAAACGAAGAGCCAAGCGGGCTTATCTTGTTAAAAAGAATGATCCTTCTTTGCCACTCGCTATCTATGTAAATCAAATAAAAAAATTAATAAACAAGCCAATTAAAATAAAAGATAGCGATAAAACCGAGATCAAACAATCTAAAAGAGGTAGTTATAACTTAGTGCCAAAAGAAAATGGAACATTTAAATCAATAAAATTTGAAAGAAAGGGTAGGCAAAAAAATGCTAACTACTATGGCTATGTGCAACGATGTGCCAATATTTTTGAGGATAAGATATTTTTAAAACAGATAAGGAAAAGAAAGAGGATTACATTTCAGGCGATAAAACGTCATTTAAATAAATACAAACACAGGTAGATAGCTAAAGTCATATCAGCTTTCCTGCTCATAATATATTTTATAAAACTTCCGGCCATTTTCATCTATTCCATGTTCTATTAATTCCCTGTTTCCATGAATATAAATGTGGAAATTCTTATCAAGTTTTAAGACATTCTTAAAAACCCGAGCCTGCTTCTTAACTGCCTGGGCAGATATTTCAAAGTTATCTGATAAATCAATCTCGTTTTCTTGGCGGTAAGTTTCATCAAATTGTCTGAACGATTTAATGACATTAGGATGATGAAAAACTTCTTTTTCAAATTCTTGTTTGTCAAAAGTGTCATGGCTTTTAAAATAATCAACAGAACGATTTAGGTAGTCAATTTTATCAGCTTTGCTTATTTCAAACTCTTCGTCAAGCTGTTTAGTTACAAATTGCTTTGCAATGCCTAAAAATTCTTTAGTGAAATGGTAGTCATTTTTAGCGGGAGTAACGTTTAAAAAGCTTTCCTTCCAAAATTGAGCTTCATTTGATTTATTGGACTTGTCGATTACACATACTTTGTAACCATTTTTTTTATCGCTGTCTAAAATCAAGCAACCTTTATCAAGCTTGTCGATATTAATTCCGTCTTCATATTTTAGTACGAAATCATCAGACTTTCTATTAAGTTTTAGGAACGGCTGTCTGTTTTCTGATTTAAAGATACCAAACCCGTTTACTATATTGCCTTCAACCTCAATATTTGAAAAGGTTGCAAGAAACAAATCACCTGATTTTATTTGAGGATGTAAAGAAGTTTCGTATAAATGTTTTGCAATACTTCTAGCCGTATCTCCAAAATCGCCCTTGTTAGAAAAAACGGCTGTCGCAAATTGATACAATGGATTTAGTTTGAAATCTCCATTGGAAAATGAAAATGAGTAAAACTCAGTATTTGAAAAAGAAAATAAAAAATACTTTATCAGCAATTCTCGCAATCTTAAATCATTTGCTTCAAGCAAAGATTTTGAAAGGATTAAATCTTCGTCATTGGTTTTATTTCCAACATGGTGCACGACAAACTTTTCTAAATTACAATTTGTAAAATCTAATACGTTATTATAGTTCATTTCCCCAAAGAGTTTTAATTTGTTCAAGGTCATCTGAATCAAAATCAGTCTGCCAATTATCTTCAATTGTAGAGGGATGATTTTGCAACATATACCATATTATAAATATTTCTGGCTGACTAAGTAATAGTATTTCATGAAAACGACTTCTGTTATCTTCATAAATTCTTTGAATTTTTGATTCGTTAGTGTCAATGAAATCTTCTATACTACTTAGTAAGGTATGTTTTTCTTCTTCTGATCCCAAATAATTGAGAATAATATTGGTATCCTTCAACGAAGTATCTCTATCATAATCAAATTTTGCAAACTTGTAAAACTTGCCTTCAATTTTTCGCAGCAGTGTATAAACAAGATTATCCCGATGCTCCTTTAAAGCTTTGTTTACAATAGAAAACTCATCATCGGCAAGTTCATATAAAGACAATAAACGATAAACTTTTCGCTTTAAATTAACTGGTAGGTCTGCTTCTTGTTTATACGATAATGAATGAGCGGTATTAGACCAAGCGTGTTGGTTCAATGTTCTTACTTGTATTTCAAAAACAAATCCTTCAAGTTCACTGTACTTTTTAAATTCTTTAGTGGAGCAGTTAAGTGTAGCATCATAGTGATTTGAAACATAATCAAGTTTGTCAAAATTTAGATTCTCTTGCTTGTACTCTACATTTTTAATAGTAAAATTATCTTTCAGAAACTTATCAATAATCTGCATTTCTTCTTGAAATGTACAGATTATCCTGATTCCTAATTTATCATTCAAGTGGGAATAAGAATACTCTTTTTGGGCTTGCTTTTTTTTTACTTTCTTAATGATGCTAAGAAGTTCCTTAGTTCTATGATGAATCTCAGGTAATATCTCATAATCTGTAATCTTGCTTTTAATAAAATCACTTACAAGTTTACCTAAGTTTTCATATTTCGGCTGTTCAACATTC
>CAYOLS010000054.1:0-16544 GCA_964404845.1 uncultured Ferruginibacter sp. | reverse complement strand
AGGAGCTATGGGATATAAGATATGAGATTGGAACGATGAGTGATGAGTTATGAACGATGAACCGGTTAACAGCTCACAATTAATGGCTGGTAGCTTGTATTTAAATTCGTGTAATTAGTGCCTGAAATTCGTGCTATAAAAAGGCAAAGAGGATAAAAGAGGAAGGAGAACAAAGAGGAATAAGAAATATAAAATTAGAAATAAGGAAGTTGGCTGACAGCTCAAAACTTGCATTCAATTCGTGTAATTCGTCCCGATAGCTATCGGGATTCGTGTAATACCCTAAAAGCATTAATTTTATTCCTCAATTATTCACATATGAAAAAATACTTGCTGCCTGGTTTGTTTGCAGGATTGATCGCACTGACCGCATTTGTAAGCACTAAAGATAAAAGCATAAAGGAAGATAGTGCTGATAATAAAATACAGACCGGTGCGGAACAGACAGAAAAATACATTCACCTGCTCAAAGGCAAAAGGGTAGCGATATTGGCCAACCAGACCACCATTATCGGCAAAAAACACCTGGTAGACAGTTTGCAGGCGAGGGGTATCAATATTGTAAAGGTGTTTGGACCGGAGCATGGCTTTAGGGGCAATGCAAGCAACGGAACGGAAGTACATGATGAAAAAGACCCGGTGACGGGCATCAGCATTATTTCTTTATATGGCAATAAAAGAAAACCTTCCAGGGAAGACCTTGCAGATGTGGATGTATTGATATATGATATCCAGGATGTGGGTTGTCGCTTTTACACCAATATCAATTCGCTGAGAGATTTGATGGAAAGTTGTGCAGATAATAACAAGGAATTACTGATACTTGACCGGCCGAACCCCAATGGATACCTGGTTGACGGGCCGATACTGGATATGAATTACAGGTCGGGCATCGGGCAGTTCCCTATTCCGGTTGCGCATGGAATGACGATCGCTGAATTTGCCCAGATGATCAATGGTGAAGGTTGGATCCCGGAAAAAAAGCAATGTAAGCTGAAAATTATTCCTGTTAAAAATTATAACCACGACATGGAATACGTGCTGCCTGTAAAACCTTCGCCGAATTTAAATACACAGCAAAGCATTATGCTGTATCCTTCTACCTGTTTGTTTGAAGGAGTAGCTTTGAACCATGGCCGTGGTACGCAATTTCCTTTCACTGTTTTTGGCGCTCCTTCCCTGAAAGGTAAATATGATTTTTCTTATACGCCAATAAGTATACCGGGCATGAGCGAATCACCTTTGTATATGAATGAGGTTTGTTACGGATTGGACCTGCGTAAATACGATGTATCGCAACTTCGCAAAACAAAGCAGATCAATATTCAATGGATGATCGACCTGTACAATGCCTTTCCTGATAAAGCAAAATTTTTCGACAGGTCGCAAAGCAGGCAGATTGGCAATATAGACGGCCTGATAGGCACCGCTGATTTTAAACAGCAAATAAAAGAACGCAAGTCTGTAAAAGAAATAAGGGCATCATGGGAGCCGGGGTTGTCGCAGTATAAGGAGATGAGGAAGAAGTATTTGTTGTACCCGTGATATAGAGATGAACTATGAGATGTAAGAAATGAGATATAAGATATGAGTGATGAGATTTGAACGATGAACTGGCTAACAGCTTACAGCCCGTGATTGGTAGTTTGTATTCAATTCGTGTAGTTAATGCCTGAAATTCGTGTTGTAAAAAGCAAAGAGTATAAAAGAGGAAGGAGAACAAAGAGGAATAAGAAATATAAAATAAGGAATAAGGAAGTTGGCTCGCAGCTTATAGCTAAAGGCTAACAGCTTGTATTCAATTCGTGTAATAAAACCTTAAAATATTTTGAAATCACTATCGCTTCTCTGTTTAATCGCAATAACGCTGCCGGTAATGGCAAAGCAGGTCGTTATTCAACGCAATGCTGATGGCGGCTGGTACTATAAAAACAACTCGCCTGTTATTAAACGTATACAGCCGGGAGACACCATCATTGTTGGTACGGATATTCCTTACGGCTACCTCCAGGGATTAAAGGGAACAAAAGAAAAACCAATTACCATCTTAAACAAAGGAAAGCAGGTAAGGTTTGGCAGCAATGGCGCTTATGCACTGATACTGGAAGACTGCCATTATTTTATCCTGGATGGTACGGGTGACCCGAATAGCAAGTACGGTTTTGTTTTCGGAAGAGAAAAAGGTGCTTACGCATCGCAAACATTAAGCCTTGGCATGAGTGATAATTACGAGATCAAAAATGTGGAAGTAACACATGGCGAAGTGGGTATGTTCAGCAATTACAGCACGGGAGAAAATCTTTTCAATATAAAGATCCACGACAACTGGATACACGATATGCAGGCGCTGGGCGTAACCAGCGAGGGTATGTATTTCGGTAACACTTCCAGTGCTTCTGTAAAAGATGTCCATTTTGACGGCATAGAGATCTACAATAATTTGTTTGAAGACCTGGGTGGCGATGGTCTGCAATTGTGCAATGCACAAAATTATAAAGTGTATAACAATACTATCCGAAACTTCGGCATACAGAAACTGGATTACCAGCAAAGCGGCCTTGTTATTGGTGGTAATTCATGGGGACAGGTGCTGAACAATACGATTGAAAAGGGTACCGGCAGTGGCATACAGCTATTCGGCTGCGGCTATAATCTTATAAAGGGTAACAAGATCATCAACACATCCACAGATGAGAACCAGGATGCTATTTATATATCCAAACGTGGAATTGACGGGCCTGTCTGCAAAACAGATGTGATCAATAATACTATTACAGGTGCCAACAGGAACGGCATCAGGAATGAGAATGGAGCGCCGATGGCCAGAGCAGGCACCTGGAGCGGTAACAAAATAAGCGGCACCAAGGCTGCCAAATACTTAACAAAAGTTGACAGGGTAAAATAATATAAATATCAGCCTGAGCTTGTCGAAGGCGGGTTCGTTTGTGATTTATACCGGCTTCGACAAGCTCAGCCTGACAATGAATTTATACATGTTTAAATAATGCCGATGGACAAAGTAAATATTGCTCAAAAATTATCTCTTTTCTCTGAACACTGGAGCCCAAAGATCGTTGGTGACCTGAATGGACAGCAGGTGAAGCTGGTAAAGCTGAAAGGAGAATTTGTATGGCACCAGCACGATCATGAAGATGAATTGTTTTATGTCATCAGCGGTGTGCTTACAATGCAATTCAGGGATAAGACGGTGCTTGTAAATGAAGGCGAATTTATTATTGTACCGAGAGGAGTGGAGCACAGGCCGGTAGCAGAAGAGGAAGTAGCGGTCATGTTATTTGAACCTGCTTCCACGCTGAATACAGGTGATGCAGAAAGTGATCTTACAAAGAAAATACTTGAAAGATTATAGCATAAAAATCTTTTTAAAACGTTCTTATATCAATTTAAGAATATTGCCAGGCTAAGCTTGTCGAAGTCGGTATAAATCACAAACGAACCCGCCTTCGACAAGCTCAGGCTGACATTTTACTTTATAAAAATTCAAACTGGAACACTGCTGTAAAAGCAGGGATTTTTAATAAGTCAAGGTAATTCCTCCGCCTAATCCCATATCGCTATCATAGTGCGTGGATAGTGATATGTATTTGGTGAGGATGTAGCGAAAGCCTGCCATGTATTCCTTGTCTGTATTCAGCATCATGTTGTAGCGCAAACGATTGGTAACAGGAATATCTTCCCTGCTAAGCTGGAACCGGAGCTTTGCATTACCATCAATACGCATATCCGCTGTAAACAGCATCGGTAAAGTGTAGGCAACACCTGCTACTATCGTTTTACGGCCAAGCTTGTTGCTTTTCTGTCCAAACCAGTTCCTGTCTTCGTTTCCGAAAATATTTTTTGCTCCTCCTTCTTTTTTGTAATGATAATCGAACCCCACATAAGGAAACCACCATTGCATGCGGCCGAGATACCTGCCGATCATCGTTTCACTTTCATAGCCGTGCTGATCATGGAAACCTAAATGCCAAAGGGTACTGATGCGCCATCTCGTATTCGCATACATTAGTTGACCATCGCTGCCATTGCTTTCTATGCCTGCGCTGCCCATCAGGTGAAACATCCTGTCGTCTGCTTTTAATTTTCTGTAAGCCCGTGCAGGATTGGGAATTTCTGGATTGGGTAAATTGTTGTCATACCTGAAAATCCTGCCCATCCCGCTCATCATGTGATACAAAATATGGCAATGGAAAAACCAGTCTCCACCTGCTTCTGTTGCAGCAAATTCAATGGTATCTCTTTCCATCGGCATGATGTCTAATACATTTTTCATTGGCGCATAATCGCCCTGGCTGTTCACTATCCTGAAGTCGTGGCCATGCAGGTGCATAGGATGCCGCATCATGCTGTTGTTGTACAGGATGATCCTTACATTTTCACCTTTCTTTATTAATATCCTGTCTGTTTCAGAAACTACTTTGTTATCAAGGCTCCATACATACCGGTTCATATTGCCGGTTAATTCAAATGTCAGCTCTTTCCATTGGGTACCGGGCAATGTTGTTTTTTGGGTGGCCCTGAGCATATCGTAATTAAGCGTTACGATATTTGATTTACCTTTTATTTCAGGATACATAACAGTATTCATATCCATAATCTGGTTCTGCATTTTCATGCCTTTCATCTCAATGATATTGCCTTTACTATCCATCATATCATTCATCATCTTCATGCCTGCAAAATATTTTGGCCGCTGCATTTTTATAGCAGGCACTTTTTCACCGCTGCCCAGCCACAGGGACGCATGTTTGGTACGATCTTCCGGTGTTACCAAAAACTCATAGCTTTTGTTGTCGGGGATGGTTACTACCACATCATAGGTCTCAGAAACGGCAATAATAAGCCTGTCAACCTCTACAGGTTCCACATCGTTGCCATCGCTTGCTACCACGGTTATTTTTCCGCCTGCATAACTCAGCCAGAAATAATCAGAAGCGCCTGCATTTGCTATCCGCAATCTTACTTTGTCACCTGCTTTAAATTGCGGCTGCTCATTTTGATTTTTGCCATTGAGTAAAAAGTTATCGTAGTACACATCCGTGAGGTCCATGGCATTCATGCGTTTCCATTCATTGGTAAGTTTTATTTTGAACAGCCCTTTCTTAACAGCTTCAGCATAACTTTGTGTGCTGCCTTTCCGAATGGCAAACCAATCTGTGGCAGCATGCAGGCTGCGCTGCACTTCCATCGGCTCCATATCTGTCCATTCACTTATTACCAGCGGCAGGGTAGGGATATCCCATTCCTGTCTTTTGTTCATGATGAATGCGCCGTACATCCCTATCTGTTCCTGCAGACCACTATGGCTATGATACCAGTGTGTGCCATGCTGAATAATAGGAAACCTGTAAGTGTAGCTGCTTTTGGGCTTTATCGGCATTTGTGTGAGGTAGGGTACACCATCTTCTTTATTGGGCAGAAAGAGGCCGTGCCAGTGCAATGATGTAGCTTCATTTAGCAGGTTGTGCACTACTATTTCTGCTGTGTCTCCTTCGGTAAAGATCAGGGTAGGCATGGGGATCTGGCCGTTTACCGCAATAGCTCTTTTTTTCTTTTTGCCAAAAGTTACCAGGGTATCTGTAATGTACAGGTCGTAATGAACAGTGCGTGGCGGGGTGTTGTTTACAATGGTTTTTATTTCGCCTAAGCCGGCTTTGCCGTTATTCACTGTTTGGGTATGCTGTTCATGCGTTGCATGTTGTGCAAAGCTGTGTTGTGCGATCGCAATGGTAAATACTGCGATCAATATGATAGGTCTATTAATAGCGTGTAGGAATGTTTTTAATTTCATTTTTGATTTATTTATATGTTATACAAGAGTGAGCATAGCAGCCCTGACGCTGAATAACATTAAATCAGATCCGGAAGCTCCGGATGGCAATACATATATCAGGAATAGGAGGATGATACCGGTGCAGGTAATACTTGTTTACGGTATTGATATGCGTAAGCAATAAAATGGCCGCATTGTAATAAGTAGCTACAGGAGCTGTAAAGAATATCGGGTCAATAAACCTGGTAACCTCCGGCACCGTTTTTTCTGCCTGCGTAAGTTTTGTCAATGTATTTGAACAACAATCTTCTTTGGCAGGTATTGGTGTATGCCCATGCCGGTGTTCTTTAACCACAACTTCCAGGTGATGTGTGCTGTTATAACCCATACCGATACCTGCTGCACAGCTAATGCTTATAACTGCATTCAGTGCGAATACGAGCATAAGGAATGCTGCTTTTAATTGTATCGGTAATTGGTAAGGCATCACGAATGTTTTGAAGCTGTTGTTTATTTTTAACGCAGTACCAGTAACATGCCTGCGCTCATGGCGATCATCAGGGCATCTTCAATAATGGTAACAGTACTCATGGGCAGGTTGAATACGGCTCCAAGACAGGCACATTTGATTGCACGTTTATTGAAAACAGATTGTAACACACCGATGATGCTGACCGACATTACGATCAATGTCACAATATTGGTGAGCAGGGGTTCAAAGCCTGTAGCGTATGCTAACCCCAACGCCAGCTCTACAAAGGCATAGATAAAACCCCAGGCCGGTATCCTTTTAGCAACTATATCGTACATGGCATAACTTTCAGCAAAGCCTTTCAGGTCAAGCATTTTAAAGAAGGAAAAGCTGAGGAAGAAGCCAGCCATAAAAGTATTCATTGCGTGCATCCAGCTAAAGCCACCGTGCTGTGTTGCCGCAATAACAGAAAGGGCGGTTACATAACCAAAGATGAGCAGGATGGGTTTGTAAGTGCTGAACCAGTTTTTTGCCTGTTCGGCAGCTTCACTGTGTTCTTTGGCAGTAATCGTATATTTTTTGTCCAGAGCATTTTGAAAAACAGGCAAGGGTATATGTTTATCCATACTGATAACTGCCGTCTGCGCTTCTTTGGAAATGGTTACTTCCGTAACACCGGGCAGCAGGAGCAGGCTGCTTTTTACTTTGGCTTCGCAGCTGCTGCAGGTCATCCCGGTAACGGTATAGGTATGTGTCATTGTTGTAAGTTTAATAACACAAAATTACCTGCAGCAGTTGCCGGGATTGTTACAGAATGATGGAAAGGATTTGTATTTAATTGCTACACCTGGTCGAGCGATTTACGGTTGCCGCCCATTTTTTTAAATGCAGAAGGCGTGAGGCCTGTTACTTTTTTAAACTGTGCTGATAAATGGGCTACACTGCTGTAACCTAATTTCCATGCTATTTCGCTGAGATTGTTTTCATCGTACACCAGCCATTCTTTTACTTTTTCTATTTTCTGTAAAATAAAGAACTGCTCAATGGTAATGCCTTCTACTTCTGAAAACAAACGGGATAGCTGGCTGTAATCTTTATGAATGGACCTGGTTAAAAAATCGGTGATGCTGAAATGCTCTTCCATTTCCCCTGACTGTACTTTTTGTATCAGCAGGTTCTTTATTTTTTCGATCTGTTGTTGTTTCTGGTCGTCCAGCAATTCAAAACCCAGTGCTTTTAACGCTGCATCCAGTTCCTGCTGCTGTTTAGCGGTCAATGGCTTTTGTATGTCCACTTCTCCCATTGCAACATGAGTGGGATGAAGCCCCAGCTTTTCAAACTGCTGCTGCACCACCATGATGCAGCGGTTACAAACCATATTTTTTATGTAGATCGTCATTGATTGAGTAGCTGCAAAATTATCTTCAAAACCGGAAAAGATGTATAAAAAATGAGCGTAAAAATACGCTCATTTGATTTGGTCGGGATGACAAGATTTGAACTTGCGACCCCACGCCCCCCAGACGTGTGCGCTACCGGGCTGCGCTACATCCCGAAAAAAAAATCCCTGTTTTTTGAGGGACTGCAAATGTAAAGGCTAATAGGAATACTGTCAAAAAAACATTAGTGGCTTCAAGAGCTCACTCATAAAATGATGCCGGAAAAATTTTGTTGTTATGAGCTTGAATGCAGTTTTTTCTCCAGTCTTTTAGTCTTGTTATCCCGGTAAAAATATCTATATTAGTAGATTTTATTATGTGATTGAAATTGCAGGGCAATGGAAAGTAAATAGTTCAACCTTTAAATCTTCTATATGCAAAACTTCCTGTATTATCTTACAGTTTTCGCATTTGTAGTAAGTTGTCGTGAGTCCGGGAAAAAAGAGGTCAATGCGCCTGTTGCGGATAAACCAACTGCCATTGGCTGCATGGCCCAAACCACTGACAAAGCCTGGTATTCTTCAGGAACCAAAGCGCCCATGCTGAAAGGACTTGAAGGCATTGATTTTAAAATTTCCACCAGCAACAAAGAAGCGCAGGCATATTTTAACCAGGGCATGATGTTGTCTTACGGTTTTAACCACGCAGAAGCTGCCCGCTCTTTTTTTGAAGCAACAAGATCGGACTCTGCCTGTGCAATGGCCTACTGGGGTTTTGCATATGTATTAGGCCCTAACTACAATGCAGGAATGGAAGATGATAATTACCAGCGGGCTTATGAAGCCAGTCAAAGGGCAACTGCATTGTCTGGTAACTGTACGGCAAAAGAAAAAGCGCTTATCAATGCATTGTCGGTGAGGTACACGCCTGAACCTCCGGCAAACCGGGCACATCTTGACCTGGCTTTTTCCAAGGCGATGAAAAAAGTATATGAAACTTATCCGGATGATCCTGATATCAGCGCCTTGTATGCGGAATCGGTAATGAACATGCATCCGTGGGATATGTATGAGAAAAAAACAAAAGCGCCCAAGGCCTGGACGCCGGAGATCGTTGCAGTGCTGGAAAAGCTGATCAAACAATATCCAAAGCATCCCGGGGCACCGCATTTTTATATCCATGCAGTAGAAGCTTCTGCTAAACCTGAACGTGGGCTTGCGGCGGCAGACCTGCTGATGACGCTGGTGCCGGGTTCGGGGCACCTGGTACACATGCCTTCGCATATCTATATCTGGACCGGTGATTATCACAAGGGGTCCCAGGCAAATATTGATGCCATTAAAGCCGACAGCACTTACATAACATCCTGCCACGCACAAGGCGCATACCCGCTGGCTTATTATCCTCACAATTATCATTATTTAGCAGCAACTGCAACACTCGAAGGAAATTCAAAGCTTGCCTGGGACGCTGCGAGGAAAGTACAGGAAAAAACGGCTAAAGATGTGATGGTACAGCCGGGCTGGGGAACATTGCAGCATTATTATACGGTCCCTTATTTTGTTGCAGTGAAATTTGGTATGTGGGACAGCATACTGGCCATACAACCACTGAAGGCTGATCTTATCTATCCACGTGCTATACTACATTATGCAAGGGGAATGGCTTTTGTTGGTAAAAATGATATAGCCAAAGCTGACAATGAATTTGCCCGGCTGAAAGAGTTGTCGCAGGATACGGTTTTAAAATCTATGACCATCTGGAATATCAATACCATGTCGGACATTGTACAAATTGCAACGCATGTATTGGGGGCGGAAATTTATACCTATAAAAAAGAATATGACAAAGCAACCAGTGAATACAACAAGGCCATTGCAATTGAAGATGAACTGAACTACAATGAGCCACCCGACTGGTTTTTCTCCGTACGGCACCAGTTGGGCAATGCATTGCTGAAAGCAGGCAGGTATGCGGAAGCAGAAAAGGTATATTTACAAGACCTTGCTACCTGGAAAGAGAATGGCTGGGCGCTTAAAGGGCTATATGAAGCATTGATAAAACAAGGAAAAACTGCCGCAGCACAAGCCGTAAAAAGCCGTTTTGATAAAGCCTGGCAATATGCAGACTTTATGGTAACAGCAGGGTAATAATGCTTACCAGCTCTTCAACTGGTCATTCGTAAAATAGTATTCCGGTGTAATAATATCCCGGTCGTCATTCAATTGATACCAGGGAGAAAGGTCTTCGTTGTTGGGATTTTTTAAAATATGAATATCCTGTGCGGGCATATAGCTCTGTGCCAGCAGGTATATCTTTTGTCCCTTGTCATTTTGGGCCATATCCATTACTATTACTGCATGGCCGGGAAAACCGCCTTTGATCAGTACATCACCGGGCTGCATATCGTTCATTTTTACCTGCTTCAATTGCTTACTCAAAGAAGCGGAGCCACACATACCAAAAACTCTTTCCAGGTATTGGAGTAAATGGTCTTTTGTAAAAGGTTCATTGAATTTGTATACGCCACCTTCATTGTCTGTAAAGCTGATGCTGCTATAGCGGCCGATGGAGAACAGGTATTCTGCCCGCAGCCGCATCACCGCATCTGCACATTGCTGCAGGTTCTTATTACCTACGGAAATATCAAGCACGGCAAACTGGGCAGACTGGTTGCCTTTTTCGCTGCCATCGTATAAATAAACTGTTTTGTCTTTTTTTAGCGCCAGGCTGCGGAGCCATCCTGTAAATGATCCTTCAGCGCCGGCAATCCTTGTGTACCCTTCCGGCAGGGGAATGGATGAAATATGTGTTATATCTTCTGCAATGGCGGCAGGGGCAAAGGCCATTGGAGCCTTATTGGGCAAGGGATGGCCTCCGGTGCCGGAACAAGCGGTGAATATTATGACGCCTGCCAACATTTTTGAGTACATAAATGATTATTTTTGGCCAAACGATAGGTAAACGACAGGTAAGATGCACGGCTGCCTCTTTTCCATAATTAAACAGACCCGATATGGCGAATATTCTGATCATTGACGATGAGAAAGCGATCCGCAAAACCCTAACTGAAATTTTAAGTTTTGAAGGATACAAAATTGATGAGGCTTCAGATGGTGAAGAAGGCTTAAAGCGTTTCGGCGAAAAATCATACGACCTCGTATTGTGCGATATTAAAATGCCCAAGATCGATGGCATTGAATTCCTCGAAAAAGCAAAGGGTATCAATCCGGATATTCCTATCATCATGATAAGTGGCCACGGCAATATTGATACTGCTGTAGAAGCAGTTAAAAAAGGCGCCTTCGATTATATCAGCAAGCCGCCAGA
Source organism: uncultured Ferruginibacter sp. (assembly GCA_964404845.1). Lineage (GTDB taxonomy): Bacteria > Bacteroidota > Bacteroidia > Chitinophagales > Chitinophagaceae > Ferruginibacter. The sequence goes on along the minus strand of CAYOLS010000054.1, from coordinate 5,572 downwards.
CCTGAACCGCCTGCTCATCACTTTAAGAAATGCTACCGAAAAGCAGGACCTGGTAACGCAGACCAAAGTGCTGAAACGCAAAGTGAGCAAAGTGCAGGAAATGGTAGGAGAGAGTGGCCCTATCAAAAAAATAAAAGACACTATTGAAAAGGTAGCGCCTACAGATGCCCGTGTGCTCATTACCGGTGAGAACGGCGCCGGCAAAGAATTGGTGGCAAGGTGGATCCATGAAAAAAGTAACCGCAATAGCGGCCCGATCGTGGAAGTGAACTGCGCAGCCATTCCCGGTGAGCTGATCGAAAGCGAATTATTCGGCCATGAAAAAGGTTCTTTCACATCTGCCATCAAACAACGCATCGGCAAATTTGAACAGGCCAACGGCGGTACGCTGTTCCTGGATGAAATAGGCGATATGAGCCTGAGCGCCCAGGCCAAAGTGCTGCGGGCTTTGCAGGAAGGAAAAATTACTAGGGTAGGCGCCGATAAAGACATCAATGTAGATGTAAGGGTAATTGCAGCTACCAATAAAGACCTGCTGAAAGAAGTGGATGAAAAGAATTTCCGCCTTGACCTTTATCACCGCCTGGGTGTTATCATCATACATGTTCCTTCATTGAATGAAAGAAGGGAGGATGTGCCGCACCTGGTTAATTATTTCCTGGAACTGATCGCAGAAGACTATGGCCAGCCTGCTAAAACGGTTGACAAAAAAGCCATGGAAGCGCTGCAGGCTTATAACTGGAGCGGTAATATCAGGGAGTTGAGAAACGTGGTGGAAAGGCTGATCATACTGAGCGGCAAGACGATCACTATTGAAGATGTGGAGTCTTATGTGACGCCAAAGGCGTAGGTGAGATATGAGTTATGAGATATGAACGATGAGATATGAGTGATGAGTTATAAACTGCTAACAGCTAAAGGCTCATAGCTTAAAAATTCGTGCAATTCGTGTAATTCGTCCCGATAGCTATCGGGATTCGTGTCATTCCATATAAAAAATTAGTTAAATAACGTTTGCAGGCACTTACCACCTATAGCCGGTAGGGATTATTGGATTTACAATGTTACTTTTGGGCCTGAAAAATTTTTACATATTATGAGCATAGGCTGGATCATTATTATTGTGGCAACCCTTGGGTGGCATATCGGGTTGTACGGGATGTTTAAAAAAGCAGGGATCGAAGGCTGGAAAGCATTCATTCCTTTTTACAATACCTGGTGCATGGTAGAGAAAATGGAGCTTAAAAGGTTTTGGTTCTTTTTACAGTTCATTCCCATTGCGGGGCAGTTCATCACCATCTGGATCTGCATCAAATTCGTAGAGCATTTTGGCCGTTTCAATGTATTGCACCATGCTGCTACCGTTTTTATTCCCTTTATCTATTTTCCCTACCTCGGTTTTAGCAAGAACGAACGTTTTGCCGGAAGGAAAGTAGTACTGAATTATAAAAAATCAGGTGCAAGGGAATGGATAGACGCAGCTGCATTTGCTGTAGTGGCTGCTACGCTTATCCGCACATTTGTATTTGAAGCGTATACTATTCCAACACCTTCCATGGAAAAGACATTGCTGGTGAACGATTTCCTGTTTGTTAGCAAGTTCAGCTATGGCCCCCGCATTCCCAATACGCCGATAGCGATGCCTTTTGTGCATCATACCATGCCTATCACCAATACAAAATCATATTCTGAAGCCATTTACATTCCTTATACCCGCTGGTTTGCCAGCCCGGTAAAAAGAAATGATGTGGTGGTGTTCAATTTCCCGGTAAATGATACGCTGATCAATACACCTGAATTTGGCAGCGAAACTACTTACTACCAGGCCGTGCAGGCAATGGGCCGGGATAAGGTCTGGAATTTATACGGCAGCAGCATCATTACAAGGCCTGTTGATAAAAGAGAAAACTTTATCAAGCGTTGTGTAGCTGTGAGTGGTGATACATTAAAAATTATTAATGGAAAGGTATATACCAATGGTGTTCCGCAGGATGAATCCAAGTTTCCTAATATTGAACGCCTGTATATTTATTCCAACCCGACCAATTCATTTGTAAGCGCTGAAACCCTTGCCCCGCTGGGCATTGCAGCAAGGGAATCACAAAATGATATCCAGGATGCAGGCAATGGCATCAAGCTGGTGAATATCACCAATAAAGAATATGCAGCTATGAGTCCTGCTGTAAAAGGCCAGTTCGCACAATTCTATGATCAGCGCTCAGGTAATTTATTTCCTTATTATGGAGACACGGCCTATCATTGGACAGCTGATAACTTTGGCCCTTTATGGATTCCGAAAAAAGGCGCTACCATTGAACTGACACCAAATAATATTGCTGTTTACAGGCGTTGCATAGAAGTGTATGAAGGCAATAAGTTTGAGATCAATAATGGTAAAGTCTTCATCAATGGGGTAGAAGCTAAGAGCTATACTTTTAAAATGGATTATTACTTTATGATGGGAGACAATCGCCACAACTCGCTTGACAGCCGTTTCTGGGGTTTTGTTCCCGAAGATCATGTGGTAGGTAAAGCATCGCTTATCTGGTTCAGCTGGGAAGGCGGTCCAAGATGGAGCCGCTTGTTCAATTCAATAAAATAATAGGACGATATTAGCGTAATAAGTTGTAACTTAATCGCCTGAAACATCCTCCCGGTAGTGATACCCGGAGGATTTTTTATCTGATCGCTAAAAGTTATTTATGAAGAAAGAAACGATGAGTTTTGGATATGAAGTATATGATTCCGGTGCAGACCTTGATCCAAATGATGCAGCGCTATTGGAAGCTGCGAGGAAGATAACGGCTGATGCTTATGCGCCTTATAGTCATTTCAATGTGGGCGCAACTGCCCGCCTCGCCAATGGCGAAATAATAAACGGTACCAACCAGGAAAATGCAGCTTACCCCGTAGGCATATGCGCCGAAAGGGTTTTGATGGGGACTGCTGCCGTGCTCTTTCCCAATATGCCTATAGAAACAATGGCCATCAGCTACCACAGCGGGAATGGAGATAGTTCCAAACCTGCATCGCCCTGCGGTATGTGCCGTCAATACCTGAAAGAATTTGAAGACAGGACAAAAGCCCCGGTGCGCCTTATTCTCAGCGGACAAACCGGAAAAGTATATATTATCGAGAGTGCAAGCCAGTTGTTACCGTTCTCTTTCGGCGGCGCCGACTTAAAGTAGCGATGAGATATGAGTTATGAACGATGAGATGGGAAGGCGGGTCTATAGACGATAGTCCATAGACAAGTATTATTTTTCAAAAAAAATTTTATTCCTCAGTCCTTCAGACGGGCCTATGGACCATGGGCTATCGACTATAAGCAATTCTATAAATGGCCCCGCTATAATCATCACTCACCAACATTGAGCCATCTGGCATCATTTCCACATCTACAGGTCGGCCGAGCACTTTGCCGTTGGGTTGCAGCCAGCCGGTGGCAAAATCTGTTCTGCCAAGTGATTTTCCGGTATCATCCAATTTAACAAGCGATATCCTGTAGCCGATAGGTTCAGAGCGGTTCCAGCTGCCGTGTTCAGCAATAAATATTTGGTTCCTGTATTCCGCAGGAAAAACATTGCCGGTATAAAAACGCATACCTAATGCGGCCACATGTGCATCCAGTGTTTGTACCGGGGCTGTATAATCTTCACACTTCTTGCTTTTGCCATATTCGGGGTCTAAAGTGTTGCCCTGGTGACAGTAGGGATAACCGAAATGCATGTTTGCAGCGGGTGCTGTATTTAATTCATCACCAGGCATATTATCGCCCATCATGTCCCTGCCGTTTTCTGTGAACCATAAATTTTTGGTGGAAGGGTGCCATGCAAAGCCTACGCTGTTGCGGACGCCATGTGCAAATACTTCAAAGCCGGTGCCATCATCATTTATTCTTGTGATGCTTGAATACACAGGATCTTTTTTCTCGCAGATATTGCAGGGAGCGCCAACAGGCACATACAATTTTCCATCAGGGCCAAATGCAATGAATTTCCAGCCATGGTGTGCATCTTTCGGAAATTTATCATACACTGTTACCGGTGCAGGAGGGTTGCTGAGCCTGGATTCTATGCCCTCCAGTTTTAAAATGGTAGAAATAGTGGCAATGTATAAATTACCGTTTTTAAAAGCCACACCATTGGGTGTATTCAATCCTTTGGCAATGGTGTAAACTTTATCGGCTTTACCATCTTTGTTCTCATCAACCACTGCATACACATTGTCTTCACTTCGATTGCCCACATATAACACTCCGGAAGGAGATAAGGTCATGCTTCTTGCATTGGGCACTTCTGCATACACGCTGATGCTGAAGCCTGCCGGCAGTTTTATCTTATCAAGGTTGTATTTTTTGTAGAGGGCACCAGTGTCTGCGTTGCTTGCTTCTATTTGTTTGTTTGACTTTTTTCCGCCGCAGCTGAAAAGAACGGCGCTTATCAGGAATACAAAGGAGAATATTTTCATGATGAAGAATTATATAAATTATTTTTTGCCGGGAAGGCGGTAAGACGTTTGTTCTTAATAATATTTAATCATGGAAATCATGACCAATCAGCGTTATCTGCGTTCCAATTTTATTCGTTTGCAAACAACGACTGCACACCATTGGTATATTTTGCTTCATGCTCCAGCAACCATTGCTTACGCCATATATCGCCACCATAACCTACAAGTGCGCCGTTGCTGCCGATCACCCGATGGCAGGGAACAATGATAGAGATATTGTTTCTTCCATTGGCCGTACCTACGGCACGAATGGCTTTTACATCTCCTAATCTTTTGCTTAGCGTAAGATAGCTAATGGCATTGCCGGCTTTGATATCCAATAAAGCAGCCCACACTCTTTGCTGGAACTCTGTTCCCTTCTGGTTGAGCGGCAGGTCAAATTCCATGCGTTGGCCTGCAAAATATTCATCCAGTTGCATTATTGTTTTTTTGAGAACAGGAGTGGTTGCAATATTGAAATTTTTAATATCTTCTTCTTTAATACCATTCTTTTGCGTTGCGGCAAAAAACAGTTCGGTAAGAAAATCATCCTCTGCGGTTAATTTCAGGCTGCCTACCGGGCTTTTATAATAGATCGTTTCCTTCATGAGATCATTAAAATTAATTCAAATCTTTCATTAAATATTTATTCGGGTTATCTTTGCAGCTACATGAGCAGTGAGCAACCCGACGATAAATTCATAGAAAAAGCCATGGCGGCAGTAGCAGATCCCTACCGCATGAGCATCTTACACGAAATGCTTGAAAAAGGCTCTATCCGTTGCTGCGATATGGTAGGATTGACGGGGCTTTCTCAACCGACCTGCTCTCATCACATCAAATTACTGGCCGACAGCAACCTGATAGAATGCCGTAAGGACGGCCGCAACAATTATTTTTCCATCAACAGGGAAAATTTTAAAAAGCTGGGAATGTATTTTGAGCAGTTCGCCGGCGCTTAACCAACCTTGTCTCCGTTTTGTACCGGCAACGAAGGTTGCAGCAACACCACTTCTTTATTGGAATTGTAAACACCCAGCACCAGGCATTCGCTGAAAAAATTAGCGATCTGTTTGGGCGG
>CAYOLS010000053.1:0-16592 GCA_964404845.1 uncultured Ferruginibacter sp. | reverse complement strand
CCTTTTTCTTTGGGGTACTTGGTAATTATTTTTTGCAGCCTGTTTCCCTCGTATATAAACACAGATGGTTGAGCCACATGCTCAGCAAAGCTGCTGGGAGTAAAATGGACCACACCTACCGGCTTACCGGAACTATTATAGGTTATAGTGGTGGTATCAAAATTAGTAGTATACCGGCCGTAGCTTATTAACCGGTTGCCGGCATTGTATTTAAAAGTGGTACTGAAATTATACGGCTGGGCAATTCGTTGAATAAGGTAGATGGAATCACCTCCGGTATTTCCCGGGGGATCAGGATCAACAGGCCCGTCATCAGAAGGATCTTTCTGGCAGGAAGAGACGATCAATACAGTTAAAAAGCAATAAATTAAGTTTCTCATATGCAATTTGGGCTTTTAAAGCTATTGGCAGGCAATAACCCAGGCTTATAATTATAGGACGTACTGTTTGTTTAAAAGGTTGCCGCTGCAACTCCCTTTTTGGAACGGCAGGTTAATATTATAGGAGCCTCCGCTCCTTCGCTCCCATTATCAATAACCACAAACAGCTGCCGATCTCTCCCAAACTTGCAGGTAATCTAACATAACCCGAAATACCGGATGCTGCATAACCATCGATCAAAACATTCCCGGTAAAATTTACAAGGTAGCCTACGCAGCCCAGCATGAGCAACACACCTAATATTTTAGGCAGAATGCCCGACCTGTATACCAGCCATCCGAAAGGAAACAGCCAAAGCCCCCAGAATACCTGCAATAGTAAAATACCATTGTCATACTGGTTAAGGTAAAACATTACCTGCAATTGTAGCTGCTCATTGGTAAATACCTTACTAAAACCAGCATCATTTACCAAAGACAATATAGCAAATTTATTCTGAAGGTTCACAAATGAAATGGGTACACTTACTACCGCCAATGCCACCATTAAGATCGCCCAATTATTGCTTACCGGTTTTAGCAAACGGTACAATACCAACGGCAGCAACAGGAAAAATAAATAACAAACCACGCTGCTCATTATGCCCAGTTTAAAAAGCATTGGAGCGCTTTTAATATTTTGCAGGGTAACAGCAGCATTATCCCATACAATAAGCTTTGAGGGCACATAAGCCAGGCTGAACATGCCCGTCAATACAACTACCAGGTAAACAGCACCGGCGATCCTTGCAATTTTTTTATTCTGCATATAAGTTTTGTTGATTGTTATTGATCATTTTCTTTGGCCATTTAATGGCATACCATACGATGATGCAGGTGAGCACAGATTCCAGCAACGCAAAAAATACGTAGAAGCTCCACCAGGGCGCAATGGTTGTAAAAGCGATGAGCAGCATGATGGCTGTATAAAAAATACCGAAGATGATATTGAGCCAGCGGGCAATTACAGGTTTTAGCGCCACAGAAAAAAAGATCATTAATGCAGGCACAGCCATGAGTAGGGCAGCTGCAAATAATTTTACAGGGCTGTTCAACAGGTTATCGCCGCTAATGAACCCGTTAATTTTATTTGGAACATAGAGCGAAAAATAATCGCCGTACACATAACAGAACATGACCGCTGCCCATAGGGCCGCCAGCTTTATACGGGTATTTACTTTAAAGTCGTCGAAGACAGTTGTTTTGGCTATACTCATTTTTAATGGTTTAAGAGATGGACGTTTAAACAAGGCAAAATGTTACAAAAGATCTTTAATGGCATTACTACCCTTTGATTGGCGGAACCGGGTGAAGGCATCAATGACGGGTATTAGGTATCTTTGTAAGAAATAATCATTACGCCAATGTTCAGGCACCAGGGTAAAACACGCACATTAAGCCATAATTTAAAAATTGCGTCCCTGCTTTCATTTGTTGCCGGAATTGTAAATGTTGCAGGATTTTTTGCAGTTCAACGCCTGACTACAAATGTTACCGGGCATTTTGCCTTTTTTGTAGATGAAGTTTTTAAAATGGACTTTTGGCAGGGGCTGGTTTATTTCCTTTACATTTTCTTTTTTCTTCTTGGCTCGTTTGTTTCCGGTTTTCTTGTTGAGATCATGGCAAGAAAAAATGAAAGGCTTATATATATCCTGCCGGTTTTTATTGAGTGTGCGGTGTTGTTTATTACCGGCATATTAACAGCCCATTTTATAACAACCCACCCTGATGTGGTAGCATTCAGCTTATTATTTGCGATGGGATTGCAGAACTCTTTGGTAACAACTATATCCAACGCAGCAGTAAGAACCACACACCTCACCGGGCTTTTTACCGACCTGGGAATTGAGCTTTCCCAGTTATTTTTCTACAGGCACAAAGAACAAAAACAAAGATTACACGCTTCTATCAGGCTTCGGTTAACCATCATCAGCTTCTTTTTCCTGGGCGGTGTATTGGGGGCTGTACTTTATTCGAAGATCAGCCTTCATGTATTGATCGTTGCCAGTGCCCTTTTAATTGCCGGGTTGATCTACGACCATATTAAATTCAGGCTTATATTACTCAAACGGAAATTAAGGACAAATGATACGGAGAATACCTGAACTCCGGTGTAATAAATAAAATGAGCTGTATTATAACGAGCTTATCCTTTTAGTTTTATTCCCCGGTTGTTGCCCGGGAGCCTGAACACTGATACTTTTTATACCGTTCATAATATATAATTATCTATTAGTCATGCTTTTTTTATTATATAATATTATTCTCTTATTTTTCCGCCGCTTAAATTAAAACCACCTAACACCAAAACTTTTCATGACGAGGAAATCAGGTACCTGCTGCGGCATTTTATTAATTGTAATGCTGTTCAGCGCTTCTTTTGCAAAAGCACAATCATTCATACAGTTTTCAAAATATGCAGGCGGCACTTCCGTTGATTCTGCAATAAGAATGGAAGTAGTAGCAGGCGAAACTTATTTGCTCAGCAATACTACTTCTGCAGGTTTTACCGGCGCCGGCAACAGCTATGCAGGTAAAAGAGACCTGGTGCTTTCCAAGTATAACACAACAGGAGCATTGGTATACGCCCGCTACATCGGCGGCTCAGAAGATGAGTATTTTACAGAAATGGCGATCGTCAACGGCGAAGTATTCCTAACAGGTATTACTTATTCCGTGAACTTCCCCGTTACCAACGCTTTCAGCAGCCATGGCGAAAGTGATATTTTTGTAATGCGTATCGGCACAACCGGGGCCACTATTTTTTCTACCCTCGTCGGCGGCAGCAAAACAGAAAATATTACTGCGGGAGATATCCAGCTGTCATCCGGTGAAGTTTATATCGCAGGCATTACTGCTTCAACAGATTTCCCTGCTACCAATGGCAGCACTTATAAAGGCGGTATTTCAGATGGTTTTATTACAAAGCTCAATATCAACAACGGCAGCATCATACAAAGTCATTTTATAGGAGGCAATGGCAATGAGCAGCTTTCGAGGGTGCAATTCAGCAATGGCGCTTTGTACCTTGCCGGCAGCACTGCATCTACCGATCTGCCGGTGACCATAGGAAGTTTTATTCCCGGCAGCGGCCGCAATCTTTTCATATACAAAATACAGCCGTCTGATCTGCAGGTCACTTACAGTCGCTACCTCGGTGGCAACAACGATGATTTCCTGGCCAGCATGCGGGTGCAGAATGGTGAGGTACATGTAGCTGGTTATACATCTTCCGCTAATTATCCTGTTACCAACGGCAGCACTGCATCTGGCCTGCCCAATGATGGCCTCGATGGTATTTACACCCGTTTAAATACAGATGGCAGCATCGGTTTTTCCGGCTATCTCAGTACTTCGGGTTTAGACATTATGAATTACATGTGGATAGATGGAAGCGACACTTATGCTGTGGGCATTGTTATCAACGCTGCTTCGGGTATTATAGAATTTGTGGTCCATAAAATAAGCGGCAGCGGGCTGCTCCTCTATTCAAAAAAATTCCCGGTAGGAACAGGCAATTTCAGCTTCCCCAGTGTTCATGCGATCAATGGCGAATTATTTTTGACCGGCACTACCAATGCCCCTGATTATCCTGTTACCAATCAAAGCCAGTTCCACAATGGCGGCACGGGCTATTTTACACATATCAGCGCAACAGGTAACATTGTGTATTCTTCTTTTTTAGGAAAGATGAACAGCATGCAGCCTTCGCAATACAGCAACAATAAATTTTACCTGCTTGCCAATACCGGCTTTGCCAGCTTCCCTGTAAGCGACAGCAGCACCATTAGTGGTGCTGCTGATAATATGCTACTGGTACTCAACAATGATGGCAGCACTTACCATGCACGTTATATCGGTGGCAGCAGCAATGAATACGCATCGGGTATAAGAGTGAGCAACAATGATGTATTCATCTGCGGCAAAACAATTTCCAATGATTATCCTGTAACAGACGCTACGCCACTTTACTATGGAAATGGGGATGCGTTTTTAACCAGGCTTTCCTTTTGTGCTACAGGATATGATATTGCGAATGATGTATTGTCTCCATCCACCCAAACAGTCTGCCGGTATGGACTTGCGAATACCATCAGCGGCAAAAGGATCAGTGTTCCCGGAAGCAATTTACCTACGGTTTATTTTAATGGTGTTGCAGGTTCGCAAAGAGCTATAGATGCACGTTATCAATGGCAGTCGGCCACTTCCCCTTCAGGTCCATGGACAGATATTAGCGGCGCCACGCTCCGGGATTATACACCTGTTACCGGCGGGGCTGACCAGTATTTTCGCAGGTTATCTTTTTCACCGCCACAATGCGGCAGCCTGCTTGTAAATACCAGCGCCGTTGCTGCTGTATTGGTGAATAGTTCAACCGCACCGGTGGTGGATGCAGGCGGGCAATTTATTACCTGCCCCGGTTCTTCAATAACTATTGGCAGCGCTGCAACTGCAAGTGGCGGAACAGCGCCTTATACCTACACATGGGATATGGGCGCAGCAGCAGTTGCCAATCCTTCAGTAAATCCGAATGTAAGCACCATTTATACTGTAACAGTTAGTGATGCTGCAGGCTGCCGCCAGATGGGACAAGCCATCGTACTCAGCTTTGCAGCAGATGCAGGTCCTGATAAAAGCAGCTGTGCCAATGCTGCCGTTACCATCGGAACACCGGGTATACCAGGTGTACCAGGTATACAATACAACTGGTCGCCCAATAGTAATATCAATAATGCAACTATTGCACAACCATCTGTAACACCGGCTGTACCTACAGAATATGAACTGGTACTTACTGTAACAAAAACCGGCGGTAGTACCTGCACAACAAAAGATACCGTGAAAGTATTGCCGGTAGCAGGGCCTGTTACTGCAAATTTTGCCGGCCCTGACAGAACGATCTGCCTTGGTGAAACAGCTAATATCGGTACGCCATCCGAACCAGGCTTTACTTATACCTGGAGCCCGGGCAGTTACCTTTTCAATAATACATTATCCAGCACAACATATTCGCCCGGTAATATTTTAATGCCAGAACCAAACCCGGCCATTATCAGCCTTACGGCTCAAAAAGATGGCTGTTCCTTTACTGACCAGGTAACGGTTTCTACCATTGAAGCAAGAGCAGGTAAGATGGGTTGTGGTCCAAGGCTGATAGGCATGGAAGATCGTACACCCAATATCAATGAAAGCTATCAATGGGTGAAGCTGGCTGGCCCCGGTAATTTTACAGGTGCTACCAACCAGGCGCAGGTGCCTGTGAGTGCTTCTGTTGGAGGCAACACAGATTATCTTTTGATCGTTGCTTACCAGGGCCATGTTTGCACCAGCCAGGTTACCGTAACCGAAAGTTGCGAAGGTTGTGAAATAATAGTATTGGTAGATGCTAAATATGAATGCCCGGGTTATGATGCCAATTTTGGAAATGTAACATTGACCGCTTCAAGCAGTCTTGGTGATGCAACTTTTACCTGGTCGCCGCAACAAGGTTTGTCCAATTATACAGGCAGCACGGTAAAGCTTACGGATAATGTTCCGAGAACTTATACTATCAGGGCTACCAGCATTTATGATCCTGCACAGTTCTGCGAACGCACACTGGAAGTAAACAATCCTGCCTATTCTGCGCCGGTGTTCCCGGCACCGGATGTGGATGGTTGCGCCAATACACCGATCAACATAGGTCTTCCTCCTGTAAGCGGTTATACCTATGAATGGCAAGGCAGTGGATTGCTCAACAATTATGTGAGCAACCCGGTAGCTATTGTGGCTGCTCAAACATCTTTCCCGGTAAAAATTACGGATGCCAATGGCTGCCAGCTGAAAGATACCGTAACCGTGTTCATACAAAATGCAAATGTAGATGCGGGTGCGGACTGGATCATTTGCAGCAACGGCATTGCAACACTCGGCATGCCTGCCATACCGAATACAACTTACCAGTGGGAACCTGCTGCTTCTCCATGGCAGAACGGGACCAACCAAAATTCAGCACAACCACAAGTGCTTGCTGTTACGGATATGACCTTTACAGTAACCGCTACTACTCCCGCAGGTTGTGTAAGCACAGATGAAGTAAATATTGTTATCAACAACAGCCCTGCCATCGTGAATGCACCGGATGTAGTAATGTGCAAGGGAACACCTGTTACCATCGGCTCCCCTGCCCTGCCGGGTGTTACTTATCAATGGACGCCAACTGCAGGATTGAGCAACCCGAATATTGCACAGCCGGAAGCATCGCCATTGGTGAATACCACTTATACTTTACTGGCAACATTCCCGGGCAATTGCGCATTGCCTGCTACCGACCAGGTAACAGTGCGGGTGAGCGATCCTTCTTTTACCATGCCTGATATCAATTTCTGTCCCGGAGCAGGAAGCATAGCGCTCGGCGCTGCTGCACCAGCCGGTATGTCGCAATACATCTGGTACCCATCGAATATGGTGACCAATCCTTCCATTGCAAATCCATCAACCCTTAATCCGCCTCCAACGGTGAATACAGATTTTATTCTCAGGGTATTTAATAACGATGGTTGCAGTGCCGTGGATACATTCACTATCATACCAACAATTGTAAAACCTTTGGCGGGTGATGACAGAACGATCTGCAAAAACGGGACAGCCAATATAGGCAGCCCGCTGAATACCACAGGGCCGGGTATCAGCTATAGCTGGAGCCCTTCAACAAACCTCAGCAGTGCAACCAGCGGAACGCCTGTTTTCACAGGAACTACAGGCGGTACATTCCAATATATTCTTACCAAAACAGATAATGGCTGTACTTCAAAAGATACAGTACTGGTAACAGTGATAGATTCTTTAATACCTGCTATGGCCGGCCCTGTATTTTGCCAGAACAGCTGTGCACAGATAGGTACTGATCCTGTAGATGGTATCAGCTACCAATGGACACCATCCACAGGTCTTAGCAATGCTGGCATTTCCAATCCTGTTTTATGCGTGGGCACTGCAACACAGCAATACACATTGACTGCTACCAATGGTACCGGTTGCAGCTCGTCTGTAACAATTGTTGCCGCAGTGCAGGCATTGCCGGCAGCCAATATCAGCATACCCACACTCACTGCATGTGTAGGCGACATCAACAAACAATTTAATCCTGTAATAACACCGGCTGGTAACTACAACTATTTGTGGACACCGGATGATGGTACACTTTCATCCGTAAACATTGCAAATCCTTTTGTACTTATTACCGGTGCCGGCACCAGGCAATACAACCTGCAGGTAACAGATAATACAACAGGTTGCAGTAATAATGTTGCTGCCAATCTTGTAGTAAGTGAATGTACAGGGCTGGGCAGCATAGGTGATTTTATGTGGTTTGATGATGACAATGATGGCCTCCAGGGTGTAGAAGAGATCGGCGTTAGTAACAGGACCGTAACCTTGTACAACAGCCTGAATTTTGCAGTAGCCACTACCCTTACAGATGCAAACGGTTTTTATTCTTTTACCAATATCAGTGCCGGCAGCGGTTATTATATTGTTTTCAGCAAGCCTAACGGTTACGAATTCACAACACAATATGCAGGTGGCCCCGGTGCGGCTAACAACAGCAAGGTGGATGCAACGGGGCGTACAGCCTCTTTCAGCATTGCAGCCAATGAAGAGGTACATCAACTGGATGCAGGTATTGTTGTAGAAGGCACGGTACCGGTTACATTGTTAAGTTTTACGGGTCAGCTGCGCCAAAGGCAGACATGGCTTAACTGGCAGACCACGGCCGAATACAACAACCATTATTTTGATGTGGAGAGGAGCACCGATCTTGTACATTTTGCCCCAATAGGAAGAGTAGCCGGCCATGGTACCACTGTATTACCGCACAGCTACTCACTCATCGATCCGAGTCCTGTTACCGGCACTAATTACTACCGGTTGAAACAGGTTGACTTTGATGGCAGCTATAGCTACTCGGTTATAGTAACGATCCATGTAACAGAAGCAAGACAATTGCTGGTAACTTATCAAAAGCCAACCAACAGCATTAAAATTGTATTTGATAAAAAACAACCGAAAGCAATATTCAAATTGTTTGCCGCCAATGGACAACTGATCACAACTTCTGCTACACAAAGTATAAATATTTATGAGCTGAAGCTGCCGAAATTAGCTGCAGGCATCTATATGCTGCAAGTGTTGAGTGATGAGATCAATGAAACGAAGCGATTGCTGATAGAACAATAGAACAAGCATTACTTATAATAAAAGCCCGCAAACATTGAGATTGCGGGCTTTTAATTTTCAGCAGTCGAATATTATAACAGCAATAATGTTTTACCTATTGCAACTCTCAGCTCTTCTTTTACTTTTGTCTGCGCCGCAAAATCTTCCCACCTGCTTACAACAGCTTTCACCTGGTCAATGATCGCTCCTGCTTTTTTAATGTTCATTTTCCTGGCAACTTCCAGCAGGTCATCACGGGTTATATTTTGCCGCTTGCCATTGATGCTTAAAGAATGCTGGCTTACCCATGTGCTGCCCGGTCTAAAAGAATGGCATACATCAAAGGCCGGCGCCAGTTTCCATACACCGGCTTTGTCCATTATAAATGAAAAATTCTTCGTGTGATCATCGCAGTTTTTTGCCATCACGTTAAATACCATTCGCCTGTACAATTGTTCTGCATCGGTATAAGGCAGTAACATGCTACGCATGGTTTCAAATAACTGTTCATAGCTAAAGGAAGTGATTTCAACAAAGTCGTAGTGCGCTATGGCGCAAAAGCTTTGTACATGCAGTTTTTCTTTACCCTGTTCCCGGTCAAAACGGCGGGTCATAAAATGAGCACGGTTATTTTCTTCCAGCAAACGGCATTCGGTCATTTCTATTCCTGCTGCTGTTGCCATCAGGTGGTAGGCCATTTCTACACGGCCATAGCCGGATGATGTACCTAACTCTTCATCCGTAACGCCATCGAATTTTAATAGCCAATGTGTAAATCCTTTCGGCGCATCTGCCTGCCCGGAGCGGATCTCTTTTGTATCTGGATTAAATGCTACCACAGCTTTTGCCCTTGCGCCCCCGGCAGAAGAACCAATTTTTAAAATATCGCTTAATGCCTTTGCATCGTCTTCAGAAAGATCCGCATTAAAATCCTGCCTGCCCGAAAGTATTTCCTGCGCAATATGTATCAGGCTGTCCAGTTCAATTTTTGTAGCAGTATTATTTGTTGTTGGGATCACCGGCTCAAATTCCAATGCGCCCATGCCCCGCCTTCCTATAAAGCACAATAATTCTACCGGGTTCATGCTGTCGGCAGGTCGGCCGTTCTTAGCAAGCCAGGCATTGATCAGGCTGTTACCATACCTGTCGGGCAATACATCTGCCAGCAGGCCAGGCAGGCCTTTAAACGTAGTGCTGTCCCTCAGTTCGGGAAACGAAAATATCCGCCTCGCTGCACCGGCAACAGGCATTTTTAATGGCGCAATATCTAACCCGTTGGTTAGAAATGAGGGTTCAAATTCAAATGACCCTAACCCGGTAGCTTCATCCCAGGCAATCGCTCCCACCCGTTTGTTCCAGATATGTATAAATGCGGTTGTGATCATTACCAGTCGCTTTTAGGTTTTGTTGGAGGCTTATTTTTATTGCTTGCCCTTTGCCGTTTCTGTTGATCGATTTTAGCCAACTGAAGCGGGCTTAGCAGTTGCTGTACTTCAAAATTCCGGAAGAGTTGTAATTGCTCCAGTGCCCGTAATACCTGGATAAAGGAAAGCAGTGTACCACCACCGCCATTCTCAACCTGCACCAGTGTGGAGCGGTTAATCCCCGCAGCTGTCGCCACTTCCTGCTGGGTTTTATTTTGCTGCAGCCTGGTCTGCTGTATAAAGTTGCCCAATAACTCTAAAATGGCAGGGTCGCTCATTGAATAAAATTTTTTGTTGGCTTTTTCCATCATTAAAGCAATTTATTGGTTATAATGTTGGAAAATTCCATCAATATATAATTTATTATTTGTTGGTTTTTTCCATCACAAATGTACAAAATATTAATTAATGATGGAAAAATCCAACATTTATTATTTATTTGGGAAACACAAACATTAAAATAGTATAAATAATAATAAATCAATTATTTAGACGTATTTATTTAAACCATCTTCGTAAGCAAAACCAAATAAAAGCCACTACCATTAATTAATAGGATGATACAATTACAGCCGTTTACACCTGCGGATTTTAATAAACTGATCTCCTGGATAGATAGCGAGGAATTGCTGGTCCAGTTTGCAGGACCGGCACTACTTACCCGCTAACAGAAGAACAGCTTGTCGCCTGCCAGGAAGACCACAACCGGCATGCATTTAAAGTAGTGAACACGGATTCCAATTAACCTGCAATTCAGTTATTGGGAATAACTGCAACTTTTATAAATGACCATTATCATCTGTAGCTATGATAATGATCATAGATTTTACTCTTGCATGAAAGTAAGTTTGCAGGAAAACTTATAACCATGTATCACCCACTTAATAAAGACCAGGTTGAAAGTCTTCTGCTGGGCCAGGTAATGGGCCGTCTTGCGTGCACAGATGGCAAGGCTCCTTACATTTTCCCGGTAACCTATTGCTATGATGGAAAATATATCTATGGCCAAACCAATAACGGATCCAAGCTCCGCATAATGAGAGAACATAAAAATGTATGTTTTGAAGTTGATAGCGTGCTGGATATGAATCACTGGCAGTCAGTTATCGTAACGGGAACTTTCGAGGAAATGAAAGATGAGGATATTACAGCAGCAAGGGAAGTGCTGTTTAACCGGGTATTCCAGTTGATGACGAACAACCGGGTGCATAATCATGAGCACGAGGTACTTACTGAACCTGATGACAGCAACAGGATCCGGGACGTTATTTACAGGATCAACATCGAAGATATATCCGGAAGAATGGTATCTCTCACCAATCCCTGAAGGCCTTTTCTCTTTCATCAAATTTAACAGCAACTGATGTTTAGCAGATCTTGTTGGCATATTACATTTCTTTGTGTTGGCATACTTTCAGGAAACTGCAAAGTGAAAATCAGATTGAAGTTTTTACACAGCATAGCATGAGTTTAAATGCTTAAAAATAAAACTTCAGTCAGGAGCGAAAAAGGCATGTCTATATACAGAACATGTTCATTATGATGGAGTTAACTCAAAATTCGGCAGTAACATTTTTGAGTTACTGCGAACTCACGAATTACCCAACGAAACATGGCTTTTTTTTGACATCTTATAGAAAGGTCAAAAAACAAAAAAGCCCGCCAGTATTGAGTTTGGGGGCTTTTGACTTATTTTGAAATGGTATTTCAGCGGAGAGAGAGGGATTCGAACCCCCGGACCTGTGACAGTCAACGGTTTTCAAGACCGCCGCATTCGACCGCTCTGCCATCTCTCCGGCGCAAAAGTAAGGGTTCAATTTTTCAGAACAAAAAATTATTAAATCTTTTCGGGGATTTTTTTTAGCAAAATGAATGAGAGAAATAACTAATAATCAATAATTAACAATAAATCATCAAATATCTTAATTCAATTGTTATACTTCTTTATCCTTCACTACCACAAGGTCTTCCACGGCTACCGTCATAGGCACTACCCCTACCTGTAAAATGGCTTTTTTACCACGCATTTCTTTTACAATACCTACGGTGCGGCCATTCTTCATTTTCACTTTATCACCGGGCTTTACTTCGCCGCCGATCTCTTCAAATTTTTCATTGATCTTTTTCTGTTTCTTCTCCTGCTGCAATTTTTCCTTCTGGTTAAAAAGAAGGGCATGTATCATTTTCACCACGCTGTCCTTGTCTTCTGCTTTGCGCCATTCTATTACCATGGCTTTCAGGCGGCGCTCCATGTCTTTCATGTAGGCGATGCGCTCCTCACTTATTTTATTCTGGTACTTTAGTTTTTCTACATCCTGTCGATGACGCTCTTTGTCCATCACATGCTGCATTTCTTTTTTCAACCGCTCATTTTCCTTCAGCAGCTTTTGCAACTCATATTTTTCCTTATCAATTTTTTGAAGGTCCTGTTCGGTCCTGTTCAACAATTTATCAAGTTGGAAGTGTTCTTCATCAACCAGCTTTCTCGCCTTGCTGATAAGACGTTTATCCAGGCCAATTCTTTCTGCAATGCTGAATGTATACGAACTACCGGGCTTACCCACCTGTAGCTTATACATCGGTAATAAATTCTTTTCGTCAAACTGCATAGCTCCATTGATGATGCCCTTCACCTTGTTGGCCATCACTTTCAGGTTCAGGTAGTGCGTGGTTACAATACCAAAAGCATGTTTGAATGCCAGCTCTTCCATGATCACTTCTGCAAAAGCTCCACCGAGATTAGGATCACTGCCACTCCCTAACTCATCAATAAAGAACAATGTTTTTCCATTGGCATTTTCAATAAAATGCTTCATGTTCTTTAAGTGTGACGAATAAGTGCTCAGCTCGAACTCCAGGCTTTGCTCATCGCCGATATGTATCAGCAGTTGCTTGAAAATGCCCATCTCGCTATCAGGACTCATACTTACTAACAAACCTGCCTGCAACATCACCTGCAGCAATCCAACAGTTTTTAAAGTAACTGTTTTTCCCCCTGCGTTCGGGCCGCTTATTACGAGTATGCTGTGTTGTTCATCCAGCTTCAGGCTTACAGGAATAGTAGGTTTATTGATCCTGCCATTATACAACAACAGCAAAGGGTGATACGCATTGATAAGATTGACATGCGCCCTGTCCTTCAGCATGGGATAATGCCCGTTGATATCAACAGCCAGCTTCGCTTTGGCACGGATAAAATCAAATTGCCCTGCTATATCGTGGTAAGATTTTAAAAGCGGTGCATATACACTGAGCTGTTGTGTAAGCTGCCTCAATATCCTGTATACTTCTTTCTGCTCTTCGTATTCCAGCGAAAAAATATCGTTGTTAAGCTCTGTTGTTTCTTCCGGCTCAATAAAACTGGTTCGGCGGCTATCGCTTTCGCCATGCAGCACACCTTTGATGGTACGCTTCTGCTCTGCAAAAACAGCGAGCACTCTCCTGCCGTTCATAAAGCTTTCTTCAATATCGGCCAGGTAACCTTGTTTGTTGAGCTTGCTTACGATCCTGTCAAATACACGACGCAGCTCATTGCGCTTGCGGTAGAGCTTCATGCGGATCTCTGCCAGCTCTTCACTGGCGCTGTCTTTCACTATACCTGCTTCATCCAGCACCGCATCAATCGATTCCACGATCTGCTTTTCGTAATAATTGTTTTCAATTACCTTACTAAGCGCCGGGTAACTCTCTCTTATCTCTGCTGTGAACCAGCGAAAGATATTCTGCGCATTTTGTGTAAGCCTGCGGATCAATATAAATTGTTCACCACTCAATGATGCACCGGGAATACCCAGCAGCTTTATCTCCCGCTGAATGCTGATAGAAAAATCGTTTGGAAAATACAGGCCACTTTGAATAATGGCTTTGAACTCATGGGCCTGCTGCAAAGCCAGCTCTATGAATTCTTTTTTTGTATGTATGCGCAGGTTTAAGGCAATGTGCTTGGCATATTCTGTTTTGCAATGTGCTGCCAGCAGGTCCTTTACCTTATCAAACTCTAATTGTTGTAATGTAGATTCGGGAAATAGTTTCATACCTCACCCCTAACCCCTCTCCTGAAGGAGATGGGAACAAGTCCCCCACGAACTTGTAATTTTCTTTTGTTCTTTCAAAAATCAAAAAGGCAATAGAGATAGCTATTTCAATGACCTAAGTTCCCTTTAGGGACAGGGGTTCCTAATCATCCAGCTTCAGCACCGCCAAAAATGCTTCCTGTGGCACTTCCACGTTTCCTATCTGGCGCATGCGCTTCTTACCTTCTTTTTGTTTCTCCAATAATTTACGTTTACGGCTGATATCACCACCATAACATTTGGCCGTAACATCCTTACGCATAGCGCTGATATTTTCACGGGCAATTACTTTGGCGCCGATGGCAGCCTGTATAGCGATCTGGAACTGCTGACGGGTCAGCAACTCTTTCAGCTTTTCGCAGAGCTTGCGGCCAAATTCCTGTGCACGGCTGCGATGTATCAATGCACTCAATGCATCCACTTTTTCACCGTTCAATAAAATGTCCATGCGAACGATATCACTGTCACGGAAACCGATCGGGTGATAATCGAAAGAAGCATAACCTCTTGTCTGTGATTTTAATTTATCATAAAAATCAAAAACGATCTCGGTCAATGGCATTTCAAAAGTCAGTTCAACACGGGTTGGCGTTAAATAACTCTGGTGTATCAGCATACCACGCTTGCTGATGCAAAGCGTCATGATATTACCAATGTATTCAGACTGTGTAATGATCTGCGCTTTGATATAAGGCTCTTCAATTCTTTCTGTACGGCTTGGATCAGGCAGCGTAGCCGGGTTGTGTACATCTATCTTTTCACCCTTGGTAGTATAAGCAATGAAACTAACGTTGGGCACTGTAGTGATAACCGTCTGGTTAAACTCACGTTCCAGGCGCTCCTGTATAATTTCCATGTGCAATAAGCCCAGGAATCCGCAACGGAAACCAAAGCCCAATGCCTGTGAAGTTTCTAATTCAAAAGTCAAAGAAGCATCATTCAACTGCAGCTTCTCCATACAATCCCTCAGCTCTTCAAAAGCATCTGTTTCCACCGGGAAGATACCGGCAAATACCATCGGCTTTACTTCTTCAAAACCATCAATGCGTTCCTGCGTTGGGTTAATAACAGTGGTCAGTGTATCACCCACTTTTACTTCTTTGGCGTTTTTGATACCGGTGATGATATAACCCACATCGCCGCATTCAACCCTGTCCTTCTTCTCCATTCCCAATTTCAAAATACCTACTTCATCTGCTTCATATTCTTTATCTGTGCTGAAAAATTTTACCTTATCTCCTTTTTTAATACTGCCGTTGAATATGCGGTAGTAAACAATGATACCACGGAAACTGTTGAACACTGAATCGAATATCAATGCCTGTAACGGCGCATTGGGGTTGCCTTCCGGCGCTGGAATGCGTTCTACAATGGCGTGCAATATTTCTTCAATACCGATACCGCTTTTGCCGCTTGCGAGGAGTATTTCGTCTTCTTTACAACCGATCAGGTCAATGATCTGGTCTTTTACCTCTGGTATCATAGCGCCATCCATATCGATCTTGTTGATCACCGGGATGATCTCCAGGTCGTTGTCGATGGCCAGGTACAGGTTGCTGATGGTCTGGGCCTGTATACCCTGTGTAGCATCTACCAGCAGCAGGGCGCCTTCACAGGCTGCCAGCGCACGGCTTACTTCGTAGCTGAAATCCACGTGGCCGGGCGTATCAATTAAATTTAATGTGTATTGTTCTCCTTTATAGGGATAATTGATCTGGATAGCATGGCTTTTAATGGTAATACCTTTCTCTCTTTCCAGGTCCATATCATCAAGCACCTGGGCCTGCATTTCACGTTCGCTAATGGTATTGGTGGTTTGCAAAAGGCGGTCTGCCAGGGTACTTTTTCCGTGGTCAATATGGGCAATAATGCAAAAATTGCGGATATTCTTCATGTACTACACTCGTAATTTAGGCGGCAAAAATAAGCTATTTTGGTGGATAGTGTATAGTAGATAGTCGATAGTCCATGGTCCGTAGAATGAAGCGCCACTTTCTTATTTGTAATTTTCTATTTCTTATTCCTTATTTGATTTTGATTACACGAATTAAGAAGCTGTTAGTTATTAGCCTTGAGCTGCGAGCCAAATCATCGTTCATCACTCATCGTTCATATCTTATCGTTCATATCTTATATCTCATAGCCCATATCTTATATTTCATAATTTTGAAACCATGAAAAAAACACTCGTCCAGCTAATGGAATCCCTGCCGGAAGAACAAAGGATCATTACGGATGTGCTACGGCAGATCATTATTGATACCCTGCCAGGCTATTGCAAGGAAAAGATCTCTTACAATGTTCCTTTCTTTTATGGCAACAGGAGCATTTGCCTGGTGTGGCCGGCGGCTGTGCCGAGGGGTGGTATAAAAGAAGGCGTGCTACTCGGTTTCTGGTATGGCAATCGTTTACCTGATAAAAATAATTTTCTAACACATGGGACCAATAAGCAGATATTTTACAAGATCTATCACTCGGCT
>CAYOLS010000052.1:0-17108 GCA_964404845.1 uncultured Ferruginibacter sp. | reverse complement strand
GGTCTTGCTAACGAGGACAAAAGCTCAATAGAACGGATTTACCGGGACCATTACAATATGGTTCAGCACCTGGTGGTGAATAATAATGGCAGCACGGATGATGCTGCAGATATATTCCAGGAATCGATGATAGTGCTGTTTGAGAAGGTGAAAACGGGGAATTTTGAACTGCATTGCCAGTTAAAAACCTTCATTTATGCCGTCAGCCGACGCCTTTGGCTGAAGAAACTCAATCAGAATCAACGATTTAGCACAGCCGGAGCCGATAATATGGAGGAAGTGGTCTCCGTTGATGAAGACATAGAGATACACGAAAACAGGCAAAAAGAATTCAACCTTATGGAAGCCGCCATGCAAAAGATAGGCGAACCTTGTAAAAGCCTGTTGGAAGCTTACTACCTCCAGAAAAAACAAATGCAGGCCATTGCGGCCGATTTTGGATATACCAATGCCGATAATGCAAAAACCCAGAAGTATAAATGCCTAGTGAGACTAAAGAAATTGTTTTTTGCACAGTATAAAAATGTAGAGTAATGGAAGATTCGTTATTGATCGATGCCGTGGAAAGGTTTGTAAAGGGAGAAATGCCTGAGCAGGAAAGGATCTATTTTGAGGACCTGAGAAAAAATAATCCTGAACTTGACCAGGCTGTGGTGGAACATATGTTCTTTTTAAATGAACTGAACAGCTATAGCACTACCCGCAACTTTAAGCATACCCTGCACGAAGTGGAAAACAAACTGGCCGAAGAAGGCTTTGTTTTCCGTGCACCATTAAAAGGCAAGGCCAAAGTGATCCAGCTTTGGAATAAATACAAACGTACCGTTGCCGTTGCGGCTTCTATTGCGGGTGTGGTATCCCTTTGCATCGGTACAGTCGTAACTGCGGTTAACAAAAACCAGGATAGCGAGATAAAACCTTTGGTTGACATCATCAAGGCAACTAAAGATAAAACAGATGACCTGGCAGGTAAAGTGCAAAAACTGGAAGTGGATGCTGCAAACCCGGGCACAACCAAAGAACCGGTTAAGCCAAAGATCATGGCCACTTTCAGGGCCACCGGCTTTTTGATCGATGCCAACAACAATTATATTGTTACCAATGCCCACGTAGTGAACCAGGCCAAAAAGCAACTGGTAGTTGAAAATACCAAAGGCGACCAGTTCAATGCAGAAGCAGTACACGTGGATGCCAAAAGAGATATCGCTATCATTAAAATAAAGGACAATACTTTTAAAAAGCTTCCTGCGATACCATATACTATCAGGAAAAGCAATGCCGAGCTGGGCGAACAGGTTTTCATGCTGGGCTATCCCAAAGCAGAGATCGTTTATGGTGAGGGTTATATCAGCGCCAAGAACGGTTACCAAATGGATACCATTTACTGCCAGCTGAATACTGCAGCCAATGAAGGTAGCAGCGGTTCTCCTGTCATTAATAAAAAAGGTGAACTGGTGGGTGTGTTAACCAGCTCTGAAAGAAATGCACAGGGTGTTGTTTATGCCATTAAATCTGCCAACATTCACAGGGCTGTGGAAGAAGCGAAAAAGAAAGAAGCGAATGCGGGTATCAAGATCATTTCCGGAACAGGCCTGAAAGGACTGGACAGGGAAAGCCAGATCAGGAAAATGGAAGATTATGTGTTTATGGTAAAAGGTGATTAAGGAGCAAAACAATCAATATAAAAAAAGTCCCACTCTTAAAAGGTGGGACTTTTTATTTTACTTAATTCTGAATATGCTACTTTATAAAGCTGTTGTCAGGCAGAGCTTGTCGAAGCCGGCTTCGTCCTGATAGCTTTGTAACAACCCGGCAATCATTTTCAATAATTAAAAAACAATCTCTTAAAAATTATTATCCAGGAAATTCTTACTCCATAAAGAATTAGGGTATTCTCCTGCATCGATCAGCGCATTCAGGCTGGCTTTTACCACAGGCGCATCTTCTTTATAAGTAACACCGAACCATTGTGCAGAAGTAGGGATCACTTTAATAGTTCCACCTTCTACATTCACAAATTCATCGCCCAGCAATGGAATGAAAAACTCCGCTTTGATATTATCGATATTGTTCTTCGGGAAATCGGCAAACATTTTTGCTGCTAAATCGAAAACGGAAGGATGCAGGCACCAGAAGTTCATAGATACCGGTGAGTTGGCCGGCACTTCTGTAATGCCGTTCTCATCTTCATATACTACCCTATCCTTATCCCTGTAAATTTTTGTTCTTTCATTGATGGCCACCAGCTTGCCTTCTGCATCTGTTTTACATACCCCACGGCTTACGGTACCGTTTTCGCTCAATGTTTTATCCAACTGGTAACCGATGATGGCATAAGTTTTTGCATCACAGCCATTCTTTAAGAAACCGGCGGCTTTTGCAAAAGCATCTTCGCCATAAAAATCATCTGCATTGATCACAGCAAACGGTTCTTTGATGGCATCTTTCGCACAAAGAATAGCATGACCGGTTCCCCATGGCTTTGTCCTGTCTGCAGGAATATGCGCCGGGTCTACATGATGGTGCATTTCCTGGAATACAAACTCTACTTTTATTTTTCCATCAAACCTATTCTCGAACTGTTTCCTGAAATTTGCTTCAAATTCTTTGCGGATAATAAAAACCACTTTTCCAAATCCTGCTCTTATCGCATCGTAAATAGAATAATCCATGATCGTTTCTCCATTCGGGCCAAAGCCTTCCACTTGTTTCATACTGCCATAACGGCTAGCCATACCTGCGGCTAATATCAATAATGTAGGTTGCATAGTATCTTTATATAATTAATTTTCTATCGGTCAGCAAAAATAGAACAAACCATCTTATAACGTATAAATGCTTTTTGATATCCGTAATATAATTTTCCAGGAACTGAACAGTGATTGGCTTGCTGAAAAAGCTATTCGTATTACTGTAGCAAGATTGGACAGGATACACCCCGTTGTTTCAGGCAATAAATTATTTAAGCTTCATTATTTCCTGGAAGCGTATTCAAATGGCCGCTATACAGGCATACAAACTTTTGGCGGCGCTTATTCCAATCACCTGGTAGCTACAGCCTATGCCTGCCGGCAATTGAATATTCCCTGCAAAGGAATTGTAAGAGGCGAAAGGCCTGCCCTGCTCTCTCACACTTTACAACAATGTATCGTTTATGGCATGCAACTCGAATTCGTAAGCAGGGACCAATACAAGATATTGGCAGATCAGCAGGAAAGCACAGGAGCTATTTTAACGATACCCGAAGGCGGCTATCATCCTTTGGGCGCCAAAGGAGCATCGCTTATTATGGATGTTATTGAAGAAAAGAATTGCCACATTTTCCTGCCGGTAGGTACAGCCACCACCTTGGCGGGCCTCCTGCAAAAAACCGTAGCTTCTCAACAGGTAACAGCCATTCCTGTTTTAAAAGGTTTTACAGATATCCATGAAAGATTGCAACTGCTTAATGGGCAAAGCAATTATAATAACTTACAGGTATGGGATCAGTATCATTTCGGCGGCTATGCAAAGAGCAGCCCGGAGCTTATACAATTTATGAATGAGCTGTACAGCAACTACCAATTGCCCACTGATTTTATATATACTGCAAAAATGATGTTTGCCGTATTTGATGCCATCCGCAATAATGTATTTGCTCCGCAGGCACAGCTCATTTGCCTGCACACCGGGGGCTTACAAGGTAATGAATCACTGCCCGGAGGCAGCTTAATTTTTTAATTGATTTAACAGGCTGCTTATATTTGCAATACTCAGGCCAGCCTTTCGTTTGATATATTTGTGCACCGGAGTCAATTTCTATGATGAAAAACTTTTTCCTGCTGTTCCTTACATTTGGTATAAGTTCTTTCCTGCAGGCGCAGGAAATACTGCCGGGTATCAGCGTTCGCAATGCCGGCGGAAAAATAATTGTCAGCTGGCGAAATGAATACCAGAAGCCGGTCACCACCATCAACATACAACGTTCTTACGATAGCCTTACCAATTACAGCACCATCGGTTCGGTGCTCAACCCGCAAAATAAAGAGAACGGCTATGCCGATCTTACAGCGCCTTACAGCAAAATGTATTACCGGGTATTCATTGCGTTTGAAGGAGGCTCCTATATTATTTCAACACCGGAAAGACCGGTAAAAGATACCGGCGCTTATACCAGTACCGCAGTAAAATATCCGTGGCAGGTAGATCCTTCGGCCGATCCTAATATCATTGTGCCGCCACCTCCGGCTGTAAATCCTGCTGCCCCGAATACACCTGCCATCACTTATCCAAGCAAATGGGTGTTCACTGCAAGAGACAACAACGTGGTGATCTACTTACCCGATGTGGAGACGAAAAAATATTCAGTGAAATTTTTTGATGAGCTGGATAAACCACTGTTTGAGCTCAACAACCTGAAAGATGATTACCTCATCATTGAAAAAGTGAATTTCAAAAAATCAGGCTGGTACCATTTTGAAGTACTGGAAAGCGGTAAAACTGTTGAGAAAAACAAGTTCTACATTGGTAAAGACGGTAAGGTTACAAATGATACACCGAAGAAGACGGGGAATAAGTAAGGGAGATTTTTTTAGCATGAAGTTGCTTCATTATCTATTATTAATTATTGATTACTTATTGGGCAATTTACTTTCTGCTCAAGGCTCACAGCCAATGGCTAATAGCTTAGCGCTAATAACTTAACTTTGCCGCATGAGCGATATCTCCAACAATATAGAAGAGGAATTATCAGAATCGGAAGAGCTATATGAACGCTTGTCCATTGTAATAGATAAAGGACAGGAACCTTTACGTATTGATAAATTCCTGATGAACCGCATTGAAGGCGCTACCAGGAATAAGATACAGCAGGCCATTGAAGAAGAAAGAGTGCTGGTAAATGAAAAGCCTGTTAAGAATAATTACAAAACAAAGCCGGGCGATAGGATCATTATCTACGAAACCAATTCTCCCGAATCTTCAGAGATCATACCACAAGATATCCCGCTTAACATTGTTTACGAGGACGAGGACCTGATGGTGATCAATAAACCCGTAGGCATGGTAGCACACCCCGGCAGCGGTAATCCTGATGGTACATTGATCAATGCAGTGGCTTATTACCTTAAACAGCAGGATCCCAACATTGATGAAACAACGCTGCCCCGCTTCGGGCTCGTGCACCGCATAGATAAAAATACCAGCGGCCTGGTGGTAATGGCAAAAACACAAAAAGCCATGACGGACCTGGCAAAGCAATTTTTCAACCACACCGTACATCGTCGTTATGTAGCGTTGGTTTGGGGAAATTTTGAAGAACAATCAGGCACTATCCGTGGGCATGTAGGAAGACACCAGCGTTTCAGGAAATTATTTACTACTTACCCCGATGGCGAGTACGGAAAGGAAGCTGTTACGCATTACAAAGTATTGGAAAACTTCAACTACGTAACATTGGTTGAGTGCAGGCTCGAAACAGGCCGTACGCACCAGATAAGGGTACACATGCAATACATTGGACATCCCTTGTTCAATGATGATTTTTATGGTGGCGACAGGATCGTAAAGGGAACGGTATATACCAAGTACAAGCAGTTCGTTGACAACTGCTTTGCACTCTGCCCAAGACAGGCGCTGCACGCAAAAGAACTCGGCTTTATTCACCCACGCACAAGAAAAGAAATGTTGTTTACCAGCGAATTGCCGGATGATATGGCGCAGGTAATAGAAAAGTGGAGAAAGTACAGCCAGTTTAAAAACGAAGAATAAACCGCTTATGTTCAAATACATTTTTCTTTCTGCCGCATCGCTTTTAGTGTATGCATCACCGTTTGCACAGACAGTTATTGTAAAAGATCCTGTGATCGGGCAAATGGTAAAAGAAGTTTCTGCCGATTCGCTCAAAGCTTATATTACCTCGATGGTAAGCTTTGGAACAAGGAATACGCTTAGCACACAGGCCAATCCCAAAAGAGGTATCGGCGCTGCGAGGAACTGGGTACTGGCCAAGTTCAATGAATTTGCCAAAGCTTCCAACGGAAGATTGACGGCTTTTATCGACACTACTACCCTTCAGCCTGATAAAAGAAGAGTGGATACGCCAACGGTTTTAGGAAATGTAGTAGCTACTTTAAAAGGCGCTGATCCGAATGATAACCGCATTTTTCTCATCAGTGGTCACCTGGACAATATGAGAAGCAGCGTAATGGACCGTACCGGCGATGCGCCCGGCGCCAATGATGATGCCAGCGGCGTAGCTGCGGTACTGGAATGTGCCCGCATCATGAGCAAAAGATCATTTCCTGCAACAGTAATTTTTATTGCGGTAAGCGGTGAAGAACAGGGATTATTGGGCGCTTATTTTATGGCCAATAAGTCAAAGGCAGAAAGCAGGAATATTGAGGCGGTGCTGAACAACGATATCATGGGCAGCAACAACAGCAGTGAGACCAATATCATCAACAATACGCAGGTGCGGGTGTTCAGCGAAGGATTGCCTGCTTATGAAACGGAGAAGAATGCAAAAATGATCCGCCAGCTTGGGCTGGAGAACGATGGCAAGAGCAGGCAGCTGGCCCGTTATATAAAGGAAACGGCAGAACGTTATGTTGACAATCTTGATGTGGTGATGATCTATCGCAACGATCGTTTTCTAAGAGGCGGTGATCATACGCCTTATGTTGAAAATGGCTATGCGGCTGTTCGCATTACAGAAATGAATGAGAATTACTATCACCAGCACCAGGATGTAAGAAAAGAGAATGGCATTCAATATGGTGACCTGATAGAATTTATGGATTTTGAATACCTGCGCAAGAATACAGCCATGAACCTGAGCAGTCTTGCCAACCTTGCCAAAGCACCTGCTATGCCGCAGGAAGTAAAAATAGATGTAAAAAAATTAGGCAATTCATCTTACCTGTATTGGAAAGCGCCCGCAAGCGGCAATACCAAAGGTTACTTTGTAATGTTGAGAGAGACGACCAGCGCCGTTTGGCAGAAGAAATTTTTTACCACGGCAACGGAGCTGACGCTGCCTTATTCAAAAGACAATTATTTTTTCGCTGTTCAGTCTGTAGGTTTGGATGGCAATGAAAGCCTGCCCGTTGTTCCGTCAGTAGGGCGTTAATATTTTTTATGAATGATGTTCCTATGCCCGACGGGCAATTGCTGGTTGATATTGTAACAATGAAAATGCCTTTTGGTAAATACAAGGGCACCGTGCTTCGTTATTTGCCGGTGAGCTACCTGGAATGGTTCAAGCGCAAGGAAGGCTTTCCAAAAGGAAGGCTGGGAATGATGCTGGAAACATTGTATGAAATAAAGATCAACGGGCTGGAAGACCTGTTGAATAAAATAAAACCCTGATCATTTTTTCTCCGGCTCTTCCGCTTTTATCTCTTTCAGTTCTACTTCTTTGATATCCGCTTCCATTTTTTCTTTTTTCATCCCTACCCTCACCAGGCCAAAAATACTCATGTAAATATTGGCGATCCATACCAGCGCAAAGCCGCCAATGATGTAGCCACGCCAATCATCAAACAAAAGTGTATAATCAGCAATAATTAAAAAGAACAGGGTCACATAATGGCTGAAGCAATACTCGCAGGTGAAGAGATAAAAGAATTTTCGCTCCAGTAAGTGCTTGCAGGATTTTGATTTATTGATACAGAACTGCCGGGGTTCACGAAAAACCTCTTCATGCGTTACCGTCCATGCAATGCAGGCGATGGGCAGCGCTAATAAGAACAGGTGGGCTACTTGCTGGGATAATGACATGCGTTTTAATTTACAAATGCAGTACCAATTTAATCTGTTTTTGAAAATATTGTCAGGCTGAGCTTGTCGAAACCGGCTTCGACAAGCTCAGCCTGACATTACGCATTGGTAAAGTGCTAAAAATTAATTCCCGGCATTAAAGTCGGAAAGTGTAGCAGTAAATACGCCTCTTTCTCTTTTTTTTGTGATGGCTTTCCAGTTGCCGACATAGCGGATAAGAGCAGGTACGGTAAGGTCGCCGAATTTTGTCATCTGCACTTCCATTTTTACTTTAAAATCATACACGGCAGCATCGTAGCTCAATGAATAAGTGCGGGCCACTACTTCAAAATCCTGGTCGTTGAACCAGGTCACCATTTCATCCACCACCACGCTACCTTCCCTGCCAGGCTTTACTTTTTGTGTGAACACATAACAGGATACACCATTGTAAATATCCATGTCGATGTCCATATCGTAGCTATCGGCCATATCATCGTCGAAAATGGCCGTCTTGTTGCTCATGAAAGGCAGGCCCTTTATTTTTTTACCGGGATTGAAAAACAGCATTTTTAATTGCTCCTTGTGTTTTTCCATACCACTCTTGCCCGTTGTGCTGAATGCTGTATTGCCGACAATATTTGTTTCCCCGCAAACAGCGCCGCTGGTAAAGAAAAGGGATGCATACATCTGTGCAGTATAATAATTGTACTGGTGCTCATCTGTATAAAAATCACCGCTGCTTTCTTCACTCAATACCTGCATGGTCCGGCAACCATTCTGCCGTAGTTGTTTTGTTTTGCTGAACAGGGATGCTTTCAGATCGCCGTCCCTGTCATTCATACGAATATCATTGATGGCGGTAAACCCCAGTATGCGAAGATTCTTAAATGCTTTGTAGTAGCTGGTATCAGCTTTTATTTTATTGATAAAGCCGGGTACGTTCAGGTTCCTATCTACCACTACAGAGCTGAGTGTGATCACTTTCTTTCCTGTAAATACCGTATCTGCAGGCACCTGTGCATGACACGCAAAAGAAAGGCCCATCAAAAAAACAGGTATGAAAATATTTTTCATACCTGCAAAATTAGTTTTTATACTATTAAAGAAATGATAAGCTATTTGGGAAATATCATCCTGTAATCCACTTTTATTTTTCCTTTGCTGATATCATCCAGCTTGCGGCGGATCAGTGTTTTTTTCAAAGGCTTCATATAGTCGATGAACAATTTGCCCTCCAGGTGATCGTATTCGTGTAGAATAACACGGGCTGTAACTCCATTGAATGTTTTGGTTTGCGGCGCAAAATTTTCATCTACATATTCCAATGTCACGGTTTCCTTGCGCATCACATCTTCCCTTATTTTAGGAATGCTGAGGCAACCTTCATTATAGCTCCAGTCTGCACCGCCCAGCTCTTTGATGTGTGCATTAATGAAAACGCCTTTAAAACCCGGCTTATCCGGGTAATGATTATATTCGCCGTCTTCATCATCTTCAAATATCTGCAGGGTATCTACAATGAATATCCTGATGTCTTTGTTGATCTGGGGCGCTGCAAGGCCTACGCCATTGCTGTTGTACAATGTTTCCCACATATCTTCCAGCAGCTTATCCAGTTGAGGATAATCTTTATCGATATCAACTGCTACTTTCCTTAAAACCGGCGAGCCGTATGCTACAATTGGTAAGATCATAATCTATTCTTCCTTAAAATTTGAGGGCAAAGGTAAGCGGAATGGGGGAAATGCGACCTATTTAGGATTTGGGATGTTGTTGTTAAGTATGTTAAAATGTTCTTTATTACACGAATTGGAGCGAATTATATGAATTTTCAACCGCAAAGTGCCAGGCTTCCATTCATCCGTTCATCACTCATAACTCATCGTTCCTATCTCATCACTGATTTTGCATATACTCCTGCAACATGATCGTCGCCGCAATCTCATCCACCAGCTTTTTATCCCGGCGGTCTTTTTTCTTGAGGCCCATTTGCAGCATGGCATCTTTGGCCATTTTGGAAGTATAACGTTCATCCACTTCTTTAACAGGCATTGCCGGAAACTCTTTCTTCAGCTTTTTAATAGCCTCTTTTACCAGCGGCGTGGCATGCGTATCGCTTTCATCCCAGTTTACAGGCATACCGATGATGATGAGCTCTACTTCTTCCGTTGCAAAATATTTTTTTAAGAATGGGATCAGTTCTTTGGAATCAATAGTGGTAAGGCCTGTGGCAATGATCTGCAAAGGATCCGTAACGGCGATGCCGGTGCGTTTTCCTCCGTAGTCTATGGATAAAATGCGGGCCAAATTATTATTGATTAGTGATGATTGATTATTTATTGATGAAAAGATCTGAAATTACAAACGCAGCAAAGACAACAGAAGCGATGCCGTTGGCGGTCATAAAGGCAAGGTTTACACGGCGGAGATCATTGGGCTTTACAACAGAGTGCTGGTAGATCAACATTCCTGCAAACACTGCTACGCCGATCCAGTACAACCAGCCGAAATGCCCGTAAAAACCGGCGCCTATCACAGCTGCAGCGCTCAACAAATGCAACAGCTCCGAAACCCTCAATGCATTTTTCTTTCCCAATGCTGCGGGAATAGAATGCAATTGGTTGTTCTTGTCAAATTCCTCGTCCTGCAACGCATAGATAATATCAAAGCCGCTTACCCAGAATATCACTGCAAAGGAGAACAGCAAAGGCAGCCAATCGAATCGCCCGGTTACTGCAAGATAGGCTCCAATCGGCGCAAGACTCAGCCCTACTCCCAATACGAGATGACACAATGCAGTAAATCTTTTTGTATAGCTGTAAAACAATACGACGAACAATGCTACAGGTGATAAATAAAAACAGATCGGGTTGATGAACCAGGTTGTTGTTACAAACAAAACGCAATTGATGATGGTAAAAGCCAGTGCATTTTTTGGCGTGATGATACCTGAAGGAATTTCCCTGATCGCCGTCCTTGGATTTTTTTCGTCAAACTTTCTATCTAAATAACGATTGAATGCCATGGCTGCAGAGCGGGCGAATACCATGCAGAGAATGACCATTAAGAAAATAAACCAGAGTGGTTTTGAATTTTGTCCTTCCCAATATGAAGGAAGCATATCTTTATAAAGATTAGTAAAAAAGATAAAAATCTGCTCTCTTGCTGCAAGGCAAAACCCTATCAATGCAAATGGCATTGCAAAAATGGTATGCGAAAATTTTATTAGAGAAAGATAATTTTTTACTGTTGACATATCAGCTCTGTTTCTTCATTCTGGTTCTTATGATCTCCCACAATACTACGCCGGCAGCAGTTGCGATATTAAGAGAGTGTTTCATTCCCAATTGCGGTATTTCAATGCAGCCATCACAAAGTTGAATGGTTTCCAGCTCAACACCCGTTACTTCATTGCCCAATACCACTGCAATTTTTTCATGGCTATCAAAAGGAACTTCTTCCAAAGAAAGACTGGTACTTACCTGCTCTACCGCATATACCTTGTAACCCTGCCAGCGCAAATGTTCAATGGCTTCTGCTGCATTGGCAAAATGTTTCCATTCTACCGTATCTTCTGCGCCCAGCGCCGTTTTGCGGATCTCTTTGTGAGGGGGAGTTCCTGTATAACCAGTCAGATAAATCGCTTCGAGTAAAAAAGCATCGGCAGTACGAAATACACTGCCCACGTTATAAGAACTGCGGATATTTTCCAGCACTGCTATCACCGGTGTTTTTTCCGAACGCTTGAACTCTTCCACCGATTTGCGGTTCAGCGCTTCCATGCTTAATTTTTCCATCTCTATTATTACACGAATTGGGGCGAATTACACGAATTTTCAACCGCAAAGATGCCAGGCTCCGTTCATCGTTTATCACTCATAACTCATCGTTCATAGCTCCTATCTTATATCTTATCGTTCATAGCTCATATCTCATCACTCCTCTACACCGTTTCCACTACCGCCGCTACATTCCCCGTTTTCATATCGGCAAACCATTTGGCGGCCTGTACGAAGTTTACAAAAAGCGGATGTGGATTTTCAACTGTGCTCTTTAATTCAGGATGGTATTGCACACCAATAAAGAAAGGGTGATTGGCCAGCTCTACAATTTCCACCAAACCTGTCTGTGGATTTTTACCACTTGGGATCATACCTGCTCTTTCAAAATCCTGCAGGTAATTATTGTTAAACTCCCAGCGATGACGATGGCGTTCGCTGATCTGTGTAGCCTGGTACACTTTATTGGCGAGGCTTCCCGGCAATATTTCGCAAGGATATGCACCTAAGCGCATAGTACCGCCTTTTTTCTTGATCTTCTTTTGCTCTTCCATCAGCGCAATTACAGGATAAGCAGTGGCCGTATTCATTTCTGTAGAATGTGCATCTTTCCAGCCCAGAACATTGCGTGCATATTCGATCACACTCATCTGCATACCGAGACAAATGCCAAAGAAGGGCAATTTGTTTTCCCTTGCATATTTCACAGCAGTGATCTTACCTTCCACGCCTCTTGAACCAAAGCCGGGTGCTACCAGCAGACCATCCAGTTCCCTGAATTTTTCTGCTACATTATCTTCCGTAATATATTCACTGTGAATATTTACGATCTGTACTTTGCACTGGTTCACCGCACCTGCATGAATAAACGCTTCCAGGATAGATTTGTATGCATCCTGCAATTCAATGTATTTACCAATAAGGCCGATGGTTACACGGCTCTTGGGATAATTCAGTTTATCAAGAAAACCTCTCCACTTACCAAGGTCTGGCGCTGCATAACCGTTGATCTGTAATTTTTTCAACACGATCACATCCAAACCTTCCTGTAGCATCTTAAGCGGCACTTCATAAATGGTGCCTGCATCCATGGCTTCAATTACAGCATTGGGCTTTACATTACAGAAGAGAGCGATCTTTCTTTTTATTTCTTCTGACAGCGGTTTCTCTGTACGGCAAACAATAATATCGGGCCTTACACCTTCCTGGCTCAGCATGCGTACGCTGTGCTGGGTTGGTTTTGTTTTTAATTCTTTTGCAGCACTTAAATAAGGGATCAGTGTAAGATGCACTACAAGGCAATCTTCTTCGGGCATTTCCCATTGCAGCTGGCGCACAGCTTCCACGAATGGAAGACTTTCAATATCACCTACCGTTCCGCCGAGCTCGGTGATAACAATATCAAAGCCTTGTTCGCCGAGCATGAGCATACGGCGTTTGATCTCATCGGTAATATGCGGGATAACCTGTACTGTTTTACCCAGGTATTCTCCTTCTCTTTCTTTATTGATAACAGTCTGGTAAATGCGGCCGGTAGTAACATTATTGGCCTGCGATGTAGGCGTATTTAAAAAACGTTCATAGTGTCCAAGATCGAGGTCGGTTTCCGCACCGTCATCTGTAACATAACATTCGCCATGCTCGTAAGGGTTTAACGTACCTGGGTCAACATTGATATAAGGGTCAAATTTTTGAATGGTCACTTTCAGACCACGGCTTTGCAAAAGCTTAGCCAATGAAGCTGCAATAATTCCTTTGCCTAACGAAGAAGTAACACCACCGGTTACAAAAATGTACTTAGCCATTTTAGGTTTTTCAATTTTTTATAAAATAAAAAATCTGCATCTAAAAACCTTCCCGGCTACGCATAGCCTGACCAGGTTTTATAAGCAAATTTTAATCATCAATTAATAAGAAAGTAAAATATGACCGGAGGAAAATGATCTGAAATATCCTAGAGGTCATGCAAAGATAAGGCGAATATTTGAGTGGGAGAAATTTGATGTTTTTTTATCAGCGAAAAGATGAAAAAACGAAACAGCATCCTGTTTTTATTTATCAATCTTCACTAAATGAGAATTTTATATTGACTTCCACCTGCTTTCAGCACTTAATTCTAACCAGATTCTAATTCAATTAGTAATCCCGGCAGGTTAATTGAATGGTCATTCTATTAACTTTACCGTCATTAAAAAAGGCATCACTATGGCTGACGCAATAATACCCCTGCTCACTTTAATAGCATTGGAAGTTGTACTGGGCATTGATAATATTATTTTTATCTCCATCCTGGCTGACAAACTACCGCCGGAACAAAGAGGCAAACTGCGGCTCTGGGGTATTGGTCTTGCTATGCTCATGCGGCTTGGCCTGCTTGCACTGATATCCTGGATATTAAAATTAGACCAGGAATTATTTACCGTTGCCGGTAAAGGATTTACAGGCAAAGAGCTGATACTGATCGCAGGTGGCTTATTTCTGCTGTACAAAAGCACCAAGGAAATTTATCATAAAACAGAAACGCCTGATCCGGATTCGCCTGAAAAGATCAGGACAGCTTCTTTCCGGAGATTGCTGGGAGAAATTATTATACTCGACCTGGTATTCTCCATCGATTCTATCATTACGGCAGTAGGTATGGTGAATGAACTGTGGATCATGTACACGGCAGTGATCGTTACAGTGGGTATCATGCTGGTTGCGGCTAAGCCTATCAGCGAATTTATCAGCAGGCACCCGTCATTTAAAGTTCTGGCACTTTGTTTTTTAATGCTGATAGGGTTTGCACTCATAGCGGAAGGCTTCGAAATAAAAATACCAAAGGGCTATATCTATTTTGCAATGGGCTTTTCGTTCCTTGTAGATATTATTCAAATGAAGACGGTGGGGAAACAGGTTAAGAAGGAGGTAGAATAGTTGAGGGTTATGAGTTGAGGGTTACGGGTTGTATTGACCCGAAACACACAACCCGCAACCCGTACGTAACTTCTTATAGAGCACTCAACGCTTCTTCACTCTCATGTCCTTTTAAAATATTGCCGATGGCATTATCATATTTTTCTTTCCATTCTGCTACCTGTCCCCACAATTCACCTTCGGTGATGATCACTCCATTGGTTACTTTACCGATCACTGCAAACGGAATATTCGATTGTTTTAGAATCTCTTCTGTTGCGCCGGTATTGCCAGGAGCTACACTCACTACCACCCTGCTCTGCGCCTCGCCGAACCAGTAAGCATCTTTGCGGATAGCCGCATCTGCTGCAGCTACATCAAATCCAAGATTGTTTGTAAAACTGCTTTCCAGCAATGTGATGAGCAGGCCGCCTTCGCTTACATCATGTGCAGACTGAATAGCATTTGCTTTGATCAATTTGCCAATGGCTTGCTGCAAAGCAAATTCTTCTTCCAGCTCAAAGTGTGGACAAGGACTGTGTTCTACGCCGTGAATTTTATGCAGGTATTCTGATGAGTTGATATCGTTCCTGCTTTGACCAACGAGATAAATAATATCTCCTTCGTTTTTGAAATTCAACGTCATTTTATCATTCACGCTATCCAGCAAACCAACCATGCCGATGGTAGGCGTAGGATAAACCGGGCCATCAGGCGATTGATTATAAAAACTCACGTTGCCACCTGTTACCGGCGTATCAAATTTGCGGCAGGCATCGCCCATACCTTTAATAGCATTGCTGAACTGGTAGTACACTTCCGGGTCGTAAGGATTACCAAAATTGAGGCAGTTGGTAACACCCAATGGCTGGCCACCACTGCAGACAATATTCCTTGCGGCTTCTGCTACAGCGATCATGGCGCCTTTGTATGGATCTGCAAAAACATAACGACTGTTGCAATCTGTTGTCAGCGCCAGGCCTTTGTTGGTTGGCTTTGCAATTACTATCGCCGCATCGCTTGGCGCATTGGTACTGGAAGAACCGGTACCCACCATGCTATCGTATTGTTCGTATATCCATTTTTTGCTGGCAATATTGGTCAGGCTGATCAGCTTTTCTGCCGTGCCTTTTATATCTGTTGTTTCTTTTACAGAATCAGGATTGAATGCTTCTATCTTATCAAGGTAAGCCGGACGTTTTACTTCTCTTTCATATTGAGGAGCGCCGCCGCCTAATACCAGTTCTTCCGCAGGCAGCACCGCTTCCAGGTTGCCGTGCATATAAAAATTCAGCACACCGTCCGTAGTTACTTCACCGATATGGCTGCAGGGCAGGTCCCATTTTTCAAATACATCTATTACAAGTTGTTCTTTGCCTTTTTCCACCACCATGAGCATGCGCTCCTGGCTTTCACTCAGCAGCAGCTCCCATGCTTTCATATCTTTCTGGCGGGTTGGTACTTTATCCAGCTGGATATTCATACCTGCACCACTCTTGGCACTCATTTCTGCGGTAGAGCAAATGATACCCGCAGCACCCATATCCTGCATACCCACTACAGCACCGGTTTGAATTACTTCGAGGCAGGCTTCCAGCAATTTTTTCTCCTGGAAAGGATCGCCTACCTGTACTGCCGGCAGATCTTCTGCACTGTCTTCTGTGATTTCTGCGCTGGCAAAGCTTGCACCACCAATACCATCTTTACCGGTTGCGCTTCCTACAAAAAATACAGGATTACCGGCCACGGTTCCTGCGGTAGCAGAAATGGTCTCACCATTTTTTACAATACCCACGCTCATGGCATTCACCAACGGGTTGGTATGGTAACATTCTTCAAAATATATTTCGCCGCCAACGGTTGGTACACCAAAGCAGTTGCCGTAATGACCAATGCCATGCACAACGCCGGCAAGCAAGTGTTGTGTTTTTGCTTCCTGCAGGTTGCCGAAGCGTAAAGAGTTCAGCGATGCGATCGGCCTTGCACCCATCGTAAAAATATCCCTGTTGATACCACCCACTCCCGTAGCCGCTCCCTGGAAGGGTTCAATGGCTGAAGGATGATTGTGCGATTCAATTTTAAATACCACGCCGTAACCATCACCAATGTCCATCAATCCTGCATTTTCTTCACCCGCTGCTACCAGCATTTTTTTACCGTCTCTTGGCAGGGTCTTCAGCCATTTGATGGAGTTCTTGTAGCTGCAATGCTCGCTCCACATGCCACTGAAAGCACATAGCTCAGTAAAGTTGGGCGTGCGGCCAAGCTTTTGCTTTATCAATTCAAATTCTTCTTCTGTAATTCTTAATTGTGCGGCGGTGGATGCTGTAATTTCCATGAATAGTATTGAGGAATTGGTTTTGAAAGCGCAAAGGTACAATCTCCCTGTCTTTAATCTTGCCCTGTAAAGCAATTATTTTAACTATCTTCCCACATCAAATAAGAGGGTTTGAGCTACATCGTTTTTTTTATTGTTTTAACTGCGGCCTGTTTGCTGATCCACCGTATTCCGTTCATCAAAAGATCTGGCCTGGGCACCCGCCTCATCATTTTCCTTTTCCTGTTTAAAATACTGGTTGGTGTAGCGCAGGGATATATTAATCAATTGTATTCTTCTGGCAGCGATACCCTGGCAATGAATGGGTGGTCATACATGGAGTATGAGCTGCTATTAAATGACCCGGCAAGATTTTT
>CAYOLS010000051.1:0-17290 GCA_964404845.1 uncultured Ferruginibacter sp. | reverse complement strand
GGTAAGTTCAGCAAACAAAAATGGGATGTGCAGGCAGGTATCCGTTACGACAATAAAAACCTGTACACCAACAGGGTGCTGGCCAACGGGCAGGTATTTGATGAATATGGTTTTAATTTTTCTACCACGGCTGTTTCTGCCAATGCAGGATATAAAATAACCAATGGTTTAAAAACGAATCTTAACATCAGCCTCTCATCCCGTGCGCCGCAACCAAATGAATTGCTGAGCAATGGTATGCACCAGGGCACTTCTACCTATGAAGTAGGTGATATCAATTTAAAGCCCGAGCATTCTTTCAATATCAACTGGGGTAATAGCTGGAGCAACAAGTCAAAGACTTTTTCTGCAGACCTGAACCTGTACAACAACAGCATCCGCAATTTTATTTATATGCAGCCAAAGCCTGATCAGCCCGTGCAGGTGATCTCCGGTTTCTTATTGCTGAATGTATACCAGCAGAACGATGTAAGGTTGCAGGGCCTTGACTTTACCAGCAAATGGTCTCCCGTAAAAAGTTTCGACTGGCAGCTGAACTACAGCATGCTGCGTGCAAGAAATGTTGACAGCAGCGACTGGCTCATTCGTATGCCGGCAGACAGGATCGGTAATATCTTCAGCTACAATTTTAAGGATGGCAAAAAATTGAATGCTTCCTACATTTCTGCAGAATATAATTACACGTTCAAACAAACCCGCACACCGGATGAAACCTATGTAAAACAAGATTACAAGGAAGCGCCGGATGCTTATGGCCTGGTGAATGTAGATGCAGGAACCACCATTCAACTGGATCACTTACCCGTAACCGTTAGCCTTGGCATCAGGAACCTGTTCAATACTACATATAGGGATTATTTAAACAGCATGCGCTACTTCGCCGATGAAACCGGCAGAAATTTTCAATTCAGGATAAAAATTCCTTTTCAATCAAAAAAATAACAACTCATGAAAAAATTCATTATACCAACAGCATTATTCGCAAGCATTTTATTCATCAGCTCCTGCAAAAAATTTGACGAAGGAGAAAGCAATGATGAAGAAGTGATCACCACCATGAAGCTCGATTTTACACCTGTAGGCGGTGGCACTACACAAAGCTTTAAATTTGAAGACCTGGATGGCCCGGGTGGAAATGTACCGGTGATAGACAATATTTCTTTAGCAGCAGGTACTACTTACAATGTATCGGTAGAGCTTTGGAACAACTCGGCCGTACCGCCGGAAAATATTACGGAAGAAGTGGAAGAAGAAAATGAAGCGCACCGTTTTTATTACACGACTTCTGCGGGCAGCACGATCACTGTTGGCAATCTAAACAATGATAACAATGGTGTTCCGTTGGGTACTACCAGCACCTGGACTGTTGGTGCTGCATCCACAGGAACTATGAACCTGATCCTGCGCCACTACCCCGGCACGCCTCCTGATAAACAAACAAGTGACCCAGTTACCAGCCCAAAATCAGGCACAGACATCGACGTAACTTTTAACTATACAATCTTATAAAAACTTTAGAATGCAGATTTTCATGATTGATCATGATAATCATGAAAATCTGCGTTCCAAAATCATACATTCAATATTTCCAAAGGGTTCCTCAAAAGGGAACTCTTTGGTTTTTCATCCATTTCCTTATTGTAATCGCTACTCACTTTTGTAATAGCGGCCGCATCACTGAAAATATAATTGAACTGGTCGATCACTGATTTGGAATCCACCATCACTCTTTTGGTCGGTGTTTCCAGCTCACCCGCAGCTACTTCAGCCTTTCTTTTTTCTACCAGCACAGCCAGTGTATCATTTACTTTTCTCAGATGGCTGCTATCAGGTTTTACCAATTCACCTTCTTCTTCATTCAAGAGTTTGACCGTATTGTGAAAATGCAACCTCGTTTGCTGTGTTACCGGCAACAGGTCGGCTGAACGGAAAGGATTTTGTTTTGCCTGTAAAAAGTAAGAAAGCGTGGCAAGGTGCGAAGTAAGGTTATGGTTCAGCACAACGAACTTGTGGATATTCCTGATCCCCTGCCGGAAACGTTTGGGCTCGGAAAGCATTCTTGTAAATGCATCAGACAGGTTGGCCAGCGCCACCATTGTGCCCTTTCTTGCGATCTTTATCTGGTCGGCGTTGAATGGCCCGCTGCTGCAAAAGCTGCCCGCCACCAGTGAATAATATTTGTCGTTGGCTTCTATCATTTTCACCATCAAAGTACGTATGGCACTTCCTTCC
This sequence comes from uncultured Ferruginibacter sp., assembly GCA_964404845.1. Lineage (GTDB taxonomy): Bacteria > Bacteroidota > Bacteroidia > Chitinophagales > Chitinophagaceae > Ferruginibacter. The sequence continues at coordinate 15,058 of CAYOLS010000051.1, read as the reverse complement.
CATGCCGGTACTAAGAACAGGCTGGTCACAAAGGCAATCACAGAACCGATCGCTGTATCAACCAACCGGTCGATCATCAGCTCTTTAAGATCATAAGGATACAGCAGGTGAAAAAAGATGAGCAGGTAAGGTGTCATGAACAGTACGCTCATAAAATAATTGGTACGCATAAAAGTGTAGCTACCTGCCATAAAGAAAAGCATGAGGCCGAGCAACACATTGTTGTTTTTCAGCACCAGCAATAACAGCATTCCGATCACAATACCTGCAGCCGTCCCAATGAGCCTGTCGTAGTTTCTTTGTTTGGATAAGCTGTAAGCAGGTTTTAATATCACCACGATCGTCAGCAATATCCAGTACCCCCTGTCTACTTTAAAGAACAGGGAAACGATGTAACCCGCCAGCAATGCCAGCGCCATCCGCAACGCATGGCGAAAAATATTGGAATTAAAATTCAGGTTGTTGAAAAACAACGTGGGCCGAAGACTTATTTTCTCTACAAACCTTTCGTAGATCCTCGCATTGGTCTCATTTTTTTTCAGCTCTACTTCGTAGGTCGTGTATTGATGCAATATATTAAGGCGCTCGTTCATGTCCTCCAGGTTGCGGAGTATCCTGCCCAGGCTTACAAAGTCTTCCACTTTATCATCTCTCATGTGGCTTACCCGCAGTTGCTCAAATCTCAGCTTTGCTTTTTCAATCAATGTTATGGTAGCCATCGATGGTTGTGAGTCAATACCACTTTTTATCGCAACACCTATCTCTTCCATTTCTTCTGATAAAGAAAAAATGATCTTGCGGTAATCCTCCAGTATGCCCGTCTCATCAAATTGTTTGTGCAATATTTCGTAGTTCTGGTAAGTGGTCATTACAGATTCAAACAGCTCTGCCACATCCAGGTAAATTTTTACCAGCACCCTGCCGGTATGCGTACTTTCTTTTACGATCTTTCTTGTATTGAACAACAGGTCGCTCAGCAGGTTCTGGTGTGCTTCTGCGCTTATCTGTTGCTGCATCAGCCGTTCATTGATCTTATTGTAATCCGGCGCATCTGCGTACAAGGCACCACGGGAGCGCAGGTACATGGCTACATCCTGTATATAATCGCCCAACACCTGCTGGATGAATTTATAAGGACGAAGGCGGTACAGTACCAGGCTGTACAGCATATACCAGGTGCCGCCGGCCAACGTGTAACCTGCATGTATCCAGATATCTTTTCCATGCGGCGGTGATTGCAGGCTCAGTACGATCATGAGCAATGCCGCAATGCCTACGGCAGAACTTCGTACGCCGTACACCGTTAGCATGGAGAACACAAACCCTGCAACAGTCAGCAGCACGCCGAGCAGCAATGCATTTACTGCTACATAATGCGTGAGCACCGACAAAAGTGTTACCAGCACCGATGTAGTCAGCATACCATTGATGCGGTGCCTTGCGGCGCCCGGTGTATCGGCCACGCTCACACACAGCGCACCAAAGCTCATGATAAGCCCCGCAGGAAGCATATCGAACATATTCATTACCAGCGAAGGTGTGATGATGCCCGCAGTGATGCGGATGCCCTCGCTGGCATAACGCCCGTTGATAAAATTGATATACTTTTTAGTGTAATGCATTCGTTGTAAGGATGCAAAGTTAAGTTGGAATGCAAAAATCCATCCACTAAAAACGGAAAGATGCTGTTTAAATATAAGAATGCCAGGCTGAGCTTGTCGAAGCCGGTAATACTTGATCAAAAAAACCGCCTTCGGCAAGCTCCCACACCTTGTAGGTTAGAAACAGGCTGACAGTATTTAATCAAACTTAGAGATCACTGAAAAAAACATCCAAAATCAGTTTTAAAAAATACCTTCGTAAGGCAATCCCCGTAGTATGATCAAACCAAACACCGGAGCAATATTGCTTGCAAACTGCTTTTTCTTTTTGCTTTCTCCTGCTTCTGCGCAAAACATCATCGCTGAAAAAAAAGCTACACCAGTTTACCTGGACCAGTATGTAAAAAATGCTACTGTATTTTCGCTCAACCGGTCACTCACCAGATCGCTGCATTCCGCCAGGCAAGCTGCCATAGAGCTTCGCTTTGAGTTTGAGAACAAGACCTGGATACTGGAATTAAAAGAGAATGATATTTTTTCCAAAGGATTTTTTGTAAAAGACGGATCAGGGCAGGTAATCCCTTACAATAAAAATCATTCCCTGCATTACAAGGGGAAAATAAAAGGTGACCCGAGATCTGTTGTTGCTGTAAATATTTATGATGATGAGATCAGCGCCATTATTGCAGACAGGAATGGCAATATCAATATCGGCGCTTTGCAGGATAACAGCAGCGATATGGTCATCTTCAGGGAGTCTGATATGTTAAGCAGGCCCAACTTCAGCTGCGATGCCCTTCCTATTCCCGGCAATGCAAATTTGCTGCCTGACCTCTCCATTCCGCAAACATTCACTGAAGTAGTGAATGAGGAGCCCGTAGATATTTATTATGAAGCGGATTACAGTTGTTATACGGGCAAAGGCTCTAACCTTGCCAATACTATCAGTTGGGTAACAGACCTGGCAAACAATGTTTCCGTATTGTATGAAAATGATAGTGTGAATGTAAAAATGAGCGCAATCAAAGTGTGGACAGTGCCCGATCCTTACGAATCTACAGTGAACACTGCAGAAGCCTTGCAGGATTTTTCACTGGCGATGACAGGAGGTTTTCCCGGCGACCTTGCGCATCTTTTATCCCGCCGTGGTCTTGGCGGCGGCAGGGCCTATTTATATTCCCTCTGCAACAATGCCCAATATCGCACAGGTGTGAGTGGCAACCTGGGCAATGCCATTACTCCCCTGCCCGCTTATTCATGGAACAGCATGGTGATCACACATGAGCTGGGCCACAATATCGCTTCCAATCACACGCAGTGGTGCGGATGGGTCGGTGGTGCTATTGATAACTGTTATGCAACAGAAGGCGGCTGCCCTTTGGGGCCTGCCCCTACCAATGGCGGAACAATAATGAGCTATTGCCACCTTACAGGATATGGTATTAACCTGGCCAATGGCTTTGGACCACAACCCGGTGCATTGATAAGAAATACGGTGAGAACCAGCACCTGCATCTTTCCCCGTGTGAGCTTTAACAGGGTATCTGAATTTGTAACAGAAGAAGCGGCTGATGTTGACAATGATTGCCTGGATTATAAAATAGCCACGGTAAAAATGTCTTTAAATTATGAAGCTGCGATGCCGGCGGAAATACAGTTGCTTCCTGCAGGAACTTTACCGGGACTACAGATAGGGCCAGACAAGGACGTGGAAATAATATCACCGCTGAGTTTCATCTTGGCTGATACCACTCCGCAGGTGATCACTATGAAAGTGTATGATGATGCCATTATTGAAAGCAATGAGAACATGCGGATCGATTACAGCATTGCTGCAAACGGCACCAATGTAAAGAAAGGATCGCTGTATGATCTTATCATCATCAGCAAAGACCACCGCCCCGACTCTACCTTGAACCAGCTCGTATTCCACGAATCATTTGACAATGTGAATGGCTTTGGCGGCTGGACACAAAATATTATTTATGGCAACAGTTCGCCCAACCGCTGGAAGGTTGGTAACAGCGGCGATGCACAGTTTGCAAACAACGCTGCCTATATTTCTGACAACGATAACATTGCTTCTTACGCAGGCAATACCTTGGATGATTCAACTGTCATTCGTTTAGTATCGCCAACGATCAATGCAACCGGTTTCAGCAGCTTAAGGCTTACCTACCTCTACAAATGCCGGGGCGAAGGTGTTGCAGGACAAGGCACTTCTTTAACGGCCGCTGATTTTGGGCGCCTCTATTATTCTTCCAACAACGGTACTACGTGGACGATGATAAAGGACAATATTTACAACAGGAACGAGAAAATACTGGACCAGCTTAACCTGCCCATTTCTGCCAACAACAATCCAAATGTGCGCCTTGCATTTGAATGGAGGAACAACAGCAGCGTGGTAAACAATCCGCCTTTGATCATCGACAGCATAACGATCGTTGGTGCAGGCCCGGGACCAATACAATCGGAAGCACATGTTTCCAATTCGGATACAGCTTATGTTGGCCCTAACCAGACCGTGCATTTTTACAACCAGGTGACAGGAAATATCATGGCAACGATCAAAAATTTATCTGCTTTTGATTTTGGCTGTACACAAGTGGATTTGATAAGAACCGGTACAGGTGCCACAACTGCCTGGGGTATTTCAAACGCAGAAAAATTAACAGACAAAGCATTTAAGATCACACCAGCTAACGACAATCCTTCCGCTGCTTATGAATTAAGCCTGTATGCTACCAATGAAGAAATAAACGGATGGGCTACAGCAACAGGCAATGCTGCTGCGGAAATGAACATCATAAGATCTGCCACTGATGTTACACAACTGCCGCCTCTCACTTCGCCGGTGTACAGCAATAGCAACAGTAATGCAGCTTTTGCGAGTAATGGCGACAGGATCATTAAGGGGATATTCACCGGTTTCTCCTGGTTTGCATTGGGTAAAACAGGCATTGCATTGGTTTGCCCCGGAAGCAGCAAACAGTTTACTGCCAATGGAACGGGCACTGCTTATCAATGGCAGGTGAACACAGGCAGTGGCTTCAGCAATATTGCCAACGGTGCGGTATATGGCGGTGTAAGTACTGCAACACTTACACTCAGCAATGCGCCTACCAGTTGGTATGGTTATAAATACCGCTGCATGATCACAACCGCAAGCGGTACAGAATACAGTTATACCAACGACCTGAAATTTGCCGCTACCTGGAAAGGTACTACGAACAATTTATGGAATGTATCCTCCAACTGGGAATGCGGCACCCTGCCAGATGCCAATACAGATGTGTATGTATTGCCCGGCGCTCCTAACCTGCCGGAAGTAAATGCCAGCACAACCGTAAGAACACTTACCATTATGAACGGCGCTGCTGTAACGGTGAACAATGGCGTGCAGCTGACCGTTGTAAAATAAGAGACCCCTTGCAATGCAAGGGGCACACAAGTACGGCTTTGGGTTAAAGTTTAGTGACTTCCCATTTGGTCTCTACCTTGTATTTCAGATCGAATGACTGGCTGATGCGGTATTTTTTACCGTTTACAGCAAAATAAATTTTAGAAGTACCGTCGTTAGGGATCTTGAAGGTCTTGCGGTATTCATTTGTTTTGATCTGGTCTTCAAACAGCAGCTGATCTTCCTGGTTGCTGATGCTGATGATACAGCCGGTGTTAGGAATATTCTTCAGCTCAACATCGAAGAATAAATTTCCATTTTCACTTTTAACAAATTCCACTTTTCCTTTTTCATCATTTCCTTCTGCGTTCATAGAAGATTGACCGAAGCAAAGGAATGATAAAAAGATGACCGGTAAAAAGGCGGCTTTTTTCATAATTGTTGCAATTGTTTTCATGACATAGCGTTTAATGATTGTTGTAATTTTTTACAACACAAAATTGCGACAGCTGCATTACCGTAAGATGAAGGAAGAGTTAAGCTGTTGTGAGGAAATTGTGTTGGAAATATTATGCTGACGGTTAACTGTTAAAGTTTTGAAAATTTATTGCTGATGCAGGTTTCGGAAGAATAAATTTTAGAAAGTAACGTTATGTGCGCTGGCTCTTTCAAAGCACTACACCTTGGTTCGTGGCACACGAAACAACTTAGCAAACGTTGTATTGAAATTGGAGTGTTATAGAAATTTGTAAAGTGTGGTAAACAAAAAGAATTTCAAAAAATCATTAACCGGATTTGTCTTTTGGTTCGTTTGTCACAAACAAAGGCGGAAAACACACCCCTGCACATCATGAACTGCTTTGATAGATATATCAGGGCGTTTGTGCCTCGTTTGTAGATTCTTTTTTCAATTGTTCTTTCAGCGTTCTTTTTTGCCTACGATAATAGCTTACCCTTGCTACGGTTGAGCCCACAACCCAAATTCCAATTAGTGGTATTGTGCCTTCAAAAGACAAAGCGTTATCAAAGTATTTCCACACGCACGGAAAGAAAAGTATGGCACAAGTTTCTAAAGCAGCAATTTGTAGGTATAAGAATCCTATTTTGTTCTTTTCGGTATCATCAACAATTTTTTCAGTATTACGAAGCCTAAAGAAATCATCTAAGGCGAAATTAGTTCCTAAAACTGACCCCCCTATTGCGATAATTGAAAGGAGTAACTTAATGGTACTTTCTGTGCTAACTAGGTGTGGGCGAAAATGTAAACAATACCAATAAGGTGCAACTATGACTGCAAACAAAATTATCGCAATTTGAACACCCCGTGAAAAATGGAGCTTACTTATAACTTCATACATAGTGGGAGATTTAGGGTTGCGGGAAGGTACTGATATTATAACAATTTTGCACCTTCCCCTTTTACCATAAACAGTTTTATGTTTAAATCATTACTGAAAAATCTTTTGAAGATTGTTGTATTAGGTAATATCTACGCCTTGGTTCGTGGCACACGAAATAACTTATTAGACGTACTATTCATTACACATATTTATATATAGTGTATGCAAACAAAAAGAAATTCATGAATTATCAACTGGATTTATATTTTGGTTCGTGTGTCACGAACCAGGGTAGAAAAATATCATCTGGAAAATAAAAAAAGCCTCGAAATATTCGAGGCCTTTTGTGGGAGCTACTGGGGTCGAACCAGTGACCCCCTGCTTGTAAGGCAGGTGCTCTAAACCAACTGAGCTAAGCTCCCTTTTCCGTTTTGCGGAGTGCAAAGATAGGGGTAAATATTTTTCAGCAAAATTTTTTTTAAATATTTTTTCAATCAAAATCCTGTTCCTCAATACAGAGTAGCTAAAAGCTAACAATTGAGGGCTAACAGCTGTATTCTAAACCCGTAAATCCTGTACATTTGCATTTCAAAATGTCGCCTCAGTCATCATATAATCCTTTTACACAATCCGAGCAGGAAACAGATGTATTAACCGAATCATCCGAAGGATACAACCTGATCGTTTGGAACGATGATGTAAATACATTCGACTGGGTGATCGATACACTCGTTAAGATCTGTGGCCATTCGGAAGAACAGGCCGAGCAATGCAGCATCCTCATTCATTACAAAGGCAAATGCGCTGTAAAAAAAGGCAGCTACGAATTGCTGAAGCCGCAATGCGATGCCATCAACGATCGCCTCATCAATGCTACGATTGAAGAACTGGTTTCCTAACTTTATTCCATGTTTTTACTGAACGATGAATTGTATTTTCCGCCTGTGGAACAGGCAGATGAAAATGGTTTGCTCGCTGTTGGTGGCGATCTCAGCAGCGAGCGATTGCTGTTAGCCTATCGTTCCGGCATTTTCCCCTGGTTCAGCGACGATGATCCTGTTTGCTGGTGGAGCCCCGATCCACGTTTTGTTTTATTGCCCGCTGAAATAAAGATCAGCAAAAGCATGCAGCAGGTTTTTAAAAAGAAACAATTCCGTTTTACAACCAACGCTGCTTTTGAACAGGTAATAACCGGTTGCCAGAACGTTTACCGGGAGGGGCAGGATGGTACCTGGATCACAGAAGAAATGAAAGCGGCTTATATTCAGCTCCACCGGTCTGGTTATGCACACAGCGCAGAAACATGGCTCAATGATCAATTGGTCGGCGGGTTGTATGGAATACGGCTGGGTAATGTATTTTTCGGAGAAAGCATGTTCAGCCATTTCAGCAATGCCAGCAAGTTTGCTTTCATCAGTTATGTACAACAGTTAGAAAAAGAGAAAGTACAGCTCATCGATTGCCAGCTGCATACCAATCACCTCGAAAGCCTTGGTGCAAAAATGATAGCAAGAAAAAAGTTTATTGAGCTGCTTCACCTTCACTGTAAAAAATAATTGTATCCAAGTTGCTAATATTTTCTTAAAAGCATTCACATCTTTTTCCTGTTTGTGAAGCTCCCCTACTTTTGCGCCTCACAAAAAATTTTTACTATATGAAAAAACTTTTTACACTGTCCCTTTTCGTGGCATCTTTCTTTGTATCGCAGGCTCAAACAGGCACTGTACTGGTGGGTGGTAATGTAGGTATTGCAACCAACAGCGATGATCAAACCTCTTTAAACTTTAATCCATTTGTGGGTTACCAGTTCAACAATAACTGGACAGCAGGTCTTGCATTTGGCCTGGCATCTCAAAAACAGGACGATGCAGGTGATACTTATAAAACCACTGCGCTTGCTGTAGGTCCATTTGTGCGTTACACACATTCTATCTCTGACATTTTCTCTGTGTTTGGCCAGTTTGAAGCCCAGTATGTTAATGCAAAAAGCAAATTCAACAGCACTACCGTTGGTGAAGGAAATGGGTTTGGTTTGAACCTCTACCCTGCAGTGTTCGTTAATGTAAAGAATGGCTTTGGTCTTAACTTTGATTTTGGTGGTATCAATTACGCTTCTGTTAAGCCTAAAGGCGGTTCTGCTGAAAATGCTTTTCAGTTCAACTTTGGTAAAACGATCAATATCGGTATCTCTAAAAACTTCGGAGGTAAAAAGAAATAAGCAAACAGCTTATAATAAAAAGCGGCGCTCACAAAGTGAGCGCCGCTTTTTATTATCTTATTACCAGGTTACTTACCAAACTTATTTTTCAATGCCGCCAATGCATCGTGCATATTATTGGATGGCACATCTTTTTTTGCAGGTTGAAAATTGTTACCCCCACGGTCACGCCTTGGTTGCTGTGCCGGCGCCGGTTCTGTCTGCTTGATAGAAAGTGCTATTCTTTTACGGGCCACATCCACTTCCAGCACTTTTACTTTTACCTGCTGGTTCAGCTTTAATGCTTCCGACGGGTCCTGTATGTATTTATGTGCGATCTCACTCACATGCACAAGGCCATCCTGTTTTACACCAATATCAACAAAAGCCCCGAAGCGGGTAAGATTCGTCACAATACCCGGAACTTCCATGCCCACATGCACATCGTCTATGGAATAGATATTGGCAAATTCAAACAGTTGTGCTTCACTCCTCGGGTCAAGGCCCGGCTTCTTTAATTCATTCAGGATATCATTGATGGTATGCTCGCCAAATTTTTCACTGATGTATTTTTTAGCAGCAATACTTTTCAGCAAAGATTCATTACCGATCATCTCATCTATCTTCACATTCATATCCTTTGCCATCGCTTCTACCAGCTCGTATGCTTCCGGGTGAACGGCGCTGCTGTCCAATACATCCTTGGCTCCCGGAATACGAAGAAACCCGGCGCATTGTTCAAATGCTTTACCACCCAATCTTGGTACTTTCAGCAGTTGCCTGCGGCTGGTAAACTGCCCTTCCTGCCTGCGATAGTTGATAATATTCTCTGCGATCGTGCTGCCGATACCACTCACATAGCTCAGCAAATGTTTGCTCGCCGTATTTACATTCACACCCACGCTGTTCACACAGCTCATAACGGTCTGGTCCAGACGCTCTTTCAATCTCGGCTGGTTCACATCATGCTGGTATTGCCCTACGCCAATGCTTTTCGGATCAATCTTTACCAGTTCCGCCAATGGGTCCATCAGCCTCCTGCCAATACTCACTGCACCACGAACCGTAATATCATGATCCGGAAATTCCTGCCTCGCTATTTCAGATGCAGAGTAAATACTGGCCCCATCTTCATTCACCAAAAACACCGGCAGGCCCAGGTCAAGTTTTTTAATAAATTGTTCTGTCTCCCTTCCCGCCGTTCCGTCACCGATTGCAAACACTTGTATGCCATACTGCTTTACCAGCGATTTTATTTTATGCTCCGCATCGTATAATTTATTGTTGTTCTCGTGCACATAGATCAGGTCATTTATCAGCAGCTCTCCTTTTTCATCCAGGCAAACCACTTTGCAACCTGTTCTGTAACCCGGGTCAATGGCCAGTATTTTTTTACTGCCCAATGGTGAGCTCAATAACAGTTGTCTTAAATTTTCTGCAAACACATTGATCGCTTCTTCATCTGCCGCTGTTTTCAAATTCGTCCTGAACTCTGTTTCAAGGCTTGGCTGCAACAAGCGGCGATAGCTGTCTTTGATCGCTTTGCGCAACTGGTCACTGCAGCTGCTCATGCCTTCAATGTACAGGTCTTCCACCATTTCCAAAGCCTGCTCTTCTATCGGTTCGATTGATATACGCAGGTAACCTTCCAGAAATCCACGCAGCACGGCCAGCGTCCTGTGGCTCGGCACTGTGGCGATCCTTTCGCTAAAAGCAAAATAATCTTTATACTTCGCAGCTTCCGTTTCTTTCTCCGTTATTACCGTGCTCTTTAAAGTAGCTTCCTGCTCAAACAGTTTCCGCAGCTTTTCTCTCACTACAGTGTCCTCGTTCACCGTTTCAGCAATAATATCTCTCGCACCCTGCAACGCTGCATCTGCTGTCAGTACTTTATCATTGATGAATGCAGCCGCTTCTTTTTCCAGGTCAATGTCTTTCTGCTCCAGCAGCATATCCGCCAAAGGCTGCAGGCCATTTTCCCTTGCCACCACTGCTTTTGTCTTGCGTTTTTGTTTGTAAGGCAGGTAAATATCTTCCAGCTGGCTGATGGTGATCGCCGCATCGATCTTCGCCTGCAATTCTTCTGTCATCTTGCCCTGCTCCGTGATCGTTTTTTCAATGAATGCCTTGCGTTCTGCAAATTCATTCATCAATTTATTTTCATCCTGTATCTGTTGTATCTGTACTTCATCCAGCGCACCCGTTGAATCTTTACGATAACGGGCAATGAACGGGATGGTAGAACCTTCCGCCAGCAGTTGCAAAACAGTCTCCACCTGCTGTGGTTTCAATGATAATTTCTGTGCAATTAATTGTGAAAACATAATAATATTTTATGGTGCAGGCTGCAGTACAAATGTCAGCATCGTTGTGTCACTCCCTTGTACGGCATACCAATAATGAACTTTTTTTGGGGCTGCAAAATAATGGAAAATCGACCTAAAAAATTTTGATTTTTTAAATTGGTTTGAATAGCTATTCAAATGCAATTTTCTTGTCAGGGTTCGATTCCACGAATGAATAAATAGAATTTCTTATAAAATCATTGTCCGCATAAGGAGATAATATTTCTTTTAATGTTTCTACGTCACCAGGCTGTTGTGCTGCATCTATATAGCCCATTCCCCAAAAGCTCCCCCGCTCTACCAGCATACAGAGCTTTTGATCTGCATGCAATCCATCATCCACCAAAGCAAAAGTGGGTAATTGTGCATCCAGTTCCTGTAAGGCCGACCTTACCTTTCCGTTGTAATGCGAGGGCGGATCAAGGAACTCAATATCTTTTTCTGTGATCGGTGTTTTGTCTATGTAACAAAGCTTTTTATCCAGTTCAAACTGCTCCGCCATTTTTATCAGCATCACCAAACCCTCGTGCAACAAATTAAAATGGTAATGCGCTTTTAAATTCTTCTTCTTTTTATCTATTGCCAGCCTGATGTATCCTTTACCATCCTCAAAACTATACAACCCATATTTCTGCAAAGGTTGTTTCTGGCTGTAATTGTATTTTGGCCAAAGCCTTTTTATTTCTGCACTTTCCAGTACCAGTGCATGCAATTCACTCGCACATTCCGTGCAGGTAATATTGGCCACAAACCGCAGAAAATGCTGCCGCCTCCTTTCCGTGTCATTGTGCGTAAAATGACTGCTTACCCTTTTGCGGATATTAATGGCTTTGCCTACATAAATTATTTTTCCTTTGGCATTGTGAAAATAATATACGCCTGGTTTGTTAGGCAAAGCATCTATGATATGTTTATCGAGGTAAGTAGGCAGCCATTGTTCTGCAGAAGTTTTTTTCAGCATTTTATCAATGTGCAATTGCGCCCCCTCCTGTTGCAGCATTTTGGAGAACATGGTTGCGGTTGCCTCTGCATCTCCGTTCGCCCTGTGGCGGTTCTCTATTTCAATCCCCATGCTGCGGCAAAAGTTACCGAGACTGTAAGAAGGCAATCCCGGGAAAATTTTCCTGCCCAATCTCACCGTACAAAGCTTTTTTACATTCAGCTCGTAACCGCTATTCTTTAAATGATGTTTTACAAAAGAGTAATCAAAGTTCACATTGTGGGCCACAAAAACAGCATCGTGCAGGTAGGCATATATCTCATCTGCCACTTCTTCAAATGCAGGCGCAGAAGCCACCATGGCATTGCTGATGCCCGTGAGCGCAGTAATATAAACAGGGATCTTTTGCAGCGGGTTGATCAGTGTATGGTATTCGTCCACCACTTTTTGACCGTCGTGCAGGTAAATGGCAATTTCAGTAATGCCATTACCCGATGCAAATCCGCCTGTGGTCTCAATATCTACGATCGCATACATTTTGCTACAATTATTAGCAAATGTAAATGCTTTTACAGATAATCAACTAACTTGTGCGCATGTTTTTTGTGCTGTCAAAAATTTTCTCTTTCCTTATTTCGCCCTTTACCTGGTTGCTCATCTGGCTGGTATTGTTCCTCCTTGTCAAAAACGAAAAATGGAAAAAACGTTTTAAATGGACAGCCATAATTTGGTTCCTTTTTTTCTCCAATCCATACATTATCCATCATTTGAACCTGGAATGGCAGGCATCTGCCAAAGATCTGAAACAGGGAGAAGTATACAATGCAGGCATTCTTTTGGGAGGCTTTGTCCAGTTCAATAAAAAAGAAAACAAAGGATACTTTGCTTCAGCAAGCGATCGTTTTTTGCAAGCCGTTCGGTTGTACAGGCTCGGACATATTAAAAAAATACTGGTAACAGGCGGCAGCGGGCAATTGTTTGACCAGGAACACAAGGAAGCTGATTTTGCTAAAGAACAACTGTTGCAATTCGGCATACCGCCGCAGGATATTCTTATCGAAAACCAAAGCCGCAATACTTTTGAGAATGCAGTACAAAGCAAGTACATCTTAGACAGCGCCGCCCTTCGGCCCCCATACCTGCTCATCACATCTGCCATGCACCTGCGCAGGGCTGAAAAGGTCTTTAACAAAGCGGGAATACCTGTAACCGGCTACCCTGCTCATTTTACAGAGATGGATTTTCCGCTCGGCTTTACAGGCGCTATCATTCCCTCATTCACTGCAATGACAGAATGGGACAACCTGTTGAAAGAAGTAATAGGTTTGCAGGTGTATAAATGGACAGGCAAAGCCTGACCCATGTTTGGTAATTATTGAATAAAAAGCATCTTAGTGTCATGAAAAAAATAATAAGCCTTGTTATTGTACTGTTTGCATTTACGACAATAGCCTTTCCGCAGGTAGAAATGGTTAAAACAAGTGCCCTTGATGGCAGAGTAGAATTGCTGATCCCGAAAAATTTTAAACCGGCAAAACAAACCGATAAAACTACTGTCGAAAACGAGGTCACTTTAGCGGATGAAAGCGGTAAAGTAAATCTTACCTACAGCCTATCCGATAAAGGCGAGGCTCCAATTTCCGACAATGATATCCCTGCTTACACCGACGTATTGCTCAGTGAAATGAAGAAAAACAAGATGGGATATAAACAGATGGAAGATGGGATACACTTGCAGGATGGCAAGAACATCGGTTACATCAAATTCATTTTTAAATCCTCCGGGGAAAAATTATTTACTTATCTTTTTTATATAAGTGTAGAGGACAGAGTATTAAGTTTTGCATTTACATCTCCTGCAAAGCAACGCAAACAATGGGAACAAGTTGCCGATACCATTGCCAATTCCCTCCGGGTAGTGAAATAAACTTTTAATCAGCCACAAAGGCACAAATATGCTAAGAAGTACAGCTGCGTCTTTGCGCCTTTGCGGTTAAAAAATCCCTCTTTTTCAGTACCTTCGCCCTCCGAAAAAGGATACGAACGAATGGAACTTTCAAAAAATTTTGAGCCGCAGGCTTTAGAGCAGAAATGGTACCAGCACTGGCTGGATAAAAAATATTTCCACAGTACCCCTGATGAAAGGGAACCCTATACCATTGTGATACCCCCGCCGAATGTTACCGGTGTGTTACACATGGGCCATTGCCTCAATAACACCATACAGGATATTCTCATACGTACTGCCCGCATGCAGGGCAAAAATGCCTGCTGGGTACCCGGTACCGATCATGCCAGCATTGCCACCGAAGCAAAAGTAGTAGGCATGCTCAGGGAAAGAGGCATCATCAAATCGTCTCTCACCCGTGATGAGTTTTTGGAATACGCCTGGGAATGGAAAGAAAAATATGGTGGCATCATTTTGCAGCAATTGAAAAAGCTCGGTTGCAGTCTCGACTGGGACCGTACCAGCTTTACCATGGACGATGATTATTACAAAGCCGTAATAAAAGTATTTGTCGACCTGTATAACAAAGGGCTCATCTACCGTGGCAAACGCATGGTTAACTGGGACCCTGTGGGTCAAACTGCTTTGAGCGATGAAGAAGTGATCTTTAAAGAAGTAGATTCCAAACTATACCATGTTACTTACAAGTTTGCGGAAGGCGAAGGCGGCATAACGGTAGCGACTACACGCCCGGAAACCATTTTGGGCGACGTTGCTATTTGCGTAAACCCTTCGGATGAACGTTATACGGCTTTTGTTGGTAAAGAAGTGATCGTTCCCATCATCAACCGCCGCATTCCTGTTATTGCAGATGAATATGTAACAGCAGAATTTGGTACCGGTGCTTTAAAAGTTACACCGGCGCACGACAAGAATGATAACATGCTTGGCCTGAAGCATAACCTGAAAGCCATTGATACATTAGATGTGGTAGGTAAATTCACTGCAGAAGAATTGATGGAAGACAACCCTTCGCAGCAGGTATTAGACTATGTGGGAATGGATCGTTTTGCGCTTCGCAAAAAAATTGCAGAAGATATTGCCGCATTGGGACAACTGGCAAAAACAGAAGACTACAAAAGCCAGGTAGGTACCAGTGAAAGAACAGGCGCTGTTATTGAAAACAAATTATCATTACAGTGGTTCATCGACATGAACAAGTTCATGGAAAAGAACCCTCAAGTACTGAACAGTGTAGTAAGCGACGAAATAAACTTTCATCCT
>CAYOLS010000050.1:0-17478 GCA_964404845.1 uncultured Ferruginibacter sp. | reverse complement strand
AATGTTGGTAGCCGGTCTCTATTCGTCCGGAGTAAGTTACCTGGGCTTTTGTAACCAAAGCCGATACAAGTAATAATAATAATGGAAAAAAGTGTTTCATATTATTTGATGTCTTATTATTATGCAACGACATCAGGCGGCTTTGCAATGGTGCGGTAATAGCGAACCGTCAGCCAAGTTTTGCACTAAAGTTAAATAGAAATCCTGAAGTTCAGCACTTGACTTCAAGCCGCATTATTGCAAAACCGCTTGTTGTGCGTTCGCATTTGGTGCCCGTCATTTCAGGACAGGAACTTTGGGCTGCTGAATTCAAAATCAGAAGAGCCGTTGACAAGTATGGTCTGGAATACAGGCTTCTATATTCATATCATTACCGGTGGTACAGCTTTGCTGGTTGGATGGATACAATTCAATGCAAAACTTAGGGGGCAGCATGTACAGCTGCACAGGCAAATGCCACTTCACAACTCCATACCTGATCACAAAGGAAATATAGCTACCACTTCGCAACCATTCCCGGGTGATGAAATGACCTCTGCCTTACCACCAAGCGACATTGCTCTGCGCCGTATATTGCCTAAACCAATACCGTCTTTCTTTATTGAAGTGTCGAAGCCGATACCATTGTCCTTTATAGACAAAATAAGGTTAGGCGCTTCCCTGCTGATCTTTAACAGCACCGAAGTGGCTTTTGAATATTTAAGAATGTTATTCAGCTGCTCCTGCACAATACGATATACGGCTGTCTGCACTTCATTATTGTAGGGCTTTGTATCACCATCATCTATTTCCAGTACAACATTTAGTTGTTGTTTTTCCGGATTGATGGCTTTGACAAGTGTTTCAATTTTAAAGCTGAGCGAATAGCTTGGATCAAGGGTAGGAGCCAGCTGGTGAGAGAGATTGCGTATTTCCCCGTTGGCATCTAATATAAATTTTCTCACATTGTCTATCAGTTCTGTGGTACCATCCTGCACTCCAAGTCTTTTTTTGAGTATGTCCAGGTACATATTGGATGCCGATAGCAACTGGTTCACATTGTCGTGTAATTCCATACCGATCTGCATCCTTTCTTCCTCCTGTGTTTCAAGAATAGCCCTGTTGATACGTTGTTCTTCCATTAATTTGTCTGTAACATCAATGATGGTGGCTATCACTGCAGGGTTGGCCTGATAAATAATAGAGCTGCTTATTACTTCAATATATCTTGCTTCGCCCTCCCTGCATATTATTTTCAGTGTAACTGGCTTTACATCTCTTACTTGGCTGCCTTCTGTATTGATTTGCTGTAATACGGGCAGGTATTCTTCGTCTGCCAGGTTTTCAAGCGATAGCCTGTATAATAATTCATCCCTGCTATACCCGCATATTTTTTCAAAGCCAGCATTTACATACACAAATTTTTCTTTCTGCAGTATGATAACACCCACCAGCGATTGCTCTACAAGGCTTCTAAACTTTTGTTCGCTTTCTTTTAGTTCTTTATCAGCTTTTACACGTTCAATAACGCCTCCAATCATTTCTGCTATACTGTTCATCAGTGCCTTTTCTTCTTCGAGGAACAAGTCATCACTATCATCTGGGGGCGATATGAACTCAGTATAAAAAACTTCAATGCTGCCAACAGGATGTTCACTTACATAAATAGAAACATTTAGCCCCCAGGGTGTTTCTTTAAAATTCTCTGTCTGAAAATCTTTGTTTAAATACCGGATTCTTGCACATGCCTTATCCGGAAACCTATATGCAGTGGGTATAACCTGTACACAGCTACTAAGAATATCAAGAACAGACAGTCCGTGATGTGCGGTTATCTTTGATACCTGGTAAAGACCATTCAGTTCTTTTACCCTTTTATTTATTTGATAGTTTTTAATTATCAATTCTTTTTCGGTTCGTTTGATATCTGTAATATCCGTAACTACACCGTCCCATAATACTGTATTGCTATTGAGTCTTCGTGGTACTGCTACCACTTCCAGGGTAAGCTCATGTCCCGTATTAGTACGTAATGATATTTGCTCTTTCATATTTGTTAAATGAACACTGGATTCTATCTCCGCCTTCATTATTTGTTCCCAGGTTTCTTCTGTAAAGCCCCACTGTAAGAAGTCTTGTTCTTTTATTGTTTCGCTGGATGACTTACCGTTGAGCCGTTGTACACCCTCACTTACATAAGTAATTTCCCTCTGGCCGTTTTCATAGCGTATCAATTGATAAACAAGAATATTGGGAAGGTTATTGGTAATGGTCTGCAACTGGGTCATTTTTTCTTTGAGGACCTCATCTGCTTTCTTCCTGCCTGTTACATCTACCAGCGAACCTATAACTGCGGCTGTTTTGTTATACAGCGTAGTAGTTCCAAACGCTTCAAACCATATTGTTTCATTTTGGCTCGTAATTCCTTTTGCCTCAAAGTTTACGGCCCTTTCTTCATCCGGTTTGCCGGGAATAAGAGCGATGCTTACCCTCCGTTTATGATCGGGGTGTATGAGTTTTTCTACCGGCATGCCGATCATTTGTTCTTCGGTATAGCCAAACATTTGGGCGAGCCTTGGATTTACATACGTAAAAGCACCCTTTTGAATAATATAAACACCCACGATCGATTTTTCTACCAGCGACCTGAATTTTAATTCGGCCTCCTTTATCCTGGTAATGGATTCCGTAAATACAATGATACCACCGATATCGCCATTGGCCTTATGCCATGGCCTCACTTCATAGGTCATCCAGTGGGTTTGCCCGTCGGGACCTATAAAAGGTTCCTCATCCGATCTTTCTACTGCGCCTGCCAAACACCGGGAGTTTATATCTTTCCAATGATCGGGAAAAGCCGGGAACATATCATAATGGCATTTGCCATACAACTCTTCATTGGGAACATCCGGTATTCCGTAATCTTTTTTACAACGGTTGCTTAAAATGAGGTAGCACATATCCCTGTCAAGCATTACCTGCGATGCGGGGCTATGCTCAGCAAAAACTTTCAGCTGCTCTTCTCTTTCAAAAAGCTGTTCGGCTATTTTTCTTTTTTCGGTAATATCTTCTACCTGGGCTATAAAGTGTAACGGATTGTCGTGTTTATCTTTTACTAATACTACATTTAATGCAACCCATACAGGAATACCGTTTTGATGTATATATCTTTTCTCGGAGCGCAGCGCAGAAGGGCCTCCGGCTAAAGCATTTTGCCAGTAGGTAACACAGGTTTCCGTATCATCGGGGTGGGTTAGTTCCCGGAAATCTTTTTCACGTAGCTCATTGTGCGAATAACCGAGAATGCTGTTGAAAGCATGATTGGTTTTATGGAATTTTCCGTCAATATCAACTATCGCAATACCTGCGGGAGAATTGTCGAACACCCCCAGTAAAGTAAGCTCATTTAACAATACAGCATTACTTTGCCCAACGGGTGATATACCAGCTTTACATTGCCGCAGGAAACCGGAATATTGCCCGGACAGCTTCCACACTGCCAGGCAGATAAGTACAGTGATGACAACACCTGAAATAAAAAACACAGCAGGAAAGCGGTAGTGTTGTAGCTTTTGCTGGAAAATAATAGATATTGCTGCCACGAGTGCAACAAACAAAATAATAATGCCAGCTAAAAAAACGGTAAAATTTTGTTTAATATTCTTGCTGTTGAAGCTCATATCATTTCGGTTGCAGCAATACAATATTATGGCAGATATTGCCGCCGTAATTGATCGCAGTAAATAATCTTGATCCATTCAGAAAACAGAATTACACCGGCAGATAATGCAATGTATGAAAGACTGTTACATACGTGCATTACTCACACCAGGCAAAGCTGTTAGAGGAATAATCGGCAGAAGTTCATCATCAGAATGATAAAAAAGAGAACAGGTTTTATTAGGAGAAGAATATTATTGAAAACAAATGTATATAAATTATAATTAGAATAACAATCATTTTTCCCAGGTTTATACCAGGGTTCTAAAATTTTAACACATTTGGGTTGCCGGTAAAGGGTGCATAAAAAAAGCCGGGTTGGTAGATACCAACCCGGGATTAATTGGAGAAAACTGCTTCCTGAGTACATGGAGTAGATATTTAATCAACCATAAAGAACACTTATATTCTTGCTTAGGGTCATTTGTCATTTTGTTCGAATGCTTTGCCGGGCGGCTTTCTGCCGCCCCAGCAAACATTCGGTTAGTAAACCAGATTCGTTATCCATTCGTGCGGCTTCAAAGTATCCTTAGTAAAAATCCACCGGCGAACCTGGTTTCCTGGTTAGGGCAGGGCTATCGGATTTAGTTTTTCATAGGTTTAAATGATATTGAACTTTTTGCGGGTATGTCATTTAATCTTTCATAAAAGTAGAACGCTTCCGGTTCCTTCCCGCTACACAAAATTGTTATTTACAAGTGCTTTTTCTACCAGGCACTTTATGATAGTAACTGTGCAATGTTTTTTATAAATAAATGATAACCAGCGATAAACAGGGGCGTAGCAAAGCAGCATAGCTAACAGGTTTGTTATATACATGTACAACAGCAATAGCAATATTTTGCTATTGAGGCTTACTATAAAGAATTAAAAAAAAGAAAAAATAGCATCACGGTAAAGCATGTACGCCATTCACACACTGTAAATAAAATAGTGCCATTATAAAAGCGAATGAAAAATGCAGGATGAATGCAGGAATTATTAACAGCACCGGTGCAAAAATATTTATGGCTTTACTTGATTACTTGCTAACTTTATGATGAATCAGCGCTTCTATGAGTTACAAAAATGCATTGATATTAGATGACCATCATTTATTTGCCCAGGCATTTTCTACACTCCTGAAAGAGATCAATAAGTTTAAGAAGATCCAATGTATACGCAGCATTGATGAACTCGACAAGCAATTAAAAACAAACGACATCAGCCACCTTTTTGTTGATTACAACATGCCGGGCATCAACACGCTTTCGGAAATTAAAAGAATAAAAACACTTTACCCCGATCTTTACATTACCGTTGTAAGCTGTATCAACAACGGTAGCCTCATTCACCAGATACAAAAAAACGGTGCCAGCGGGTTCATCTCCAAAAACAGCAATATTGAAGAGGTGCAGGAATGCCTGCAAACACTTTCGCTCGGTAAAAATTATGTAAGTCCCGATGTACGGAATGCCATTCTTGATGTATTAATGAATGGAGAAGACCTGTTGTTCACTGCAAGAGAATACGAGATACTGCAGTACATTGCTTCCGGCAGCACCATTGAAGATACTGCCGCAGCGCTCAACCTCAGCAGGCATACCATTGTAGCGCATCGCCGCAACATGATGGCAAAGCTCAATGTACATTCAGTGACCGCTTTGCTGAAGAAAGCGGTCGACATGAATATCTTTTAGTAAAGTGTTATTTTATTTTTTTACAAACAGTTTTTCTTCCTCTCTGGATCAATACAAATCCATCTACTTCTTTTTGTTCGTTGCGGGTAAACTGCAGCTGCACATCATCTCCTGTATCAAAGAACATATCTTCTTTTTCCGGTAAAATAAATTTTTCGCTCTGGCCGGTGGGTTGCGCTGCGAGGCCATTGTCCTTTACACTGATGGCAACAGTAAGCCCCGGTCTTATTTCATATTCGCCTGTATATTGCTGCATAACAGCCGCAGGTAGCATTATTGCTTTTCTTTCTCTCGGCAATTCATATTCTTTGTTGTACAGGATGGCATAAATACTATTGGTGATCTGTTCCAGGCTCCTGTCGGAGGCATTGCTCAATAATACAATGCAGATATCATCTTCCGGCACACGGCTCAGGTTGGTAACAAATCCATCTATGCCGCCACCATGACCTACCCGGCGTTTTCCCTGTATACTGTCTATCTTCCAGCCATAGCCGTACCTGTTTTTTACGGGAGTATATGCCAGCTCCTGCTGCGCTTTGGATAATATTGAATTGCTTTGTAAGGCCCTGTGCCAGCGATACAGGTCGCCGGTAGTAGAATAGACAGAACCGGCAGCGTAGGATACAGAAGAGTCAACCACAGGCGCCGGGTTTGTTTCCTTTGTGTTGAGCGCAATATAACCGGTCGTTTTATGAGCATCCTGCAGGTGCATAAAATCAAAGCCGCTATGTGTCATTTGTACAGGTGTGAAAATGTATTTTCTTATTGCCTGTTCATAAGATGTTTTAGCCACGTCTTCGATAATATAACCAAGGAGAGAATAACCGCTGTTGGAATAATTCCAGGCGCTGCCGGGAGAAAAGTCAAGCGGCTTGTCTTTGAACAATGCGATCATCTGTTCTCTTGTCTTGGGCTTACTCACTTCGGTGTTCATAAAATCTTTGTCGTTGGTATAATTAAAAATACCGGAAGTGTGTGTAAGCAAGTGCTCGATAGTTATGCTGTCACCCTTGGGGAAGCCGGGTAAATACTTGCTGATCTTATCAGCGACAGACAGCTTCTTTTCTTCCTGCAATTTTAATATTACAGCGGCAGTGAATTGCTTAGTGATAGAACCTAATTGAAAAATACTGTGCTCATCATTCACTGTTTTATTGGTTGCATTACGGTAACCATATCCTTTGCTTAGCAAAACATTTCCTTGCATGGCTACAAGTACGGTACCATTGAATTTTTGCAGCCGGTTGTATGCGCTGATAAGGCTGTCAAGTTTAGCGCCGGTCTCCTGTGCAGTAACAGCAAAGAACAGGCAGAGCATAGCTCCGAGGGAGAATAATTTTTTCATGTTATAAGCTTAATGTTTAAAATAATACAGCAGCGGTAAACCGCCGTTTTATTTCAATAAGCTGAGAGGAGATAGAGTGTTGAAGTAGCGCAAATCTATCATTTTTATTGATACGGGAAAATATTTTTTTTAAAGCAGTTGTAGCAATTAAAAAATACTGCCAGGCTAACATTTCTATTTCAATATAAATTCCAACTGGTATAGTATGGTTTAATTGGCAAATTGCTCCAGTATTCTGGTCATTGTTTTTTTATCTCCCAGTTGTTTTCTGAAAGGGCCGTAATGATCATCCTTAATGGCAATGTATTTTTCTGCCTGCTTCGCTTCACTCCAGCCATCCTTTACGGATTCCAAAGCTTTTTTATCGGACTGGTGAAGGTTGAGCAGCAATTGTACCAGCGAATCTTTGAGCGGGGTTGCAATTCGTTTGTGTAATAACACCGGCCCCAGCGGAATTTCAGGCGAAAGCCACAAGAGTTTTATTTTGCCTGCATTACCAGGCTGTTGTATAAAACTAAAATATTCGCTGCTGCCAATTGCTGCAATGGCTGTTTTATGCTGCAAAACAGAATCAAGGGTTGCTTTATGATTTTTACCGTAGGAAAAATGAAGAAAATCTTTTTCCGGGTTCTTAATACCAACAGCGCTTAATGCAAGACGGGGTACAAGGTTGCCGGATGTAGAGCCGGCACTGACAAGAAAAAGCCCTGAAAGCGCAGCAGTTGTTTTAACCGCATTCAAAGTATCCGCATTGAATGAAGGTTGTGCAATGATGGCTGTTTTATAATTGTCTCCTGCATCATCTTTTATTTTCAATACGGCCGATGGCTGCATTGCGTATTGTTTAGAAGAAGCCTGGAGCAGGAAATAACCAAAAGTATTGATGAGCGCCATATCTACTTCATCATTTTGTATGCCCTTAATAAAGTCATGAACGGTGGGGTAGCTCTTTACCTGCACTTTTAACCCAAGTGTTTTTGCAATATTATCGGCCAGGGGCTGAATATTAGCAATGCGGTTATTGTCTGCATACTGGTAAGTAGCAATCACAAAATCCCGGGCATGTAAATAAAATCCAATGGTAAGTAGCAAGAATAGCAGCGTTAGTTTTTTCATTCCCTGTTTTTCAACGAAATTAATTGCAATAGTAGCGCCGGTTCAATACAGTTGTTTTATTAACAAAAAAACTGCATTTTAAATGCATGCTGCTTAACAGTATTTTTTGATCAGCGCTGCTTTTATCTTTTTTATTTTCGGTTTGTTGGCCCTTCGTATTAAAAACGGTGTAAGCAGGGAAAGAAATCCTGCAGGCCTGGTACCCGACATTTCTACCAGTAAAGCGAGGTGATCCATTTTTTTAGGAATTCCTTTTTTTGTAGCAAGTCCATCTTCCGCTAATCCATAAAGAATTTTTAATCCTTGTAAAAAACCTTCACATGCAGGTTCTGTTTTTACATGAAAGCGGATAGTTGTATTTCCCGGGTTAAAAAAACGGTGCAGCTGGTTAACAGATGCCTTGACCTGCTGGCCGGGGCTTACAATTAATGTTTGTTTTCCAAGACCTACGCCAAGCTCACCCTGTACCGGGATAAATTCTTCCGAAAAACCTGTATGGTAATGCAGGTCGTTACCACCTTTAGGTTGAAGTTCTACTTCCAGCAGCATATATTTTCCTCCTGTTTCTTCAGGCGATTCAAGAATGGTTACTTTATCCTTTATCAGCGGATTTTCAAATACTCTTTTTTCCATGACTTTTATTGCAAACCTAACTACGCTGTTTATCTGTGTTAAGTACAATATGTATGAACAGGGAAATTTAAAGAATGAATTGAGGTAGGGAAGAGGTATGAGTGATGAGATAACGCCAGGGCGTTAATAAAGAACACAGATTTTCATGAGCATTATGATCGATCATGAAAATTATGATGATCAGCGTTCTATAATTCGTGTTATGAAAATAAGGAATAAGAAATGTACAATAATAAATACGAAAATTTGATCTCGCTCTATTAACAGATGACCTATCTGTTATGAACAATTGGTGTAATTCGCTCTAATTCGTGAAACAGACTTAGACTAAATAATCTTCAATCGTTCTTCTTCAAGGTCTATCTGGTACAACTGTTGGCGGATAATTTCCTCATCAATGCCCGGGTCTTTATTAAGCTCGGTCAGATATTTTCGCTGAACCTCGAGCAGCTCCACGAAAATGACCTTTGTTTTTTTGTTCATCCAGCTGTCGTCTGTAGCTTTTGCACGCTCTTCCCATTGCTGTATGAATTTCTGCATACCCACATGTTCATTCAGCTCGTTCTCATACTTGTTTTTGAGGTAATGGTAAATATGTTCTTTCAGTCCATGTTTCATTTTGCGGCGGGTATCTTCTTCTTCCGCTTCGCTGAACATATCATTGAACAACTGGCTGCGCCTGATGAGGTACGGCAGTGTAAGGCCCTGCACCACCAGGGTGAGCAGTATGGCAATAAAAGTGATAAAAAGAATAAGGTCTCTTTGCGGGAATGCAGTACCGTCATCCAGCTTTACAGGAATAGCAAGGGCTGCAGCCAGGGAAACCACGCCACGCATACCCGTCCATCCAAGCAATGCAGGCATGCGCCATCGCCTTTTGCGGTGAGCAGCGTGGGGCATCACACCGGGACGAAAGATCAGCGTGGCAATCAACGCAGCATAGCCGCTGATCATGCGGGCAGCGATCAATACCACAGTCACCAGCACGCCATAGCCAATGGCTGTGCCAAGCGGGATGCCCTGCGAACGGATACCGCTTACGATCTCCGGCAGTTCAAGCCCGATGATAAGAAAGACGACGCCATTCAATATAAATACAAAACTTTGCCACACGCTGTAACCCATGATACGGCTGGCGCTGTTCAAAAAGATCAATCGCTTTGCCGACATATACAATCCGCCGGCAACTACGGCCAACACGCCGGAGCTGTGCACCTGCTCCGCAATCCAGTACATAAAATAAGGCTCTATTAATGTAAGCGCAATATCCGACGAAGCATCTGTGGGCAATCGCTTGTGTATTTGCACAAATAACCAACCCAGGAAAAGTCCAATGGCAGCACCACCGATCACCATCCATAAAAAACTGGTGGCAGCCTGTTGCCATACAAATTGCCCTGTACCAACCGCAACCAGCGCAAAGCGGAAGATGATGAGCGATGAAGCATCATTCAACAAACTTTCTCCTTCCAGTATGGCAGAAGTAGAGCGGGGGATCTTTACAAATTTTGTGATGGCTGCCGTACTCACAGCATCCGGCGGCGATACAATACCTCCCAGCAAAAAGCCCAGTGCAATGGTAAAGCCGGGAATAAAATAATTGGTTACTACTGCAACCGATAATGCTGTAAAGAACACTACCAAAAATGCAAAGCTGGTGATGATGCGGTACCACTTTTTCATTTCTTTAAATGATACCGACCATGCGGCTTCAAACAGCAACGGCGGAAGAAATATAAAAAATATAAGATCAGGTTTTATTCTCACCATCGGCAGCCCAGGTATAAAGCTGATGAGCAGCCCGCCCACAACAAGCAGGATAGGGTAGGCGATCTTTAATTTAGCGGCCCACATGTTCAGTATCACAATAGCGGCTACCATGGCCAGTAAGAAGGGTAAAATAGTATGCATGCAGTTTTTTGTTTTGGATGTTACATCAATACATCATTCACAGGCTGTATTGGTTGGGGTATATCGGTTTCGCCGAGCATTTGGAGCAGGTCAATTTCAATCGTTCTGCATATTGACAGCATAGGCACATCGGTCGCAAGTCCTTCAAAGGGATTTTCAGAATAATCACCAATGAGTTCCATCACCACGTATATCCAGCCCACAACTACCCCGAAAGGTATCATGAGCCATACACCAATTTCGCCCATTCTTGCAAATTCTCTTACAATGCCCAGCGGCAATAAAAAAATGAATATACAATTGAAAATAAAGCTAAGGTTCGCATATTGCCTGGGGAAAGGAAATCTTTTGATCCGTTCCGCTCTTCCCTGGTGATCATAAAAATCGGAAAGCACTTTTTGCATATCCAGCTGGCGGCGCATATGCAGAAAGTGATGTTCTTCCAATACAGCGAGGTGCCCCGATTGCAGGCTAATGAGCTGCGTGGCCTTATTCGCTGCCTTTTCCAGCGCAGCAGCATCGGTAAAATATTTTTCCTTTTGTGTATCGCTGAGATAATTATTAAACTGGCCTACGCCAAACTGTTCTCTTCGTTTAGCAGCAATCTTACCATACAACCATTTTAGGCTTACATGCTCCCACTGCATAGGTACCAGCAATTGTTCCCTCAAAGTATAAAGCCATGCAATATGACGGTAGAATAATTTTTCTTTATGCGCCCTCATCTCTTCAGCAGGAAGTTCGCTGCTGCGTACATACGCATTTACCATAATTCCCCAGCTGCGACTGCTGTTCACGATAGCACCCCAAATTTTCCTTGCTTCCCAAACCCTGTCGTAAGATTGGTTGTTCTTAAAACCTACATAAAAAGCCACAGCTGTACCTATCAGCGATACCGGCAACCAGGGAATGGATATCCAATGCAGGCCAACCACCCGGTACAGTACAGCAATGATCAGCATATAGGCAGTCAGCCACCACAAATGGTGACCGGCAAATTCCCATAAACTTTTGAGTGTAATGTTTTTTCTTACAAGCATTTCCTGGTTTTATATTTCGAATTTAGGGAAAAGTTTTTTTGATACACAATACATTATGATCTTCTCAAGCAGCCAAATTATCCATCATAACAGCCAGGATGATTGTTAGTATCTATTCGCTCAATCCCGCTGCGTATTGTACCTGTTTTGTTGCTACACCCGCTTCTTTTTCTATTGTGCTGCGCAATAGAAAAATTGCTTCGCAACCGAGGCGCTGTGATCCTTTGCCGGGGCCCTTTTTGTTTCTTTTCTGCAGTTGTCCTGGTGAATATCAGGGACAAACAAAAAGAAAGAGCAAATACTGCCGGAGTCATAAGTATAAAATGCCTGGAAGATATAATTGTTGCTTACATGTGGACAGCCGCTCCAAAATGGGGCAAAAAAACCACGGCAATATCGTTTAATGGAAACTGTTCCCGGTTAGAAAATCTGGCACGAATTTGAATATATTATTTACTTAAAAAAACACCCATGCTGGCATCAAAGCTCCAAACTATACGCCTACTGAACGGACTGCGCCTCCTCAATCTTGAAAGGATCAACGGCTACAACAAAGCCCTTGCACTTATGAACGATGATACAGGCACAGGTTTGCAAAACATCAGCCTGCAATTGTTACTCTCCAATTTTGTAAGAGACAGCATCTTTTTCAGCACAACACTGGAGAATATTGTTTTAATAGAAGGCGGTAAAATGCCTTACGGTATAAAAGTTGACCAGCAGCTCTACCAATCCATTCGTCACCTGCAGGATCTTTTTGGTAATATGGAAGCTCATTCCATACTTTCCTGTTGCGAAACCTGTGAAGACAGCATACAGGCAGCATACAGTGCTGTGCTCAATGAAAGCGGCCTGGCCAATGACCCGGGTATCATTATAAAAAATCAGCAGGCAGAATTGAAAAAAGCGCAGGAACTCATCCGGCAGTTAAGAAAAGAACTGGGCACTGCCAAAGCAATGGTGGTAGGTCTTTACAATCAACCGGGTTTGATGTTGGGCAGCTGATATTGTTATCTTCTTTTTTCAGCACTATTCTTCCTGTACATGTAAAACGCCAGATCGGGCTTGCTCATCATCCGGATCTGCATTAATTCCCGCATGGAATTGCGTAATTTTATAAGAAATATTCCCATTATGGAAGAAATAAAAAAAGAGGATATCAAACAGGAAGTGTTTGACCTCTATGATGATTACGCACACAACCGCATCGACAGGAGGAATTTTATGCAGAAGCTTTCTCTTTATGCCGTTGGAAGTCTCACAGTCCCGGCACTCATGAGTTACCTGATGCCGGATTATAAAAATGCCGTACAGGTAAAGGCTGACGATCCCCGTCTGAAATCAACATATATCAATTATCCTTCACCAAAAGGCGGCGGAACCATCAAGGCATTGTTATCGATGCCTGCGGATGCTACAGCACCGTTGGGTGGGATTGTAGTCGTGCACGAGAACCGTGGCCTCAACCCGCATATTGAAGACGTGGCCCGCAGGGCTGCGCTTGCAGGTTTTGTATCGCTGGCGCCGGATGCGCTTACACCTTTAGGTGGCTATCCCGGCAACGATGACCAGGGCCGTGAGCTGCAAAGCAAGCGGGACAAAAAAGAAATGGAAGAAGATTTTATTGCTGCATTCGAATGGCTCAAAGTACAGGAAAGCTGCAATGGAAAAGCAGGAGTGGTAGGTTTTTGTTTCGGCGGTGCCATTGCAAATATGATGGCGGTGCGTATCCCTGAGCTCGCCGCTTCCGTTCCGTTTTATGGCGGGCAACCGGCAACAGAAGATGTTCCAAAAATAAAAGCGCCTTTATTATTGCACTATGCAGAACTCGATACAAGAGTGAATGCAGGCTGGCCGGCTTACGAGGCAGCGCTTAAAGAAAATAAAAAAGAATACACAGCTTACATTTATCCCGGCGTGAACCATGGGTTTAACAATGATACCACACCGAGGTATGATAAAGCAGCCGCTACACTTGCCTGGGAAAGAACGATCGCATTTTTCAAAACAAAATTGAAATAAACAGGCAGCATGTTAAGTCCCGGTATGTTTTTAGAAAGCAGCGAATCGCTGGATGACCCCAATTTTCAGAAAGTAGTATTGTTCATTACAGAACTCAATGCAGCAGGAGCTGCGGGCTTTGTTGTTAACAAGCTATTTGGCAGGAAGCTGAACGCCCTGGAAGAATTTAAAAATGGTATTGCTTTTCCTTTGCACGAGGGCGGCCCTGTTGAAACAGGAAAATTGTATTTTATTCACCGGCGGCCTGATCTTATTGAAGATGGCATAGCTGTAAAGGATGGGATATACCTTGGCGGAAATTTTGAACAGGCGCTTGCTTTTTTAAACGATGGAACCATCGGGTCAAAAGAGATTAAAATTTTCATTGGTTACTGTGGCTGGGATCCCGGCCAGCTGGAAGAAGAAATAGAAGAAGGAAGCTGGGTAGCAGCAGAACACAATTTAGAAAGCATCTTTACATGATAAGAGCAGTATGGATAATAGTAGCGGGTGTGGTCATCCATTTAATGGCCGCATGGATGAAGATCGTACATTGGCAGAATGCAGATATTGCAATGACAACTGCTTATGTGATAGAAGCTGCGGGTCTGCTATTGCTGATCTATGCCGCTTTTTTTAAAAAGCCCGGCAGGCCAGTAAAATAAATGGCTTTTACTTCTCAATACTTCCGCTTATTAGCCCGCAGGTAAGCTGCTGTTAAAATAAAACGATGAAAGATCTTCTTATAATAGAATTCCCTTCCAACCTTGGGTTGAAAGAACCCGTGCCGGGCAAAGAACCCGGCGTAAGAAATTTGCCGGACTGGCTTAGGAAATTTCACTTTCATGATGCTCTGGAGCCGGAAGATATTATACGCCTCGATGCGCCTGCCTACAACGGTAAAAGAGATATTGAAACAGGTTTGCTAAATGCAGCTGCCATTGCTTCTTATGCTGTGGAGCAGGCAAACATTTTATCAGTACTATTGGCAAATAATAAATTCCCCTTTATTGTCGGTGGCGATTGCAGTATTTTATTGGGCGCTGCCGTTGCAATGAAGCAGCAGGGCAACTATGGATTGTTCTACCTCGACGGGCATACCGACTTTATGGATGTTTCGCTTTCTTCCACAGGTGGAGTAGGCGGTATGGCCGCTTCCATGGCTGCGGGGAAAGGGCATCAAAAAATGACAGGCATACTTGGTCTTTCGCCCTACATACAGGAAGAAAATGTTTGGTGCGTTGGCAACAGGGAATACGATGATGCCTATGAAGATGAAGTGCGCAACAGCAAAGCCACTTACCTTTCGCTGGCAATGCTGAGAGAAGAAGGCCTGGAAAATTGTGTCCGCCGTTTCCTGTCAGTAGTGGAAGAAAAAAAGCTGGATGCATATTGATGTGGATGTATTGGACGATGCTATCATGCCCTGCGTTGACAGCAGAACGCCTGGTGGGTTGAGCTATGAAGAATTCAATGCTTTAACCTTTCCATTGTTCAAAAGCAAACAGCTGAAGGGATTGGAGATCACTATCCTTGATCCCGACCTTGACCCGGAAGGAAAATACACGCCTGCTTTTGTACAAAACATTACCGGCAATTTTAAAAAAGCAAGATCATGAAAAAGCCAGCTACTATTTTATTAATACCGCTTTGCTTTGTATCAGATATTATCCAGTTCTTTGAACAGTGACCCAACAGTATCTTTAATGTAAAAAACAAATAGTGAGATCAAATAAAAAAACAGCGGTGCCCATTGAAACCATACAGCTTTTTCCGGTGCTGGACAAAATGCTGATCAAATTGTTGCGCTCATTGAACGAAGAACAATGGAACAGCCCTACAATAGCACGACTGTGGAAAGTGAAAGACATTGCTGCGCATTTACTGGATGGAAATTTAAGAACGCTTTCTTTTTCAAGAGATCAATATTCCGGGCAACAACCCGGCGCTATCAATTCTTACGCTGATCTTATCAGTTATCTCAACCAGCTAAACCATAGCTGGACAGAAGCTACGCACCGCTTAAGTCCCCGTGTGCTGACAGACCTTTTGGAAAGTACCGGCAAACAATTTTGTAAACATTTGAAAAGCCTGCATCCTTATGATGACGCAGTATTTCCTGTTGCATGGGCAGGGCAGTATGTTTCTCCAAACTGGTTTCATATTGCCCGTGAGTACACGGAAAAATTTTTGCACCAGCAGCAGATAAGAGATGCGGTAGGACAGCAGGCTTTGTTTACCAAAAAATTGTATCGTCCATTCCTGGATACTTTCATGCAGGCGCTTCCCTATACCTACAGGCATACGGCTGCACCCGTGGGAACATCTGTTACAGCGGAAGTAACAGGCAAAGCAGGCGGCCGCTGGCATATCATTAAAAATGAAGCCGAATGGACATTTGTAAAAAAAGTGAAACAACCAACTGCACGTATAATCGTTGATCCTTATGATGCGTGGAAATTGTTTTCCAAAGGCATGAGCCCGCAGGAAGCAGAACGCAAGGTCGAAATAAATGGCGACAGGGAATTGGGAAGGATCGCACTGAATATGATCGCTGTTATGGCCTGATGAAGCCGGCTCCTTTTAAAGCTATCTTATTAAAAGTATATTTCCCTGCTGCCATACAGGGTGACCAAGGCGGTCAGTTCCTTTTACCATATAAACATAGTTTCCATGTGAAAGCGGCATTCCTTTGTAAGTGCCATCCCAGCCCCGGTTCATATCAGTGGTATGAAATACTAAGCTGCCAAACCTATCATAGATCCTGAATTGCTGCAGCAGTATATCCGAGGTAGGCGGAATACGGAAAATATCATTACGGCCATCATTATTCGGAGTAAAGGAATTCGGCATAAAAAGTTTTTGTACAACTTTTACTTCCGCTTTCTTTTCTATTATACAACCGGCAGTAGTGCTTACCCTTAGCAGGTAGGTAGTAGTAGCCACCGGCGTTACCACAGGATTTAAGAGCTGGGAATTGTTCAATGAACCTGAAGGTTGCCATACAAAGGCATCAAAATTACCCGTAATGGTACCAGATAATTGTAGAGATTCTCCAATAAGCAAAGTTGCATTTGCTGGTGTGAGTGTAACATCAGGCACAGGGTAAACTGTCGGCAGTATTATTTGATTGGAATTGATCAGCACATCAAGCGGGGAGCAGCTGCGTTTGGTAGTAATAATACATTGCACCACATCGCCCTGTACCGGGTTAAGCAGCGCATAAGATGAACTGTTGATACCAGTATTCATCCCGTTAAGCGTCCATTGATAAGAGAGAGATGGCCCTGCATTTTGCACTGTCGCAGAAAAAGGGACCGCTTGCCCGGAACAGATATTTCCAGGCGGATAACTGATAGAGATAACAGGCAATGGCGGATCAGAGACATGCATGACAATGCTGTTGGAAAGCACAACAGGTGGTGTTGCACAGCCTGCATCGCTTGTCAGCCTCAGTTCTACACGGTCATTATCCTGCAAGCTGGTAGTAGTAAAGGATGCTTCGTTTGATCCGGCATTGTTCCCGTTGATCAGCCATTGAAACTGCGGGTTATTCCCTTCGTTTGATACCGTAGCTGTAAATGTAACCGGCATTCCGGCGCAAGTGTTGCTGTATTGCGTGGATATCTGTACTGCAGGAGTTACGGCGGTACCCACCTGAAGTATTACCTTATTGCTGGTATCCGTAGCAGGTACCGGGCAGTTGGTATGCCTTATCAATACTGCAGTCACCACATCATTGTCATTAAAAGAGGGAGCAGAATAAGTGCTGCTGTTGCTGCCTACATTCACTCCATTCACCATCCATTGAATAGTGTATGAACTGCCTTCATTCTTTAAGGTAGCCGTAAAAGTAGCTGCTGTACCTGTACAGAGGCTGGTGGCTGATGCTGTGATGCTGATCAAAGGCCGCACATATTTTGCAATAAAAATATCTAAGGAGCCTGCATTTCCGATGCTTATACCATGGCAGGGGGCAAACGTTGCACCAGGGTTATATTCACCTATAAAATAAACGGCTCCGTCAGGGTCTTGCAGAAGAAAGCTGGTT
>CAYOLS010000049.1:12008-17515 GCA_964404845.1 uncultured Ferruginibacter sp. | reverse complement strand
TTCCTGTACAAATAAGGTAAAGATCTTTATCAATTACTTCGGGCAAGACAAATACGCCAACAGGTCCACGCAGGGTGATCTCGCTGCCTTCTTTGATCTCATCAAACAGGTAATGCGTACCCAGCCCATCATCGAGCAGCACAATGCAAAGCTCAATAATATTGCTTCCGTCGGGCCAGCTGGCAATGGAATAGCTGCGCCAGCGCTTGTTGGGCTTTTCATGTATGGGCAGGTCGAGCGTAACGAACTGGCCGGGCTTGAAATCAAATTTTTCCAGCTCGGGAATCTGGATAAAAAAACGCCTGGTAGAATGCGTCTGCTGCTCAATCTTGATCACCTTGCCGGTGCGCCATGGTTCTAATGCCATAATGCGAAATTTATAGTAAAGTACTATTTAATTTGTTAATTAGCCAATTTGAAAATTTGATAATGCAGGAAACCTTGTATCAAAAGAGCTTTGTTAATTGGGATATTATCAAATTTCAAAATTATCAAATTAACGTACCTTTGTACATCGGATGAACCTTGATGTGTTGATGAATTTTTACAAGAATGATGCCCGCTGTTTCCAGATAGCGGACAGGATCTCATTGTCTAAACCGCAGCATTTACACCTGAAAGGCCTTACCGGCAGTGCTTCTCAATTTGTTTTAGCGGCTGTGTTCAACCATTCCGCAGCTTCACAGCTCAACCACCTTGTTATTTTACGGGATGCGGAAGAAGCTGCCTATTTTCACAATACCATAGAAAATATCACCAACGCACTCGATATTTTTTATTTCCCTTCTTCTTTCAAGAATAAAAAGAATTACCGCCTGCTCAACAGCAGCCATGTGATGCTTCGTACAGAAGCACTCACCAAGCTGGCCGGTGGGGGTAATAAAAAAATAATTGTCAGCCACCCGGAAGCGCTGTTTGAAAAAGTAGTATTGTCCAAAACATTATCGGCCAATATCATCAGCATCAAACAGGCTGAGGAACTGGATGTAAATGGTACTTTGCAACGTTTTGTAGAGCATGGTTTTGTGAGAACAGATTTTGTATACGAGCCCGGGCAATTCGCCATCAGGGGTGGTATTCTTGACATTTATTCTTTCGGTAATGAAAAGCCTTACCGCATTGAGCTTTTTGGCAACGAAGTGGACAGCATCCGCATATTCGATCCTGAAACACAGCTCAGCGAAAGAAAATTATTGCAGGTAAATATCATACCGAATGTAGAAACCCAGTTTGAATCGGGAGAGAAAGTTTCCATCATGGAGTTTCTGCCGGAAAACACCATTGTGTGGTGCGAAGACTGGGAATTCATCAAAGAAAAAATTGAACAGCAGGAAGAAGACCTTTCTTTATTCTTTGAATATGCAGATTCGCCTGCGGAAATTCAACAGCATGATGAAGCTGCGGAGATCAATATCAAACAGGATGTATCGGCCAATGATTTTATCAGCGCAGCTGTTCTTGAAGCTGAAATAAAGAACAGGCATACGCTGGAATTCGGCAACAAAAAATTCTTTGCAGATACCGAGATCAGCTATCATACCAAGGAGCAACCAGCATTCAATCGCCAGTTCGATATTTTAATAAAGAACCTGCAAGGCTTTGAGGCCAATAAATACAATATTTTCATTTTTGCAGACCAGGCAAAACAACTGGAAAGGCTGCACAGCATTTTCACCGACCTGAAAGCAGAGATACAGCTCACACCTATTCCTGTTTCCATTCATGAAGGTTTTATTGATGATGACCTGAAGCTGGTTTGTTACACCGATCACCAGGTTTTTCAGCGTTACCACAAATACAAAGTGAAGCAGGCCTTCAGCAAGAACAAAGCGCTTACTTTAAAAACCCTGCGGGAACTGCAACCGGGCGACTATGTTTCGCATATTGATCATGGAGTAGGTGTATACAGCGGTCTTCAAAAAATTGAAGCCAATGGAAAGATGCAGGAAGCGGTTCGCATACAATACAAGGATGGTGACCTGTTGTATGTAAATATTTCTTCGCTGCATAAAATAAGCAAGTACAGCGGTAAGGAAGGCAGCATTCCTAAAATGAATAAGCTGGGTAGTGATGTGTGGAGCAAGCTGAAAGAAAAAACCAAGAAGCAGGTAAAAGATATTGCAACAGACCTGATCAAATTATATGCACAGCGCAAAAGCCTGGAAGGATTTGCTCACAGCCCTGACAACTACATGCAAACCGAGCTGGAAGCGAGCTTTATTTATGAAGACACACCCGACCAGGCTAAGGCAACGGAAGATGTGAAGCGGGATATGGAAAAATCATCGCCGATGGACAGGTTGGTTTGTGGTGATGTAGGTTTTGGTAAAACAGAGATCGCTATCCGTGCTGCATTTAAAACCGTATGTGATGGCAAACAGGCTGCGGTGCTGGTGCCTACAACCATTTTAGCTTACCAGCATTACAAAACCTTCAGTGAACGCTTAAAGGATTTTCCTGTAACGGTTGATTTTGTAAACCGTTTTAAATCTGCCAAGGAAAAAAAGGATACGCTTAAAAAATTAGAAGAAGGAAAGATAGATATCATTGTAGGTACCCATTCGTTGCTGGGCAATGCCGTTAAGTTCAAAGATATGGGCGTGATGGTAATTGACGAGGAGCAGAAATTTGGCGTAGCAGCAAAAGAAAAACTAAAAACGCTTCGTACTACTGTTGATTCGCTTACACTAACGGCAACGCCTATCCCAAGAACTTTACAATTCAGTTTGATGGGCGCAAGGGATTTAAGCATCATCAATACACCGCCACCTAACCGCCAGCCAATACAAACGGAAGTACAGGTGTTCAATGAAGATGCCATCCGTGATATGATCTATTATGAAACGGAAAGAGGCGGCCAGGTATTTTTCATTCACAACCGGGTAAAAGGTTTGGCAGAAATGAAAGTGCTGATACAAGGCTTGTGTCCTGACCTTAGCATTGCTTATGCATATGGACAAATGGAAGGCGATCAGTTGGAAGATACCATCCTGGATTTTATGGACAGGAAATACGATGTGCTGATCTGTACCAACATTGTAGAGAGTGGTGTTGATATTCCGAATGTAAATACCATCATCGTAAACAATGCGCATCAATTCGGCTTGAGCGATCTTCACCAGTTGCGTGGCCGTGTAGGTCGCAGCAATAAAAAAGCATTCGCTTATTTGCTGGCGCCGCCAATGAGCACATTGCCACCCGATAGCCGCAAACGCCTGTCAACACTGGAACAATACAGTGACCTGGGCAGCGGCTTCCAGATCGCCATGCGTGACCTTGATATACGTGGTGCCGGTAATTTACTGGGCGGGGAGCAAAGTGGCTTTATTGCAGAAATAGGTTTTGAAATGTACCAGAAGATACTGGACGAAGCCATCAAAGAATTAAAACGCAATGAATTCAGGGACCTGTTCAAAGAAGAGATCCAGCAGCAGGATGATTTTGTAAAAGACTGCAGCATTGATACGGATCTTGAAATTTTAATTCCTGATAGTTACGTAGAAAGTATTACAGAAAGGCTGAGCCTTTATTCAAGACTGGATAATTGCGAAACAGAAGAGCAGCTCACTTCCTTCCACAATGAATTGAGCGATCGCTTTGGTCCTGTACCACCAGAAGTAGAAGACCTGTTTACAACCGTAAGAGTAAGAAAATTATCTGTTGAATTAGGTTTTGAAAAACTCTTCCTGAAAAATGAAACGCTCAAATGTTTCTTTGTTGGCAACCCCGATAGTCCATACTTCCAGAGCAATACTTTTAATGGCATTTTACAGTTCCTGCAAACCGGCACCAATAAAGGAAAGCTGAAGCAGGTAGGCAAGAATGGTATTCTTGTAGTTGAAGATGTTAAAGATATGAGCAGCCTCTACAGCTTCATATCAAAAATGCACAGGAGTATCTTCAACCGCTAATACACTTTGTATATGCTTATGAAATTGCGGGTGCTACTGAATATCTTTACTGTTCCGGCAATACCTCCTCTTTGAATATTGAACTGCAACCTGTCTCCTGCATTCAATAAATACAATTTATTAAATGTGATCTGTGCAAATCCTGTAGCAGTGTTAACGAAGTAGGCCTGGCAATAATAAAAAGGACCGGACTGAAGCGGCTCTACCTGCAGCTCAATATAATTGGCAGTAGGTGATGGGGTAAGCCCGCTGGCAGTAGCCTGTACCTGCAGGCTTATGCTATACACACCTGCAGAAGGAGCTGTGAATATGCTGTCGTTGTACATGTTGCCATTGTCCACCGTTTCCAGCCTGAACCTTAGCCCCCTTTGCACACCATTGCTCAGGTCCATTTCATTCGGCACATTGCCTGTTTCAAATGATGCAATAACAGCAGGGTGCTGCGATTGTGCTGTAGGTACAACTGGTATAACCGGAGGCGTTTGCCATGTAGCCACTCCGGTGGCATCACTTGTCAATATTTTATTAGCACCGGGATTGCCCGATTTGATAGTAAGTGCACTGGAAACTGTTAGATTATTCAATCCTGTTCCTCCACGTACTTTCATATTACCATTTACATCCAGCGTGCTGTCCGGGCCAGTGATGCCTATTCCGACATTGGTTGTTGCCAATGGAGGTGAAGGGTCAGTGAGGCAAATATTATAATTACCATCCACACCACCATCATACTCCAGGAAGCGGATATAATAAACATTACCTGCAATTCCTGTATAACTGATCAGAGGCATATTGCCCGGGCCGGCATCGTCATCGCAGGATACCAGTGTGAGCGGACCATTGCAGGTAGCAGCGCTGTACAATTGCATACCCGCATCTGTGTCCGGCGAACCTACCGGTACACTTGTATGGATGATGATCTTCCCGCTTGCGGGCATGGTAAAACTGTACCAGGTATCTGCATGCGTTATACCCGTGTTGCCACAAAACAAAGCTGTAGCAATGGCCGGGTTGTAGGTTGCGGCTGCCATGGAGACATTTACCTGGTTGCATGCTACAGTTCCTGAATTGATGATAGGAATATTAAATGCTCCGCAGGGATCGTCATTCGCAGGTTGTGCCATAGCGAAGGCAGGAATAATACAGAGCAGCGACAATACATGTTTTTTCATACAGCGGTTTTAGAACCATAAAGTTGCTGTATGCTGCTGCATTTTACAATCGCATAAATAAGCGATATTATTTTATGAGCAATACGGAACCTTTCTTAAAAATTTTATTACCCCTGAAATCTGTTCCTGAAACCATCCACACAAAATTCCCTGTCTGCTCCATACCTTTTACTCTTCCATCCCAGCCAATATTGGGATTGCTGCTTTTAAATACCAATTGACCATAGCGGTTGTACACCACAAAATAATCAAATACCGTAATGCCGACAGGTATAGGTTTTAATACATCATTGCGGCCATCACCGTTAGGGGTAAACGCACCAGGTACATAAATATCAGGACCTTTGTAAATTTTAATGTTTATGGTATCATAACTTTCACAACCTTCGGGTGTAAAGGCACGCAGGTAGTAGGTTCTGTCCAC
>CAYOLS010000049.1:8641-11908 GCA_964404845.1 uncultured Ferruginibacter sp. | reverse complement strand
CATAACTTTCACAACCTTCGGGTGTAAAGGCACGCAGGTAGTAGGTTCTGTCCACTGCATTATTGGCCACGGGATCAGGAATATTGGTTGCGCTAAGCCCTGTTGACGGCGACCACTCATAGCTAAGACCACCGGTGGCATTCAGCCGGATAGGCTGGTTTGCTGCTGCAATAATATCATTGCCTGCAAAAGCATCGGTACCATAAATAATGATGGGCGCATCTATTGTATCTGATGAGCAACCTTCTACTGAAATGGCATATAATTTTACCGTGTAGGTATTGTTGTTATTATATACATGTGTTGCAGGATTGCCGGTGGATGTATTGCCATCACCGAAATCCCAGTGCCAGCTGGTAATGCCAATAGCACTCGTTTCGCTGGCTGTAAAAACGACTTCGCTGAATTTACAGGCATCATCAAAATTCATGCTTACTGATGGTTTGGATTTGATATTAAAAGTATGGTAGACTGTATCAGACTTGCACCCGAAATTACTTACTACTGAAAGACCAACTGTATTAGAACCAACCGGGAATATATTTGCCGGATGCTGCTGTGTACTGAAAACGCTGTTGTTATGTATCCATTCCCATTGGGCGATGGTAGCATTATCTGCTGTGGAAGAATCAGAGAATTGTATGCTGCTGTTATTGCACAGGCCTTCACTCTGTCCAAATTTTGCAACAGGCTTTGATGCTACCTGTATGGTGGTCGTCAATGTATCGCTCTTGCAACCTTTATTATTGAATACCACCAGCCTGATGGTCACCGGGCCATCTGTTGCATAAGTGGTTGTTGGATTTTGTTGCATGGAAAACTGGCCATTGCCAAGGTCCCACCACCAGGCGGTTATTGAAAGGTTGTCTGTGGTATAGGACGAATCCAGCAATTGCACGGATTGAGCTTCGCATGCCTGTATTACTTTTACCGCAGCACGTGGCTTATCTGATACAAATACAGTTTTGTTCACCAACTTTAAGCAGGTAGGCGGCGCAGGACCATTAAATGCGATCAATGTTACATCGTGCGGACCGGGTGTTGTAAAAACATGATTTAGCGTGGAACTGGTAGTACCCATGAGCATGCCATCAACCCTCCACTGGTAAAGATCAACAGGCAGTCCGTCTGCATTGGAAGAAGTGGCATTAAAAGTATAGGTATCGCCCAGGCATAAGGAATCAACAAAAGTAAAATCTGCATCTGGCCTTGACCGGATGCGTACGGTCTTATAAACTGTATCTGATTCGCAGCCTTCCAGTGATTTTACTGCGAGCTTAATATTCTTTATTCCGTATGTGCTGTAAACAGTAGCAGGGTTCTGAAGCGCAGATGTAGCTCCTGCATTGTCAAGGTCCCAATACCATGTATTAACGGTTCCAACGCTTACAAAAGAAGTACCGGTAAACTGCGTAGTGTTATTGACGCAGGTATCAAGTGCAGTGAAACTTGCAAATGGCTTGCTGCCTACGATCACTGTTTGTGTATTGGTTTCTTCGCAACCATCGGCACCTCTTACTTTCTGGCTCACCGTGTAAATACCTGCAGCAGTATAAGTATGCACAGGGTTTGCATTCACGGAATCGATATTGCTGCCGTCCCCAAAGTTCCAGTACATTTTTGCAATGGTGGTAAAGGAGATGCTTGCGTTCATGAACTGGATGGCCTCACCTATGCATCTTTTTTGATTGGGCAGAAAATTCCAGGCGGGTGTTAGTGCGGTACAGAATCTTTGTTCATTTGATTCACCGCCGGTGGAACCGGTAAAACCCCAGAATACCTGCGGGTTGCCACCAAATGTGGTATTGGTAAAATCATTGGTCACGCTTACCCGCTGCACGCCGTCAAAATAAGTGGTGAGTGTTTTGGTAGTGGCATCCCATGTTACCCGGAGCTTGTGCTCAATACCATCTTCTATATTATCGCTGGAAGAAGATATGGGCATTGGTCCTGCCAGGTTATTGCCGCTTACATGCGACAGGTCGCCGTTGCGCTGTATAGCTATATGATCGTAAGCGGGGTCATTATCCGGGCTGGTATTCTGGTAAGTATCCAGCGTTACACCGATCGAAGGCGACACGCCCTGGAAACCGAGCCCTCCACCTGTAGAGCCCACACTCGTACTGATGGGCTGTAATACAAACGCAATTCCATCTGCTCCCGGGCTATTGAACTGGCCGAGGTACACATCAAAAACAAAGTCGAAGGAATTGGTCAGGTCGATCCTGTTATTGTTCCAAACCGATCCGCTTTGGTTGCCGGCATTATTGGTGAGCCGGTAACAATGGCAATCAATCTGGGTAGCATTACCATTTAAAGTGTATTGCTGTGCTGAAGATGGTTGTAGTAATAAAAAAACTAAGACAACAGTTAGGAGTGATTTCATTTCCTGATAAATATAGTTAAAAACGGCCAATTTTTTAAAGGCGGGCGATAGCATAAAATGCCGATGAACTATCTTAGCCTGTAATTAAGTTAACCTGTTCTGCTAAAGATTTTTTATGCGTATTCTTTTAAAAATAACGATGATCCTGTTGCTCGCTACATTCACTTTGAGTTCCTGTGCACAAATAGTAACAAGAAATATTAAAACAGATTTTGGTGCAAAAGGCGATGGCCGTTCCGATGATCACATTGCTTTTAGAAAAGCTGCAAAATTCATTAACGCAAGAAAAGGAAATACCATACTGCAGATCCCTCCGGGAACTTATATGGTGGGACAGGTTTTGAAAAAGCCTTTAAGCATTAAGGGGGAAGTATGGACCGATGTAAACTTTTCAATACCGGATTCTACAGATATTTTTTCATTGAAACAATGTACAAATGTAACTATCAAAGGTTCGGCAGGCGCACGAATAAAGCTAAAGGATGATATCAAATTCGGCGCTTTTGACCCTTTGACCGGTGAACTCCCGGGGCCACAATCAGCCAGGGTAATTATAGAATCAGACTGGCTGAAAAAAGGGTTCGATTTAATTTTACCGCCATATGGCTACAGGCTGGTAACGCCGCCTTATCGTACAAAGAACAAAACGATCAAACGAGACACCATCAGCAATGCTTTTTCTCAACTACCGGCAAATGAATTATACAAGCATCAATACAATATAACCGCTTATTGGTTTGCAGGCTACTATCATTTTAATAATGGGGATAAGATCGATTCTGCTTTTATAAATTTTGAACCAGCTGTAAAATGGGCCGGCAATAAAAATGTATCTATGAGCGGTGGAAGTATTTTTAAGTTTTATGAATGTAAAAAAATAA
>CAYOLS010000049.1:0-8631 GCA_964404845.1 uncultured Ferruginibacter sp. | reverse complement strand
ATCATCGTTATTTTTAAAAGAATACGCATAAAAAATCTTTAGCAATATTGCTATTGATGGCAATAGCCGTAATCATGTATTAGGAGGTTCTTATAATTCTGCTCTCCCACAGGGTTATGAAATGCAGTCCACTGCTATATTTATAGGTGACTGTGCTGGTATTAAAATAGAAAATGTAAAAGAAACAGATTTTGGTACCATCGGGTTGCACATCAAAAACAGGAATGCCTATTTTAACAATGCCGACCAGGATATTGTTATTAATAACAGCAGCTTTACCAAAAACGGGTGGGCCAATTTTTATGTATCCGGGGGTAAAGGGATCAAAGTCAGCTTCAGCAAATTTGATAGCAGCGGTTTTGCTGCAAATGGAAAAATAAAAACAGCACCGCTCTCGGGAATGGGCTTTGAAGATGAAACGGGTATGGGCGTAAAGAATGTATCCATTAACAATTGTACATCGCTGTACAACAATGGTTCGCCTTTTAATAATGCCTACCAGAATGATTCTTCTTTTGTGGTCAGGAACTCATCGTTTCATGCATTTGACGACTTCACTTTTATTGCAGCAAAAGACAGTTATTTTGAAAATTGTAAATTCTACAACTCCGTCAATTATTATAACAGCAGTTTAGCAGACAGGAATAAGGTAGAGTTTGTAAAGTGTTTTTTTTCCGATAGCATAGGGGCGTTCTCTAATAAGAAACCTAGCAAGCCATTCC
The DNA here is from genome assembly GCA_964404845.1 of uncultured Ferruginibacter sp. Classification (GTDB taxonomy): domain Bacteria; phylum Bacteroidota; class Bacteroidia; order Chitinophagales; family Chitinophagaceae; genus Ferruginibacter. The sequence continues at coordinate 7,909 of CAYOLS010000049.1, read as the reverse complement.
TGTTTGGAGCAGGCATCATTAACTCTGCTTTACGTTTTGACGGCTGTGTTTTTGAAGCCCATTTTGGCTATTTCGATTATATGCCGGCTTCTGCAAAAAATACAGTAACTATTAATAACTGCAGTTTTACACAGTTTCATACAAAGACCGATTATGCCTATGCCTATATGAATGGGGCAAAGTTGACCAACAGCACTTTTAACATTGCAGAGGGCAAAAACAACAAGAGGTATATCGAAACTTTACAAAATGAAAAATCTATAAAGGTTAAGACCTTTAAAGGAAGGGAAATAAACTAAAAAAGCCCCGGAAAGGGGCTCTTTAAAAATATTAACCGGCAAAATCGGATTACCAGCCTTTTTTAGCTACACCGTCTTTTACGGCTTCCAAAGCTTTTGCTTCTGCCAGCATGGTTGTCATTTTATTTCCTTTACCATCGTGGCCTTGTGCCATATAGCCACCACGACTTGTTTTAGTTATTACTGCATCTTGCATTGGAACATTTTTTTCTTTGGTTTTCATGCAATACGCTGTTAGCATCTTACTCATTGTAATCGTTTTTATGTTAGTAATAATGGGTTGTAATGGTACAAGCTACTAAAATTTTTGGTTTCACCAAAATAACTTAAATAACACTACTGAATTAAAAAAATACTTAATATTTATTTTATGCGTCCAATCGACTTTGAACCTTAAACTTTGAACTTTTAAACGTCAATTTTTGCATATTTCGCATGAGTTTCAATGAATTCCCTTCTTGGTGGTACTTCATCTCCCATCAGCATGCTGAATACACCGTCGGCAGTAGTAAGGCTTTCCAGCGTTACCTGCTTTAAAGTACGGGTGGCGGGGTTCATGGTGGTTTCCCATAATTGCTCTGCGTTCATTTCACCGAGACCCTTGTAACGCTGTACGTTCACGCTTTCATCTTTGCCCTGGCCTATTTCCTGTATGGCGGCTTTGCGTTCTGTATCATTCCAAGCGTATTGCTGGTTGTTTCCTTTTTTCACTAAGTATAAAGGTGGCTGAGCGATGTAAACATATCCCTGTTCAACCAGTTCTTTCATATACCTGAAAACAAAGGTCATGATCAATGTAGCGATATGGCTTCCGTCCACATCGGCATCCGTCATAATGATCAGTTTGTGATAACGCAGTTTTGAAATATCGAGTGCTTTCGGATCTTCCGGCGTTCCTCTTTTTACACCAAGCGCCGTGAACATGTTGCGGATCTCTTCATTATCGTAGATCTTATGCTCCATCGCTTTTTCTACGTTCAGGATCTTACCACGCAATGGCAGGATGGCCTGGTAGCTCCTGTCCCTGCCCTGTTTGGCAGTACCGCCCGCCGAATCCCCTTCGACTAAGAACAGCTCGCACATACCGGGATCTTTTTCAGAACAGTCAGCCAGCTTACCTGGTAATCCACCGCCGGTCAGCACGCTCTTGCGTTGCACCATATCCCTTGCACGCTTGGCAGCGGCACGGGCCTGTGCGGCGAGAATTACTTTTTGTATGATGGTTTTGGCATCCTTCGGGTTTTCTTCCAGGTAGGCTTCCAGTACACGGCTCAGCGTAGTATCCACAATACCCATTACCTCGCTGTTGCCCAACTTGGTCTTGGTTTGCCCTTCAAACTGTGGCTCAGGAACTTTTACAGAAATGATGGCGCTGATACCTTCCCGGAAATCGTCCCCTTCAATGGCCACTTTGGCTTTCTCGAACATCCCTTCTTTTTCGCCATATGCTTTGAACACACGGGTAATGCTTCGACGGAAACCGGCCACATGCGTACCACCTTCAATGGTATTGATATTGTTCACATAGCTGAAGATATGCTCCTGGTAGCTGGCGTTGTACAGCATGGCTACTTCTACGGCCACATTGCTTTTTTCGTCGTGTCCTTCGCAGTAGATAGTGGTTGGTATCAAAGATGCCCTGTTGGCATTTTTGTCGATCGTTTCTACAAACTCCACGATACCGCCTTCGCTGTAAAAATTCTTGGTATAGGTTTTACCGTTGTCGTCAATATCCCTCAGATCGTTGAGTGTAATATTGATCTTACGGTTCAGGTAAGCCAGTTCTCTCAAACGGCCTTCCAGTATATCCTTATTATAAACTGTTTCGGTAAAAATGCTGCCATCGGGCCAGAAATGCACCCTGGTACCTGTTTTATCACTGGTACCTATTTCCCTTACGGCGTACTGAGGGATACCTGTGGCATATTCCTGCTCAAATATCTTTCCTTCCCGCTGTACGGTCACATGCAGCTTGGTGCTCAATGCGTTCACGCAACTCACACCAACACCGTGCAAACCGCCGGATACTTTGTATGATCCTTTATCGAATTTACCACCGGCATGGAGTACGGTCATAACCACTTCCAGCGCACTGCGGTTCTCTTTGGTATGCATACCTGTAGGGATACCACGGCCATCATCCTGAACGGTGATAGAATTGTCTTCGTTGATAGTAACGGAGATGTTTTTACAATGGCCTGCTAGGGCTTCGTCAATGGAGTTATCTACTACTTCATAAACCAGGTGATGGAGACCTTTTACACTGATGTCCCCTATATACATAGCGGGCCTTTTACGAACCGCTTCCAAACCTTCTAAAACCTGTATGCTGTCTGCACTATAGCCAGTATTGGCCGGGGTAGGAACTACTGCTTCTTCTGTACTCATATATGCTTGTAAATCGCTTTAAAAATGTGAACATTCACATTCCTGCAAATGTAATGAAAAACAGGCGTTTTTGAGCAGGAAAACGGCTTTAAAAAGAGGGTATTTTGTGAACAAGTTGTAAAGACTTTTACACGGGGTATGAACTATGAGATATGGGTGATGAGATATAAGAAAAGACTATAAGTCGGAACACCCGGCTATGGACTAATTTCATTAAAAGTTTAAACATTGATCTTTCTTTTCAATTTCCTTCCGTATATTTGCATCGAAATTTTTCAATGTATCAACCAGTTGACATATTAGCCTTAGCCCACAAGCAACCTTTCATGCACAATGAGCTGGAAGTACTGCAGCAGGTAGACCGTATGGTGCCGGGTTCGGTAAAATATGCCATCAACCGCTATAAAAAGAACCCTCAATGGGATGTGGAAGACACGGGCGTATTGGTTTATCATTACGAAAAGAACAATCCTACGGCTAATTTCCTGGAATTGCGCTTTTGTGTGACAGGGAATGTGTATTGCAGGGAAAAACAGGCTGAATGTAACTATTGCAAGCTGAACGCTTCCAAAACCTGTATTGAAAAGGTAGATAGCCTGGATGTGCTGAGCTTCAGCTTCTCCCCTGTTTATCTACAGCAGTTTGCCAAAGCGCACAATAACCCGCAGAGCCTGACGGATAATGTGCTTTCTTTTAACCACACGACCTCATTTTCAAAGATGCTGCCGCTTTGTACCAAAACAAGGATGGCGATAGAAGCATTGCTGAATCATAATTATACCGATACTTTAGAGAATATCTTCATCAACGCACAAACCCAGATACTGCTGTTGTACAGTATGGATTGCATGCTGGGCGAAAAAGAAGAACCCGTTTTCACCTGTAAGTTCCTGGCCAACGAGGCTGACAGGGAAAAGATTATGAAAGCAAGGGAGATCCTGTTGCAACATATCGGCGAACCTATCACCATCAAGGCGTTGAGCCGTAAAGTGGCGATCAACGAATGTTACCTCAAAAAAGGCTTTAAAGAGATTTTCGGTACTACTATCTTCGATTTTTACCAGGGCCAAAGGATGGAGCATGCAAAATACCTCCTGTACGATAAAGGATTGAGCGTTACGGAAGTTTCTATGATGCTCGGCTATTCCTCTATCTCCCACTTCAGCACGGCGTTTAAAAAGCACACAGGCATCAAGCCCTGCGAATTGCTTTTACACTAGGATTTAAGAACGCAGATTTTCATGATTGTCATGATTTATTATGATTTTTCTCTTTTTTAACCAGAGAACTTCTTCTTTATGCAGTTAATTATCATGACCTATCATGAAAATCATAATGATCAGCATTCTAAATTAAAAAAGCATCTCTATTATTAGAGATGCTTCTCGGTCTTGTGAATAGGTTTTTTCCAGAGGTCTTCGGAAATTGAATTTTAAAACGGAGGTTATTGGATATACACTATCTTTTATAGCATTGAACAGAAAATTGCTGAATCTAAAATAACGGGAGTAAGACTACTCCCGTTTTACCCTAATAAAACCCTAAACCAGCAAAAATCTTTATAGACGGACCATTGATCCCTCTTCGTTCAATATTATTTCTTTTGTTTTTGTATCAGCTGTTGTCAGTTTAACCCTGTAATAAGGAGCCATGCCTGCGATCTCAACTTTTTCAAGTTCGCTAATGGTTGAACCTGAATATTTTGCCTGTACAGCTGTTGTAATGCTCTCCGGTAATGGGTTTGCTACGTCAAAAGTTGTTTTTGATTTTACCCATACACCGCCCGGGTTGAATTCCGAAACTTGTGTCCTTGCGTCTGCATTGGTAAAAGTAGCTACGTAATTACCAGTATAATTCTTGGTCCACTTGTTGTTTTCAGCAACGGTAAAGTTTGATTTAAAGGAAGCGTCTACTGATTCCGGAACGTTTACTTTAGGTGTTACTGGTGCTTTTTTCTTCGTTTGTGCCTGTGCTCCGATCGTTAGCATTAATCCGGTGCATATTAAAAGGAAGGTGTTTTTCATAAATTAACATGGTTAAGTTTATAAGATATTTCGTTAGCGCTTTGTTACTTTCCAATACTGTGCCAAACATCCTTTACTGTGGATAACTGGACCAAAATACAGGAAATTTACGGTCGCCCCTACCCGCTTTGCGGTAGATGAAATACCACCCTCATTTCAGCCTGTAAATGTTGCAAAAATTGTACCGCAACAAGGCTCCTGGCAATAATTTTATTAACTTCGCACACTTCATTTTTTAAGAACAGAAGGAGAACCTATATATGTCGCTGAGATACAAAGAATACAAACAACTGAACCTGCCGGAAATAGGCAGTGAGATTTTAAATAAATGGAAAGAAAAAGAAGCGTTTGAAAAAAGCGTTTCCCTGCGGGAAGGCAAAACGCCTTTCGTGTTTTTTGAAGGCCCGCCAAGTGCCAATGGAATGCCCGGCATTCACCACGTTATTTCCAGGACCTTAAAAGACCTGGTTTGCCGCTATAAGACCATGCAGGATTTCCAGGTAAAACGCAAGGGCGGTTGGGATACCCATGGCCTGCCCGTTGAGCTGGGCGTTGAAAAATTATTAGGCATCACCAAAGAAGATATCGGCAAAACCATTTCGGTAGAAGAGTACAATGCTACCTGCCGCCGGGAGGTATTGAAGTACAAAGACAAGTGGGACGATATCACTAAAAAGATGGGCTACTGGGTTGATCTGAACGATCCTTATATCACTTTTAAAAATGATTACATTGAAACACTTTGGTGGTGTTTAAGCGAGCTGTATAAAAAAGGTTATCTCTACGAAAGTGTGAGCATACAGCCTTATTCTCCTGCGGCGGGTACAGGTTTATCAAGCCATGAGTTGAACCAACCGGGCACTTATAAAGATGTGAAGGATACGAGTGCGGTAGTGATGTTCAGATTAGTTGAAAATGGAAAGTGGAAAGTGGAAAGTGTTGAGGGAGCTATTTATTTGATGGCTTGGACGACAACGCCGTGGACATTACCATCCAATCTTGGCTTGACGGTAGGCCCAAACATTGAATATGTAGTGGTGCAAACATTCAATCCTTATACCTTCTTACCCATCAATGTTGTATTGGCAAAACCATTGCTGGGCAAGTATTTTAAAGCAGATGTAGAGAACGGCGATTTTGCAGCATACAAACAGGGTGACAAGGTTATTCCATGGAAAATAGCAGCCTCTTTCAAAGGAAGTGAACTGGAAGGATTACAATACGAGCAACTGCTTCCGTTTAAAGCAAATACTTTAGAAAAAGTACAGGAGATCACACCAGGCGCTCAACCCTTCCGTGTTATCACCGGCGATTTTGTTACCACGGAAGATGGTACAGGTATTGTACACACTGCTCCTGCTTTTGGCGCAGATGACTATAAGGTTGGACAAAAAAATAACCTCGGTATTTTAACGCTGGTAGATAAAGAAGGAAAGTTTGTAGATGGCGTAGGTGAATTCAGCGGTCGTTACGTGAAGGATTACAAGAACGATCCCAACTATGTTGATGTGAACGTTGACATCGCCGTAAAATTAAAACTGGAGAACCGTGCTTTCAAAGTAGAAAAATACGAGCACAATTACCCGCATTGCTGGCGTACGGATAAGCCGATCATTTATTATCCATTGGATGCCTGGTTCATCAAAACTACGGCTGTAAAGGATCGTATGGTGGAGCTGAACAAGACCATCAACTGGAAACCTGCCAGCACCGGCACAGGCCGTTTTGGCAACTGGTTGGAAAATATGGTGGACTGGAACCTGAGCCGCAGCCGCTACTGGGGTACGCCATTACCTATCTGGAAAAGCATAGATGCCGATGGAAATTTCATCGACGAAAAAGAAGGTGGCGAACAAAAATGCATCGGCTCCATTGAAGAGCTCAACAACGAAATAAAAAGAGCCGCCGAAACTTTGGGCGGCGATACCAATACGCATTACCTGCACGAAGGCATACTCAATCTGCACAAACCTTATGTGGATGATATCACTTTGGTAAGCGATACCGGCAAGCCGATGAAACGCATACCAGACCTGGTAGACGTTTGGTTCGACAGCGGTGCCATGCCTTATGCACAATGGCATTTTCCGTTTGAGAATAAGGAAACCTTCAAACAGAATTTCCCGGCTGATTTTATTGCAGAAGGTGTTGACCAGACAAGAGGCTGGTTCTACACCCTGCACGCACTCGGCGTTCTATTGTTTGATTCGGTTGCATACAAAACCGTTGTGAGCAATGGCCTGGTGCTGGATAAGAATGGTAATAAAATGAGTAAGCGCCTGGGCAACGTGGTTGACCCGTTTGCTACCATTGATAAATACGGTCCTGATGCAACAAGATGGTACCTCATTACGAATGCATCGCCGTGGGATAGTTTGAAATTTGATGAAGAAGGCATCAAGGAAGTGCAGCGCAAATTTTTTGGTACTTTATACAATACCTACCAGTTCTTTGCACTGTACGCCAACGTGGATGACTTTACTTTCAGTGAACAGTATATTCCTGTAAAAGACAGGCCTGAAATTGACCAGTGGATATTGTCTTCTCTCAACAGTTTGATAAAAACAGTAGAAGAAAGCTTTGACAGTTACGAGCCAACACAAGCTGGCCGTGCAATTGAAGAATTTACAGATACCTTGCTGAGCAACTGGTATGTACGCCTCTGCCGTCGCCGTTTCTGGAAAGGTGAATATGAGCATGACAAGATAAGCGCTTACCAGACATTGTACGAGTGTCTTGAAACCATCACAAGGCTGATCGCTCCTGTAGCGCCGTTCTTTGCTGACTGGTTATTTGTGAACCTGAATGAAGTGACCAAACGTTTTGATCATGAATCTGTTCACCATGCATTTTTCCCTAAGGCAGATGAATCCGTGATCAACACCGGCCTGGAAAAAAGGATGCAGCTGGCACAGGATGCTTCTTCCCTGGTATTATCACTCCGTAAAAAAGTAAATATCAAGGTAAGACAGCCGTTACAAAAAGTGTTCATTCCTTCTCTCGATGCAGAAATGACAGAAAATATCCGCCTGGTGGAAAGCATTATCAAGTCGGAGACAAATATTAAAGAAATAGAGATACTGGCAGCTGATAATGATTTCATCCGCAAAAAGGCCAAAGCCAATTTCAAGACGCTGGGCAAAAAGCTGGGGCCAAAAATGAAATGGGCGGCTGATGAAATTGCAAAAATGGACAATG
>CAYOLS010000048.1:0-17517 GCA_964404845.1 uncultured Ferruginibacter sp. | reverse complement strand
AACAAAAGTTCTTATAAAATTTTAATTAACAAAAAACCCAGCACCGGCGGGGTAGGTTTTACCTTTATTTCTATTAAAAAAATATCGTCTGTCAGCAAAGGCTGCAGTAATTTTTCTACCTGCTCTATCTGGTTTGAACTGCTCATATTTGTAAAAAGCAGAAGGGAACAACCCTGTTCCCTTCTTTCTGTTTCTTTTTCCGAGTGCAAATATACAAAAGCATTTGCTACCGTCCAAACATTCGGGAGGGCTGTCTGTCAAAATTTAACAGCGGGATAATTTGCAGCCGCAATATCTTTGCGCCATGTTAAAGACATTGTTTTTGATATTTGTGTTCTACATGTTGTATAAGCTCATCTTTGAGTTCATCATCCCGGTGTACAATGCCAGCAAGCGCATGCGGGACCAGGTAGGCCAGATGCAGCAGAAAATGCAGGAAGAGCAGCAGCGCCAGCAGTTTGAAAGGGATGGTTATATAAAGACCAATACGGGCAATACCTCTTCGTCCAACAAACCTGTAGATAAGGATTATATTGATTTTGAGGAGGTTAAGTAGGGACGCAGATCTTCATGACAATCAGATTTTCGCTGATTTTCTTTGCACTTTAGCGTTTCTGCTGTTCAATATTCTGCATAATTCAGGGCTTCAATTTTCTCCCCGGCCAGCAACAAGTGTGTTTTAAAGCCCAGCTTTTTCGCCGTTTCTATATTATTGTAAGAATCGTCGATGAACAACGTTTCTTCTGCTTTTATCCCCGCATCGTTTAAAATAAATTCAAACACATCATCATTCGGTTTGCGGTAGCCGATATTATTGGAATAATATGCTTTGGTAAAATAAGCGTCCAGCGAAGCTTTGCCCGTTTCCCGCCTGAATATTTCATTGAATGCTTCCAGGTGAATGGCGTTGGTATTGCTGAGCAGGTAAAGCCTGAACTTTTTGGACAGTTCTTCCAGGAAACCGAGACTTGCTACCCTGAAATTACCCAGCATGGCGTTCCAGGCCGTAGCGATCTGCCCTTTGGTTACTTTTCCGTCGGCGGCTGTTACAAGGTAATCGAAAAAATGATCGTTACTGATCTTGCCGGTTTCCAGGTCGCTGAAAAGCATATCCGCACTGTATTGCGTGTACATTTTATCAAACTGGTTAAAGCCCAGCTCTTCAAAAGAGATCTTTGTTTTTCCGTAATCAATGTCCAGCAGCACGCCACCTAAATCAAATACGATATTTTTCAGTTCCGGCATATTTTTAAAAAATTCATTTCGGCAAATATCTGAATTTAGTTAGTTTTGCCGTCCGTTATTAAAAATAGAACTCCTGGTAATTGCCGGAATTCTGTTGATAACAGGGCCTATAGCTCAGTTGGTTAGAGCACCTGACTCATAATCAGGGGGTCCCAGGATCATGCCCTGGTGGGCCCACGACATAAACCGCCTCTGTTTTTCAGAAGCGGTTTTTTGTTTTAGCAAATGATTGCTTGCTATATCTTATTCAGCCCTTCCTCCGGCAGATATTATGTTGGAGTTACCCAGGAAAGCGTTGAACGGCGTTTGCGAATGATTGGGAAATATTTTTTCTTATCGAATGTGTATCATTTGCCCAGGCTGTAAATATTGAGCGATATATTAAAAAAATGAAGAGCAAAATTTATTTGGAAAATCTAAAACGCTTTCCTGAAATTTCTGAGAAATTACTCCAAAAATACATGAGTACCTGACTCTCCCGATAGCTATCGGGACAGGGGGTCCCAGGATCATACCCTGGTAGGCCACACAAAGGGTTTCAAACCTTTTTGTTTGAAACCCCTTTTTTATTACAAAACAATTTCGACGCACATTTACTTCTTTAGGCTAGAATTTTCAATGCCAGCTTGTGGGATAAATTCCAATCTCCGCCACTATATTTTATCTTTGCAGCAAAACTATTATTATGAGCTCTGAATTTCCTCCATGCCCTCAGTGTAAATCAAACTTTGTGTACCAAATGGATGCGCTGTTGGCATGCCCTGAATGCGGACATGAATGGAACCCGGAGGAAGATAAGGGCTCAGAAGATTCTTTTGTGGTAAAAGACAGCAATGGGAATATCCTTCAGAACGGCGATTCTGTTGTTACGATAAAAAATCTTCCTGTTAAGGGCAGTTCACAAAGTATAAAGGCCGGAACAAAAGTGCGGAATATCCGTTTGGTGGACAGCGACCACAATATTGATTGTAAAATTGATGGCTTTGGCGCTATGGCACTAAAATCAGAATTTGTGAAAAAGGCATGAGTTTGTAGAACCAGGATTATTGGGCTACCCATCAACTTCTGGCTTCTTCATGTATAAGGTGTTCTTTCTTCAATTTCTTCTTAAACTCCTTCAATACCTCCTTTCTTGAAGCCGTTTCATAATTCGGCTGGCTGGGGCAATCCGTTACATCGGGGTTGTATTTTTTCATCCATTCTTTTAATTCCAGTATCACCGGCAGCAGGTCGATCCCTTTCATGGTTAAATGATACAGTACCCGGCGCTTGTTTTGCGGGTCAGGACTTTTTACTACGATGCCATTGGCTTCCAACATGTTGAGGCGGGTGGCGAGTATATTGGTGGCGATCTTCTCCTCGCAGGACTGCAACTCGCTGTACGATCTTTTTTGGGTGAACATAAGGTCCCGGAGAATAAGCAGGGACCAGCGGTCACCTATCACTTCCAGCGCCTTACTGATGGCGCAGGCCGACCTTTCACAATCTTTTTCAAAATTTTTTTCCATAAACACTTGCAAATTGCAAGCTATCATTTACATTTGCCTTGCAATTTGCAAGTAAAGATACGTTTTTAAGTGCAGAAAATCTAAACTTTAAACTACTAAATTCTAAAAAAGGTAATATGAGTCAGCATTTCAGCAAATTATTCAGCCCTTATCAACTGGGCAATATCACTTTATCCAACCGCATTGTTATGGCGCCGATGACCCGGAGCAGGGCAACCGGAAATATCCCCAACGACCTGATGGCGGAATATTTTGGTGCCCGGGCAGATGCAGGCCTGATCATTACAGAAGGTACTTCTCCCTCTCCAAACGGACTGGGCTATGCCCGCATACCGGGCATTTTCAATGAAGCCCAGGTAGCGGGCTGGAAGAAAGTAACGGATGCGGTACACGCAAGAGGCGGTCACATTTTTGTTCAGATGATGCATACGGGCCGGGTTAGTCACCCGCTTAACCTGCCTGAGGGTGCAGAAGTAGTAGCCCCTTCCCCGGTTGCTGCTACCAATACGCAAATGTACACCGACCAGGAAGGCATGGTATCGTTGCCTGTTCCCAAAGAAATAGCTACAAAAGACATTCCTGCGCTGATCAATGAATTTGTGCATGCTGCAAAATCTGCCGTTGCAGCCGGTTTTGATGGGGTGGAACTGCATGGGGCCAACGGTTACCTGCTGGAGCAGTTTCTAAATTCAGCTACCAACCAGCGTTCAGACCAATATGGTGGTTCTATTGAAAACCGTAATCGTTTTGTACTGGAAGTTGCGGCTGCTGTAGCCAATGCGATCGGGAAAGAAAGAACAGCGATCCGTCTTTCTCCTTTTGGAGTAGCCAATGAAATTGTACCGGACGAAACTACTGAAGAGCAATACATAGCGCTGGCAGAGGGGTTACAAAAAATCGGGATTGTTTATATACACGTAGTGGATCATGCCGCATTGGGAGCGCCGCCGGTTCCGGATTCGGTAAAAGAGGCGATCGGTAAAAACTATACCGACACTATTATTATTTCCGGTGGGTATGATGCAGAAAGAGCGGAGGCAGATCTGGAAGCGGGTAAGGGTGAGCTGGTAGCATTCGGAAGACCTTTTATATCTAATCCCGACCTGGTGGAAAGATTTAAAACGGGGGCAGAGTTACAGGCAGCGGATCACACTACTTTTTATACGCCGGGAGAAAAAGGCTATACAGATTATCCTGTACTGGCCGTAGTTTAAGACAGGAAATGTTACAAAGCAAAGATCCGGGCGGGGCCCGGATCTTTTAATTATAATTCAAAAACAACTAATTGCTATACGAGTATCCCGTGAACGGAGATCCATTTATCCGCCCGCAACATTTTGAGTTGTTGCAACTGCGAAGAATTTGCGCCGTATTTACGGGCAAAAAGGTCGATCAAGGCGTCGGCACAATCAAAGTGCTGATCGTTGTTACAGCTTCTTATTACATTGTATGTCCAGGTATATGTGCGTTCCATAATTTAATTTTTTAGGTGATAAATAGGCAGCGTATGCTGCATGCTAAAGGGAGCGGTAGTTTTTACAGCCTGTAAAAAATATCCGGTAAGCGGGCGAAGTGTCTTGTGTGTTTCATGATCCTGTTTTTAATAATTAAAAATGATGGCTCATTTCATTATTGGCCAGGTCGTTCAGAGGATCGCAGTTAAAGCAGTAACGCAAGCGTAATGCATACTTTAATTGCTCCGGGAAAGTTGTGTTGATTTATCAGAGGATCTTGAGATCTCAAAGCCTGTAAATGGCTTAATTGGTAAGAGGTAGCTTGTATAAAAATAGGGCGTTTTTGTGAAATTACAAGTTTTTTCTTTGGACAGTGGCCTGTGAAACCTTTACCCACAGGGCATTTCAGCTATTAACCGGCTGATTTACAACAGGCTTTCTTAGTTTAATTTATTTTCAAAAAAAGCCGGTTCAAACTCTGTAAAAGGCCTGAATATGTTACTTTTGCGCCCGAATCATTTAACCTTTCATTAACCGTGGCGCCAAGTATTTTTGCCCCACAAGAGAACATTATGAGAAAATTATTAGTGCTGGTGATCGCTTTTATGGCTACAGTACCCGCTTTTTCGCAAGACAATCCCTCCAAGCCAAAGAAGAAATTCGACCTTACCAACAGGGCGGGGGATCACTTTATGATACAGCTGGGGCTCAACAGCATGCAAGGTGCGCCGGATAGTATCCAGGATCACCTGAAAGGATTGCAGCGCAGCGCCAATGTTTATGTAATGCTCGACAAACCGTTTAAAGGAAACCCACGTTTCAGCATTGCCATCGGTGCTGGTATCGGTACCAATAACTACTATTTTAAAAAGATGATCGTTGATATCGGCTCTACCAGCGCATTACTTCCTTTCCGTGATGTGGACAGTGCCCAGAGCTATAAAAAATTCAAACTGCATACTACTTTCCTGGAAGTTCCGCTGGAACTAAGGTTTTCAGCAAATCCTGAAACACCAAATAAAACGATCAAAGCTGCGATCGGTATCAAAGCAGGTACTTTGCTGAATGCACATAGCAAAGGAAAGATCTTAAGGGATGCTAACGATAAGGTTATCAACAACTACACCGTTAAAGAAAGCACTAAAAGTTATTTCAACACAACCCGCCTCGCAGGTACTGCCCGTGTAGGTTATGGAAATTTCACCCTGTTTGGCGCTTACAGCTTCACAGGAATCTTTAAAGATGGTGTAGCTGCAGATATGAAAACCCTGCAGGTAGGTCTTACCATCAGCGGGCTTTAACATTATAATAAGTATAATATTGATCCTCCCCTTGCGGGAGGATTTTTTTTGCATGCTGCAATCAGTTAATTTTGCAACTCATTCAACGCCGGTTCATACCGGAACCAATATACAATGAGCGACGAAATAAAACACGAATGCGGGCTGGCCTTCATTCGCCTGCGCAAACCTTTCAGTTATTATCAACAAAAATATAATTCAGTTTTGTACGGCCTTAATAAGCTGTACCTGCTCATGGAAAAGCAGCATAACCGTGGCCAGGATGGTGCCGGCGTTGCTGCAGTAAAGCTGAATACAGAACCGGGTTACCCGTTTTTGTACCGGAACCGAAGCAATGCACCACAGCCTATCGCTGATCTTTTTTCTCAAATTGGTAAGGAAATAAGTGAAGTGGAGAGGCACCAGCCGGATATACTGCAACACCCGGGTTTGATGAAGGGACATTTGGGAGTGATGGGAGAGGTTTTATTAGGTCACCTTCGTTACGGAACACAGGGAAAGAACAATGTTGAATTTTGTCATCCCTTTATAAAAAAGAATATCATCCCGAGCCGCAATCTTGCACTGGCCGGGAATTTTAATTTAGTGAATACAGAAGAATTGTTCGGGCTGGTAAATATGGCCCCGGGCGAGTTTCAAAGCCAGAGTGATCTTGCGGCGATGATGGAAGTATTGCATCATTTCCTGGTAAAGGCAGATGAAAAAGAACCGGGACGCCTGGATGTAACGAGCGTATTGAAAAAAGCAGTGCCATTGTTTGATGGTGGTTTTCATTTTGGCGGCATTGTAGGTAACGGGGATGCATTTTTAATGAGGGATGCACATGGCATCCGCCCGGCGTATTATTATATCAATGATGATGTGGTGGTGGGCGCCAGTGAAAGAGCTGCTATCCGTACAGCTTTCAACCTGGAAGAGAATGAAGTACAGGAACTGATGCCGGGCAATGCACTGATCGTAAAAGCAGATGGCTCTGCATCTGTTGAGCAGATCGTAGCACCTAAAGAAAGAAAAGCCTGCAGCTTTGAACGCATTTATTTCAGCCGTGGCAGTGATGAAAAAATTTACAGGGAAAGGATCGCATTGGGTTATAAGCTGAGCAAAACAATATTGAAGGCCGTTGACTACGACCTGAAGAACACCATTTTCTCTTTTATTCCCAATACAGCCGAAACTGCTTTTTATGGTTTGATAAAAGGCGCTGAAGATTACCTGAACCAGATAAAGGTTGAACGTATCCTGAGCTGGGGGAAAGACTATGATGAAGAGAAGCTCACAGAAATGGTCAACCGCAAGATCAGGATAGAGAAGATCGCCATTAAAGATGTGAAGCTCCGCACTTTTATCACAGAAGACAGTAGCCGCAATGAAATGGTGCAGCATGTGTACGATGTTACTTATGGAACTGTAAAAGAAAATGTTGATACACTTGTGGTGATAGATGATAGCATTGTAAGAGGTACTACTTTAAAAGAAAGTATTATCCGGATGCTTAGCAGGCTGAAGCCAAAACGCATCATAATTGTTTCTTCGGCTCCGCAGATCCGTTATCCCGATTGCTATGGGATTGATATGAGCAAAATGGGCGACTTTGTTGCGTTCCGTGCAGCGGTAGAATTATTGAAGGAAGCAGGCAAAGAAAACCTGTTGAATGAATTGCTGGAAAAATGTAAAGAGTTGCAGCGAAACAATCAACTGCATTCAGAAAATGTAGTGCAACAGCTATACAAATCATTTATGCCGGAACAGTTGTCGAAAAAAATTGCGCAGCTGATCACTGCTTCGGATATTAAAGTGCCGGTAGATGTGATCTATCAAACCATTGAAGATCTACATGAAGCTTGTCCCAATAACAAAGGTGACTGGTATTTTACCGGTAATTACCCAACACCCGGCGGCAACAAAGTTTGTAACAAAGCGTTTATGAATTTTATTGAAGGGAAGAATGTAAGAGGCTACTAGGTATTTAATATTGAAGAATTAATATTTTTTTAAGCTGAAGCACTATTCACTTTTATTGGCGCTCTAACTTTGAACCTTGATCTTTTAAACCTTTGAACTCCTAACCATGCTTGAAATTTTTACTGTTGCCGGGCTTGCCACTTTTGAAGTATATGCTGCTATACCTGCGGGTTTCGCATTTGATATGCATCCCTTTACTATTTTTCTTTCCAGCGTAGTTGGTGGATTGATCGGTGTATTTGTAGCTGCTTTCCTCGGCGACCAGATCCGGGCATTTTTCAGGAGAAATAAACCGCCAAAAGAAGAAAAACCAAAAAATGGTTTGGCGTACAAACTTTGGGACAAATATGGTATCATCGGTCTTGGCTTTTTAGGGACCATGACGGTGGGTGCGCCCATCAGTTTGGCGGTAGGTGTTGGTTTTAATGCTCCCCTGAAAAAATTAGTTACCTGGTGCTGCATTGGTGTGCTCGTAAGATGTGCCGTATTTACTACCGTGGGGCATTATGGATTGAAAATGATATAGGATTAACCGCTAAGGCGGGAAGGCGCAAAAGGTTCGTCTTTATCAGAAAAATCATGACCATCATGAAGATCTGCGTTCCAAAATCAAACAACAAATAATCCCGCCTTCCACATCGTATTCATCGGCTTGTTATCCCAAAACAATTCAAAATCATCCATTGCGGTTACTCCTTCGTAATTGGTCATTAGCTCCTTAAGCGTATATACTTTCAAATTGCTTACATGAATTTTATCGAGGATCGCTACTAACCAATCTGCCTGCTGCTTTAATAATTGTATTTGATGCGAGCCAGACTTTGAAGTGAATTGCAGCGTGGCCATTTCGCGGCTCATGCCTTTTTTGGATTGGGTAAAATACTCAACTGAAGGTTGCTTGCCTGTGTACACAACTTTTGCCGTAGGTTTAAAATGCAGATCGTCATCGCTCATCAATGCATTTTCAATAAATGCAGGATCTACTTTTGTTTTGGGCACTTTGCTTTCAAACCATTTTTGCAATGGCTCATCAATGCCCAGGTTATGCATGTAATTGAACAACGATTTTTTTAATCCATAACTAAAGCTTTCATGATCGGCCCCTGTCGGGTCTTCATGCACGATATCATTGTTAGCAAAAGTTCCTGCCAGTTCTGTTTCTTTTACCACTTTGTATTTTTCGGGGTTCATCCCTACAGGACTGTGCGCTGTCATGGCAAACTGGTGCCAGTAGGCACTTTGCAGAACACCGGCCTTAAACATTTGTCGCACCATTTCCAAAGAATCAATTGTTTCCTGTGCGGTTTGTGTAGGAAAGCCATACATCAGGTACGCATGCACCATGATGCCAGCCTGCGTAAAATGTTTGTTCACCCTTGCTACCTGTGCAACTGTAATTCCTTTTTGTATCAGCTCCAGTAAGCGATCGCTGGCAACCTCCAGGCCCCCGCTTACCGCAATGCAACCTGATGCTTTCAGCAACAGGCAGAGGTCTCTTGTAAAACTTTTTTCAAAACGAACATTGGTCCACCAGCTTACTACCAGTTTTCTTCGCAGTATCTCGATGGCCAGAGATCGCATCAAAGCAGGTGGAGCCGCTTCATCAACAAAATGAAAACCATTTTGTCCTGTTTGTGTTATGATCTCTTCTATCCTGTCGCAAAGCAGGCTTGCAGCAATGGGTTCGTAGTTTTTTATGTAGTCCAGCGAAATGTCGCAGAAAGTACACTTGCCCCAATAGCAACCATGCGCCATGGTAAGCTTGTTCCACCTGCCGTCGCTCCACATGCGGTGCATGGGATTTACTACTTCAATAGCAGAAATATATTTGTCTAAAAAGAAATCGCTGTAATCGGGCGTGCCAACATCGCCTTGCTTATAATCCTTGCAGCTGGCATTATTGATGTATTGAACAGCGCCGTCTTCTGCAAAAAAAGTTCTTTTGAGTTCTTCTTTTGTTTTATTTCCTTCTATAAAACCGATGAGATTTTCAATCGGCGCTTCACCATCATCCAGCGTAATAAAATCATAGAATTCAAACACTCTTGCATCGCTTAAAGAACGTAGTTCCGTGTTGGCAAAACCTCCACCCATCACCACTTTAATATGCGGGTGATTTTTTTTGATCCATTGCCCACAGCGAAAGGAAGTATATAAATTACCGGGGAAAGGAACGGAAAGTGCTACCAGTTTCGGGTCCACTTCTTTGATCCTTGTTTCCAGGATCTTTATTAATATCTCATCAATATAAGTATACGGCTGTTGCAGTGAGTTGTACAATTCATCAAAGCTGTTGGCGCTTCTTCCCAATCTTTCTGCATAACGGCTGAAGCCAAAATGTTCATCCACGGTTTCCTGTATGAGATCACTCAGGTCTTCGAGGTACATGGTGGCAATATGTTTGGCCTTATCTAAAATGCCCATGCTGCCAAAGGCCCAGTCCATATCATCAAGTTGCTGAAAACGGTTTGCTTCGGGTAAAAAATCTCTCTTGCTTATTAAATGTGCAAGTGTTGGATTCTTTCCCTGCAAAAACAAGATGGCATCATCAATGGTTTGGATGTAATCGTCTTTCAGCTGTACGATCCTTTTGCCATTAGCAGATAGTTCTTTACCACAGTTTGCCACCGCTTCAAAAAGATCAATAAGCCCTTGTTTGCAAAACAGCGCCGTGGTTACTTCAATACCAAAATCGGCCTGGTAGCTGCTGATGTTTTTTGTATTCAAAAATCCTTTCAGGTAAGCGGTAGCCGGGTAGGGCGTATTCAGCTGGGTGAACGGCGGCGTTATTAAAAAAATAGTTTTGCTCAATGAAAGAAATTTGAACAGCAAAAATAGTTCTTATTAACCGATCCGACGGTCTCCGCCTGATCGGGGTTAATCATCTGCTCTTGCGCTGCCGGCATCAATATTCCTGCCGAAGAACAATGCATTCATCAGCAGCTTTGTGCCACCCAGCCAAAAGCCACGCAGGTTAATATTATCAGCAATATTAATAACACGGCCTGCACCGACTGCATTTACAATTACGGACGCACTGTTTTTTATTGCATCTGCATTTTCCTTGCTGATATAGCCACTTTGTAATGGATTGCTCCCATAATAAAATGGTGCTGCAAATGGGTTCTTAGGTTTTTCCATAAATACCCTGTTAGGCTTGAACATGCTAACGGTTTTGGTATGATAGCCATAGGCCAGTGGATGGGTAAGATCAACATCGGCACCAAATATAGAACCGTTCATTTGCTGCGCCCCTTCTATTTGTTCTCTCTGCACATAAGGCAACCGGCCACTGCTGTCTGTTGGTGACTTAATTTTTTTCATCTTCACTGTACTGATACCATTGTCTGCAGCCCAGTTGATAGCTTCTTCCAGCAGGATGAGTTCTCCACCGCTTTGTACCCAGCTTCTTAATTTATCCTTGTTCATATCATTGTAGTTGCCGGAGACCATGATGATGGTATTGTACTTTGAAATATCCACCCTGTTGAATTGCGTAATTTCCAAATGCGAAGCAGGAATATTCATGCGTTGGTCCATCAAATGCCATACTTCACCTGCATCCAGTGCATTCACGCCATTGCCAACGATCATGGCTACTCTTGGTTTTGCAAGTGAAATAAATTTACTGCTGCCGAGGTCGCTGCCACTTACAGCAGCACCGCTTTGCATGGCATACACAGTAATACCATTTGCTTTTGCGATATTATTCACCAATTCATACAATCTGTCTGCATTCATTGATTGCATGGTAACAGGAATGAGAATGGTACCATAATCAAATTTTTTATTGCTTCCCTGAACGGGTATTTCAAAAGTGTTGGTTGCTACTTTGGTGATGAGGCCTGCATTCTGCAATTCGTACAAAGCTTTGGGTGCATAAAATTCATCCCAGCCGAACAGGTAAGCATAGCTGCTTTTTCCGCCGGCAACTTCACCGGTTGCCGGTGATGCACCCGTAATTCTTTTTCCTGTTACTGCTGTTGGAGTTTCTTTGTATGGAATGCCATAAGCCAATGGCATGGTCCAGCTGGAAATATCATAAAACAAGCTATCCGCAAATGTCAGTTGTTTATCAAAAATGGCTTTTATCAATACCTGCTGCGGCTGGTTGAGTGAAACGGTGAATGATCTTCCTTTTTCAAAACTTGCATCAAAAGGACCTGCGTATTCGTTTATTTCAATGTTGTGGCGCAACATCATTTCAATAAACAGATTTGTTTTGGCAACATCATATTTATCACCAAAAACATAGCTCTTGTTACCCCCTGATAAAGATTGTTTGTAAAAATCCCGCTGGAATTCTAAAAATTCTTTCTTCAGTTCTTTGGCTCCATACAATGTGGAAAGCGCTGTTACAAACTGGTTCCTTATAGTAAAGGGAAAAGTTAGAATACCATTGCTGGTTTCCTGCGCATGTCCCCGGCTGCTTGCCTGTTCAAATAAAATTCCGATAGCGCCATTAATGTCGGGGAAGGTAGAACCCTTGCCATAATAAAAATCATCATAATTTTCTTTGGTGAAATAGAGAGAGCCGATGGCTTCCAGGTTTTTTGCATGGTACTGCCCAAGCTTAGCTGTAAGCTCCTGGTTTTTTGCAGGTGTTAATGGGTTCACCCTTGATGGCACGCCGGGCTGAAAAAAGAAACTGGCATTGCTTCCCTGCTCATGGTGATCTGTAAGAATATTGGGCTTCCACTCGTGAAACAATTTAATGCGGTTCCTGCTTTCGGGATGCACACCCGGCAGCCAGTCCCTGTTCAGGTCGAACCAATAATGATTGAATCTTCCGCCGGGCCATACTTCATTGAACTCCCGGCTGTTGGGATCAGTTACCAGGTTCTTGCTTTTGTGCTGGTTGGCCCATGTTGAAAATCTTTGCAGGCCATCAGGATTGAAAGAAGGATCAAAAAGAATGACCACATTATCCAGAAGGGTCTCTATTTCTTTCCCTTCCGCTGCAGCAAGATAATAAGCCGTAAGCAATGCGGCATTACTGCCGCTGGGTTCATTGCCATGAATGGAATGGCCTATGTAAACCACGACGGGTATTTCACTTGTATTTACTGAGGCTGATCTTGCAGGATCGCTTAACAGCAGGTGCTGCTGGCGGATATTTTCTATGTTCTGTATGTTTTTGGGAGAAGAAACTATGAGCAGGGTTTGTGGCCTTTGTTCATAAGTAAAGCCCATCGTTTGCAATTTTACCCTTTGTGGCGCCGCTGCTGCGATGGCTTCCATATAATCCACCAGCCTGTCATGTGTTACATGCCATTCGCCTACTTCGTGGTGAATAACAGATTTTGGAGTAGGGATCGCCTTGTTGTAGCCTACATTTTGTGGAAGGTAATAAGAAAGATCTTGTGCAAACACGACGTTACAGGTAAGCAGCAGCAGAACTACCGGGATAATTTTTCTCATATTGCAATTTTATGACGCTCAAGATAATGAATGAGCGCCAAAATTTCCTTCTGCCGTAAGGCGGCGGCTATTGTTTGGCATGATTTTGCATCATACGTAATCCTTGCATTGTCAGCATTTAACCAGTTGAAAAAGCATAAAATATTAACCAGCACCTGTTATTTTAACATTCCAAAACCAAAATATAAAGGACACTGTCTTATTTTTAAAAAAACACTAGCAAAAAATGAAAACATCTACTAAAACAATGATCGGGGTTGCGGCACTGGCAGCAGTTGGATTGGCAATTTATGTATTGAGCCGTGAAAGAAGGCTGGCAAGGAAAGACAGGCTGGCACATATCGCTGATGAAGGATATGAAACAGCACATGATGTTTTGTATCCCAATAAATACAAACCATCCAAATTACAGTACGGGCCTGTTTTGCCTGAATAATTTATCCGAAAATTTCGTTGAGTATGCCCGCAAGGCGTACCCCACCTTTTAATAGCTGGGCTTCGAGTATGGCTTTGTATTTAAAGTTGTATTGGAAGCCCAGTTTTTCTTCTGTGCCTTTTACATCGCCATAAACCTGTTCGGCTATCTGGTAACTTTCCCAAAACCAAAAGCTCATAGGCTGCTGTTGCCAGGTATTGCGTTGCTCTTTGGTAGTATGATTGATGGCAGTGGCATATTCGGTATAGCTGAGTTGCTGGAAATCGATCAGCACTTCATCCCATATCTGGTGCAGGTTGTACGAATCGTTGAACCAAAGCACTTTTATTTTATTCCCGCCCAGGTCATCAGGTCTTCCTACATGCAGGGGCTGGTGAACATCTCCTACAATATGAATAAGCAACCACAGGTATAATTTTTTATCCGCCAGCGGAATCTCTTTCTTTTTTAATTCTCCTTTCAGCCAGTTGATCTTTGTATAAGCATTGGTAGCGGTGTCTTTTTCTAAAAGTGTTATTACCTGCTCCTGCGTCATTCCCTGCTTAATATTTACATAATGCCAGTTAGAGAGGTACCTGTAAGCGGGGTCTGATTTCAGAAAATCAGGCCAGTTGCTGCTCATGGCCACAGACTCATCGCCCAGTATTTTCGCCACACCTTTTCTTGCAGTTTTGGTCAGGTAGCTGTCTGCTATCTGGCCTACTATCCTGTGCCCGAGCAGGCCCCATGCACTTGATTGAACAGGCAGGTACAAACATATTGCTACTGCGATCGCTTTAATTACTGGTTTTATTTTCATAAAAAAATTTTTGTGCTTGTAAACTATTCGGGCATTTAAACCGTCTACTAACTTGAATTAACCGCTGGCTCATTTAATAATTACCACATGGTTTTTTCTGCTCATATTTGTGTTATCAAAAATAAATAATCTGTTGATGCTTATGCAAATTGATTTTGAAATGCATCATTAAGAAAATAAAAAATATTAAGCCAACAGGAACCTGTTAGCTTTCAACTCGGTTTTTCATAGGATATTGGATTTTAAAACGGGGCTGGATTTCTATCCTGGCCCTTTTTTTATTTTATCACATTAAAAAACGTTCTATATAAAACTTCAGCAAAATTGTATCAACCTTTTCTATCGGGTGGCTGGTTTGTGGCAGCACGGCCAGTGAAGCGTTCGGCAATGCATTATATACCGCTATTGTTTCAGCAAGTGTGACCATTTTGTCTCTATCGCCGACCATAAGCAGGCTGGGGATTGAGATAACTGCATAGCCGGGTATTGCCAGCACGTTTTGTTTGCCAAGCCCGGTTAATAAATGCTGCGTTTGCAATAACTGTTCTTTCCAGTCAAGCGGCGCATGCCTTTTTTCAAGTTCGGCCGCAAAAACCGGCAATTTTTCTTCAATGGCCTGCGGTTGCAGCATTTTTATTTCTTGGGCGGCAATGGTTTCATCCCAATGAAACTTGGTAGCGAGGGTAATGATCTTCTCTACCCTTTGCGGATATTTTTTGGCAAAAAGCATGGCTATATAACCGCCCATGCTGTAGCCGAAAAAGGAAATGGTATTGATCCTGTTTGCATCCAGGTATTGCAGTACTGTATCTGCAAGTGTTTCCATGGAAAAGCCATTTGCAGGGAAAGGCTCTCCGCCATGACCGGGCAGGTTAAGTAGATGAACAATGAACTGTTCTTTTAATTTATCTGCCAACGGCTCCATCTGCTGCTTTGAGCCAATAGCGCCATGCAATAAAAGAATATGCTTCATATCATTTTATTGAGGAAACCCGTCAGCCTTCCACGTTTTAATGATATTGATGGTTGTATCGCTCAGCTTTGGTTTTTTGAACGGCATATAACCACGCTCACCGGGATTGAGCTCAATGCGGCGAATAATATCATCAATATTTGTTTTTACTGCTGCTAAATTGTCCAATGGCAATTTGTTGCCTTTGCCGGTTATATGGCAGGGACCGCATTTATCAGTCATTATTTGTTGAATATGGCCGGCATAGGTAAATGCAGGTACAGGCGGCTTGGCCACAGTTGCTTTTTTAGAACCTGAACAATAGGCAAATAAAACAATGCAGGCAATAGTTGCGGCGGCTAATGAAAATCTTTTCATGTTTACCAGGGTTTAATTGTTTGAGCGTACAATTTATATAATTTTATTTCCATTGTTTTTAATTATTTATGAGTGGGGCATAAACATTGCGCCATTCATAACGGAAGATCAATATTCAAATAATTTATACATGAAAAGATTATATATGGTGAGGCACGCCAAAAGCTGCTGGGGCGATTTTACAACGCCTGATTTTGACCGCCCTTTAAACGACCGTGGTAAAAGAGATGCTCCTGAAATGGCAAAGCGCCTGTTAGATAAAAATGCTGCTATTGATGTGTTCATCAGCAGCCCGGCCAAAAGAGCGAAAAGTACCTGCAAGGAATTTTGTAAAGTATATAACAAGGATAAAGATAAAATTGTATTCATCGACGAATTGTACCATGCTTCTGTGGAAACATTCAATAAAGTGGTAAGTGCAATTGATGACAGGTTTGGATCTGCGGCTGTCTTTTCTCACAACCCCGGCATTACAGATTTTGTGAATAGCCTGGTGAATACTGTGCAGATTGACAATATGCCTACCTGCGCCATTTTTGCGGTAGAAATTGAAACAGCACATTGGAAAGATCTTTTATCGGCCAATAAAAAAATCCTGTTTGTTGATTACCCGAAGCTGGGATCAGAGTAATTTTTCGAAATACAATGCCCTTGCATCAGGGTTGTGGTAATAGGCGGGAATTTCTACAAAGCCGTTTTTGCGATACAGGTTAATAGCTGGGGTCATATGATTGAGCGTATCGAGCTGTATTTTTTTATAGCCACAGGTTTTGGCCAGTTCCAGCGCCTTGTTTAGTAATGCAGATCCAAGTCCTTTACCATGTTGATCAGTTTTGATCCACATTCTTTTCATCTCCGCTGTTGTATCGTTTATTCTCCTGATGCCTACGCAGCCGATGAAGCGATCGTTCTCTTTACACAGAATAATTCCGCCATGCGGCAATGCATACATGGTATGCAGTTGCTCCAGCTCTTCGTCAAAGTGCTGGAAGCAAAGATCTATATTGAGCCAGGCCGCATATTCTCTGAACAGTTCTGCGGCTGCTTCATATTCTTCTTTTGTATGTGCATATACCAGCTCAGGCATTGCTTGGTTTTTTATTGGTCAAATATACACCGAGGAAAATGCAGGCTGCTGCCAATATTTTCATCACGGTAAATCCTTCATTTAAAAATACCATGGCAATGGCTGCTGTAAAAAACGGCTGTGAATAAATGTAAGTGCCCGCTATAGAAGCACCCAGTATTTTAATGCCATAAATATTAAACAAATAGGCCAGGAAAGTTCCTGTAATGGTAATGATGCTGATAGCGATCCATGCAGGTGTTGTAAAAGTGGAGATATCTATCTGCTGAAATTCCTGCCAGCAAAACGGCAGCATCATAAAAAATCCAATCGTAAAAATGATGCGGATGATGGCCACCGGGTTGTAGGTTTGCATCAAAGGTTTTACTGCGATAAAATAAAATGCGTAGGCGATTGCATTTAGTATCACCAGCAAGTCACCCAGTAAAACATTGTTGGCATTACCGCTATTCTCTCTTGAGCTTATTAAAATGATGGCACCGGTGATCCCCAAAGCAAGGCCGGTTATTTTAAATATATTCAGTCTTTCTTTTAATATCCATGCAGCAAGAATAGTAATGAGGATAGGAGTGGTGAGCATCAGCAGCGATGCATGTATAGAATAGGTAAGCGACAAGCCCTTTACAAATAATAATTGATTGACAGTAATGCCGAGCAAGGCACACAATAAAAATCTGCCTATGTCTTTTTTCTTAATAATGACTTTAGTGGGTTTGATAAAAAAAAGCAGCCGCAATAAAATGGTGCTTACGCCTACTCTCACCAGGTTCAGGCCGAACGGTTTTACAAAACCACCATTTATCATGAACTTGATGGCAGTAAAGTTCATGGCGAAAAATATATTGGTTCCCAATAATGCAAGATGAGCTTTGGTGGTTGTTTTCAAAACACTTGTTTTAGCGCTGCAAATTTCTGAAGGATTGTTGGAATGAGGGTTATGATTTTTGGAAGATTTAACCGCTAAGCCGCAAAGA
>CAYOLS010000047.1:0-17658 GCA_964404845.1 uncultured Ferruginibacter sp. | reverse complement strand
AGCAGAACAAATATACTAAAAAAATATAAAATCACAACTTCTACCACTGGCAATATTCTAAATCGCCCACCCATATACGCCGTTACAAGCTCAAACACCTGCAACACAACCATCATAAAATAAACCTTTCTAAGCCTGTAGATGATTGAAATGAATAAAAATTTAGTTTAAAGGCTGATAAAATAAATATTCATCAGGTATATGTTTATTCCTCAACTCTTCAGATTGTTTCCTAATTATCTTTAAAGATTCCTTTAATTTCAAATTATATCGATAAGAGTTATTATTTCGATAAAAGTATTCGGTTAATACATTTTGAAACGCATCAAGCGTTCTGTCTATATTGTATAATGCATAACCATCGGTATATTCATCATAACTTAACATTCGATACTGAATGAAAGAAAATCTACCGAGAATTTCTTTCCAAAAAATACTAATATCAGGGTTATTCTTTAATATCGGATTATTAAGTTGGCTTCCTAAAAGATGAATACTTTGCTCTAAAATGAACAAAATTTCTTTACGAAAATTTATACTGTCTTTTACAGGATGCATCGAATAGTAGCGAGTTTTCGCAGAGAGTCCTAGAAGTTGATTTGTTACAATTTCTAATTGTTGATCAAACGTATTTTCAGAATTTAAGCTATCCTGCATTAAAGCCTTTTTAATAGAAACACTTTTCGCCAGGATTTCATTAGATTTATTTCCAAAAAATTGTTGGAGCTCTAATTCTTTAGCTAGACTATCATTTAATGTTTCGCCTGTTTTAATTATAGAATCTAATTTTGACACTGTGAGTTCAAATTTTTGAATTCGATCTACATTTTCTTCTTTTTCTTTATCCCCTTTTTCGAATTCAAGCCAGATTGATAATCCTAGAGAGAGACAAAATAAAAAGACAATTACGAAACTTACAGCTTTTTTATTTTTCCAATTTTCGAACACTCTTAACTCACTAAAAATAGATAATATTGTCGCAATTATTAAAACTATAATCGAATTCATGATACGATTTTTTTACTGATTGCTCTACACCAGGTTTTTCTCGTCTCTCAAGTACCCGCTCCTCACCCATCCACCGCAGCCAGATGGTTTCACCGGCAACTAAAGGCAATATACTAACAAGTTTAATCGCTGCCCATTGGTATGTGGTTAAGGGGAGCTACACAATTATGCTGCTATGAATGCTAATGCCGGTAAACAAATATTCATTGCTTATTTAGCGATGTTCCGAAAAAACGACTTCGACAAACTCAACCTGATAACCTTTTTACTCAAACAACGCCGCCTGCGCTCCATCCTCAACAGGTTTCTCCCACTCCATCTCCACACTCTTGCTAAAATCCACCAGCTTCGCTCCCACTGCCTTCCAGCCCATTACTTCCACCATATTGGCTATTTTAAATTTGGCGCTTTTTATTTGTGATCCACGGCCGCTGGCCACTTTCAGTATCGGCGCTTCGTCGGTAGTTACTGCTTCCAGCATGTTGCCCTTGCCTTCCTTAATAAAGAAGAACTTGCTGTGCAGCGTGCTCGTTTCAATTTTAAAGCGCTTTACATTGTACTGCAGCTTTTCATTATCGAGGTACACAGCGGTGATCACTTTATCGGCATTGAATTTTTCTATCAGCAGTATCTTTTCCACATCAAAGCGCTGGGTGAGTTCCTGGTCCACTATTTCATAGTTGCCGTCGTTGTAAATTACCAACAGCCTGTCTTCGGCTTCAAACTTGCCTAAGTAAATGCCTTTTTCTTCCGGGTTCAGGCGGCCGAATTTATCATCGAACCAAAGTTTTTTAGCATCTAATGTAGAGCGGCCCGCTTCCTTAAACTTCACGCTCTTGATGGGGTACTTGGTTACCTGGTTGCCAATGCTGCCACGGCCTTTTATTTCCAGCTCTTCAAAATAAAATTCCAGCTCTTTCTTTTTAGCGCTGCAGTTGGGGCTCAGTACGATCTTTACCACTTCGGCTTCGCCATTTGCATTCACACTGAAATAATGCACCCTGCTTTTTTCGCTTCCCTTGGTAAGATCGTATTCCTTGTCACGGGTAATGCCCGTTACATTAAAACGCTTGGCATAGCTTACGCCGGTTTTGCCATCCACATACATCATATTGTAAGTGGTACGTTCATCATTTTTCTGAAATACGGCTACATGCAGTATGTCCTTACCAATAAAGATCTTATCGCTTACTTTTACCACTTTCATAATACCACCTTTGGTAAAGGCAATGATATCATCAAGCTCAGAAACCTCTGTAATATATTCGTCTTTCTTTAAACCCGTACCTATAAACCCATCTGCAAAATTTGCGTAGAACTTAATATTGGCGATGGCCACCGTTTTGGCCTGTATCACATCAAACTGTTTGATCTCCGTTTTACGCTCCCTACCCTTGCCATATTTCTTCAGCAGGTTTTCGTAATAGGCAATAGCAAATTCGGTCAGGTGTGCCAGGTCATGTTGTACCTGCCTGATATCCGCTTCCAGTCCTTTTATTTGCTCGTTCAGCTCATCAATATCCAGCTTGTAAATACGGCGTACAGGCTTTTCCGTTAGTTTGATGATATCTTCCCGGGTAATTTCTCTCTTCAGCTGCTTTTTAAAAGGCACAAATGCTTTGTCGATCGCTTCCAGCACTTTATCCCAGGTCTCGTGCTTTTTCTCCAGCTCCTTGTATATCTTTTCTTCAAAGAATATTTTTTCGAGGGAAGTGTAATGCCATTTCTCCTGCAGCTCGCCCAGCTTTATTTCCAGCTCACGGCGCAACAGCTCCTTGGTATTTTCGGTAGCGGCTTTCAGCAGGTCGCTGGCTCCGAGGAACTGCGGCTTGTCATCTACAATAACACAGGCATTGGGACTGATGCTTACTTCACAATCCGTAAAAGCATACAGCGCATCAATGGTGATATCAGGCGAAATGCCGGCTGCCAGCTCCACGAATATCTCTACATCGGCAGCAGTATGATCGGTTACTTTTTTAATTTTTATTTTTCCCTGGTCGTTGGCTTTTACAATGCTCTCCATGAGCTGCGTGGTGGTAACACCAAAGGGAACGCTTTTAATGATCAGCGTTTTTTTATCCTGCTCTTCAATGATAGCCCGCACACGGATCTTGCCGCCACGCCTGCCATCATTGTAGTTGCTGGCATCCATTGTACCACCCGTTTGAAAGTCGGGATAGAGTTCAAACTTTTTGCCTTTTAAATATTTGATGCTCGCATCAATGAGCTCATTAAAATTGTGTGGTAATATTTTGGTAGCGAGACCAACGGCAATACCTTCTGCACCCTGTGCCAACAACATCGGGAACTTCATAGGCAAGGTCACCGGCTCGTTCTTACGGCCGTCGTAGCTCAATTGCCATTCGGTGGTTTTATTGTTGAATGCTACATCGAGCGCAAATTTGCTGAGGCGTGCTTCAATATACCTTGGAGCCGCAGCTTCATCACCGGTACGTACGTCGCCCCAGTTACCCTGTGTTTCAATTAACAGGTCTTTCTGCCCCATGTTCACCAAGGCATCACCGATACTGGCATCACCATGCGGGTGGTACTGCATACTTTGCCCGATGATATTAGCCACCTTATTGAAACGGCCATCATCCATCTCCTTCATGCTGTGGAGGATGCGGCGCTGAACGGGTTTCATACCGTCTTCAATAGCGGGCACGGCACGCTCTAGGATAACATAGCTGGCATAATCCAAAAACCAGGTTTTGTATTGGCCACTTACACCACTATCGCTGTGGGTATAATCTTCTTTGATCTTTTTACTCATTTATTACACGAATTGAACCGAATTACACGAATTTTTAGGAGCTGTTAGCTTTTAGCAGTTAGCCAACTTCCTTATTTCTAATTTTACACCTGCCTGCCGGCAGGCAGGTTTTTTATTTCTTATTTATAGCATGAATCCCGATAGCTATCGGGACGAATTACACGAATTAAGATCTGTGTTCTAAACTTCATACAATTCCAACGGCTGCCCGTTTGGATCGTAGAAGAAGCAGAACTTTTTGCCGGTGTATTCATCTGTTCGCACGCCTTCTGTTTGTACGCCTTTTTCTTCCAGTTCCTTTGCCGCAGCATTTACATCCTCTACTGCAAAAGCCAGGTGCCTTAATCCTTTTGCTTCCGGAAAGCTGGCTCTTTCCTTATAATCAGGGAAGGAGAACAATTCAACCTGGTATAAGCCGTTGATGGCAAGGTCAAGCTTGTAGGATCGTCTTTCTTCCCGGTATACTTCATTCACAATTTCAAAGCCCAGCACTTCGGTGTAAAAAGATTTGCTCTTCTCATAATCGTCTGTGAGGATAGCAATATGATGTATAGACTTAATTTTCATTTTGGCCCATGGTCAATAGACGATAGTCCATAGACCAGTATTATTATTTAAGACTTTATTAATAGTATGAATATTCAAACATAACCCTGGTCTATCGACCATTGACTATGGACTATTGACCTGCTGCTGCCTTGATCTTTACTTCAAAATCCTTCATCCCTCCTACTTTCCCCTGCACATCAAACATATCCTGCGCTATCATGGTCTTTAAACGCCATAATAAATACATATCGCCGGTGGTATGTTTTGCCTTTGCTAAAAAGTTGTGGATGATCTTGCTGGCTTTCTGCCAATCGGCAGTAACAAATTTTTTCAGCTCGGCGTCATAAAAATCATAATCCTGCTGCACCAGTTTTTTTCCGCCTTCCAGTAAACGCACACCTTTGTCTTCGTTGCAGAGTTTTGTCCATTCATCGGGATCGACCTCAAATTCACTTAGCGTAATTTCCCTTGCCAGCTTTTTAGCTTTTAAAAATTCCTTTGCGGGTATCTCATGCAACCAGTTGGGATAAAATATTTGTCCCTTATCATTAAAGAAAGGAAGATTGTTTAAATAGAGTATCTGCACCCTGCCCTGGAATTCTTTCATGTAATGCAGCAGCCAATAATAGCCGCTTACATCATGCTTGTTTTGTGCGGCCCATATCCATATTTGCTCTTCTTCGTTGCGGCGCATGGTTCCAACAAGTTCTGCAGCTGTTTTGTAATCATCTACCTCCCCGCTGTCTACTTTACCATCCAGCTCGCTGCCGGCCAGTACATCCCGCTGCCATTGTTTGCGGGCTTCAATGCCTTCACCAATATAAATATTACCGAGCGGCCCTACGGCATAATCATCTTTTACCTGGATCACTTCACCTGCAAGGGTTTCATCCATTTCAATAGCATCCTGCAGTACTTTTACATCTGCTTCATTAAAAACAATATGGATCATATAATTTCGTAATTTTTAATAAGTATTTTAAATGGAACACCATACCATAAAAGGTAAATGGCTTTTGCGGCTTCAACAAGCATAAATATCAAAAACATTGCAGCAATACACTGCAGCCAGGGAAGCACTTTGCGGGGCCTTATAAATGATATCAGCGTTATGAGCAAAATTATATAACTGCTCAGATCTGTATATCCCAATATGCGGCTGTGGTATTTTATCAGGGGAAAATAAAGCAACTGTATCCCTATCTGCACTATGTTTACAATACAATATGAAAATATCAGGAAGCTCACCCATTCTGCATAGTTATATTTTTTGTTGGCAAATACGATCTTTAATATCAGCGCTATCAATGGCATACTGCACAGCAGGATGATAGTGTAATACTGGTTAACAGCCTGCCCGTATTCATTACGGTAATCGTATAATTTATCTTCGTATTTGAACACCTGTCCTGTTAAAAAGATCAGTATCGCCCCACTAACCAAAAAGAAAGTGTAAGGATTGAAATATTTTTTCCTTCTGCCTTCAATATAGTCCTGTATTACAGCACCAGGCCTTTTTAAAAGTGCTGCCATTAAGCCCAGGGCAGAACGGTCGGTATGCGTAAAGTTGTGCCACAGTTCGTGCAGCACATTGCTCACTTTCAACCGCCCGGTACTTGCTTTTTGAGAACAGTTGTAGCAGTAGTTCCCTTTAAAATGCACACCGCAATTTTTACAGGTTATGTTCATCTTTTGGTCTTATAATATAATATACTGCTGTTGTAAAAAAGTTCCTGAAAAAAGGGATCGCTTTTATCAAACCCAGCTGCACACGGGGCTTCCAGCCAAACTTGTATTCGTATACAGGGTTTACCATCCAGTGTTTTCTTTCTAAAATAACATAGCCGGTGCGCTTCACAATTTTCTCAAACCGTTCGATAGAAATACCTGTTTCTTTTATTTCTATCAGCTCTTCAGAATATTGCCTGGTGCTACGTAGCAAAGCTTTAAATGCAGGCATGGGCAACATATGCCAGTAAGGCGTTTTGCCCAACCAGCCCTGCAACATTTGCTGGTGACCACCGTAAGGCATCTGCCATGGCGGAAATCCGAAAAAGATCACCCCACCGGGTTTCAAAAAGTTCTTCATCCAACCGATCAGTTTTTCCTGGTCGTGGATATGCTCTATCACATCTTTTAAAACAATGACGTCGAATTTTGTTCCCAGGTCTTTATCAGGATCAACATGATAGATATTGCTGTCGATGAGCCTTACTTTCCCTTCTGCTATCTCAATACTGAGCCATTCATTTGCTTTCTCCAGCCATAAAGGAAACATCTCCACGCCTACACAGGTACAACCTTCTTCACTGAATGCTTTGAGCAAAGAGCCTTGCCCGCAGCCGATCTCCAGCACCTGTGTACCTTCCCCAAGCGGGCGCACTTCTTTAATAAAAGGCAGCACCCATTCACGGGCATTTGCCAGTTGGATGTCGAAGTATTTTTTATAGTCTGTATGGAACTCGTACATTGTTTATTACACGAATTTTAGCGAATTACACGAATTATTAACTGCAAAGGCGTAAGGCACATCTCATCACTCATATCTCATAGTTCATATCTTAGCTCTCATCACTCACTAAATCCACCTCCACTTTCAAATTATCAATAATAAAATCCTGCCTGCTTGGTGTGTTCTTACCCATATAATACTCCAATAAGTTTTGGATATGTTCTCCCTGCTCCATTATCACAGGTTGTAATTTCATATCCACACCGATAAAGCGGGCAAATTCATCCGGGCTTATCTCTCCCAAACCTTTAAATCGTGTGATCTCCGGTTTGCTGCCCAGTTTTTTTACTGCCGCCTGCTTTTCTCCTTCATCATAGCAATAGATCGTTTCCTGCTTATTGCGCACCCTGAACAAAGGCGTTTCCAGGATGTACACATGCCCGTTCTTCACCAGGTCGGGAAAAAATTGGAGGAAAAATGTCATCAGCAATAAACGGATATGCATGCCATCCACATCGGCATCGGTAGATATAACGATGTTATTATAACGCAATCCTTCATAGCCTTCCTCAATATTCAGCGCATGTTGCAGTAAGTTAAATTCTTCGTTCTCGTAAACGATCTTCTTGGTCAGACCATAACTGTTCAAAGGCTTACCACGCAGACTGAACACCGCCTGCGTATTCACATTGCGGGCCTTGGTAATGGAACCACTTGCACTGTCACCCTCGGTAATAAAAATGGTCGTCTCCTTCTGCTTTTCTACAATGGCATCTTTATCCTTGCCCGTCGGTTCATCATTGTAATGAAATTTGCAATCCCTTAGTTTTTTATTGTGCAGGTTCGCTTTTTTGGCTCTTTCATTCGCCAGCTTTTTAATACCTGCCAGCTCTTTTCTTTCCCTTTCATTCTGCTCAATGCGTTTTTTCAGCGCATCGGCAGTAGAGGGATTTTTATGCAAAAAATTATCCAGCTCCTTCAGCAAAAAGTTGCCGACAAAGTTCTTCATGCTTTCACCGCCTTCGCTCACATTCAATGAACCCAGCTTGGTTTTGGTCTGACTTTCAAACACCGGTTCCTGCACCCTTACCGCAATGGCCGCACAAATACTTCCACGTATATCAGCTGCATCATAATCCTTTTTAAAGAACTCCCGGATCGTTTTTACATACCCTTCCCTGAAAGCCGCCAGGTGCGTACCGCCCTGCGTGGTGAACTGCCCGTTCACAAAGCTGTAATATTCTTCACCATAGCCATTTTCATGAGTAATGGCCACTTCAATATCTTCACCCTTTAAGTGAATGATAGGGTAACGGATCTCATCTTCATTCGTCTTGCGTTGCAGCAGGTCCAGCAAACCATTTTTACTTACATAACGTTTGCCATTCAGGTTCATCACCAGCCCCGCATTCAGGTAGCAATAATTCCAGAACTGGTTGTCCAGGTATTCCTGCACAAAATGAAAGTTCTTGAAAATGCTGTCGTCCGGTATAAATGTTACTTCCGTACCATTATCTTCTTTCGTCGCTCCTTCTTTGTGTTCTTTTTCCAGCAGGCCTTTGCTGAACTCGGCCGTTTTTTCTTTTCCTTCACGGAAAGCCGTTACTTTAAAATAAGTGCTCAATGCATTCACCGCTTTGGTACCCACACCATTCAGCCCCACACTTTTCTGGAAGGCCTTGCTGTCGTACTTGGCGCCCGTGTTCATCTTGCTCACCACATCCACCACTTTACCCAGCGGAATACCACGGCCATAATCCCTTACAGTGATCGTTTTATCTTTTATGGTCACATCCACATGTTTGCCATAGCCCATGGTATGTTCATCAATACAGTTATCGATCACTTCCTTGAGCAATACATAGATCCCGTCGTCAGGACTGCTGCCATCACCCAACTTACCAATATACATCCCCGGGCGTATGCGGATATGTTCCTGCCAATCCAGCGTACGGATGTTCTGCTCCGAATAATTAAATAGGTCTTTTTCTGCCATAATTTTTATGTCCCAAACATTTGTTCTTCAATCAACTTCATAGGCGTCGCACACGTGTACATCAGTACAATATGCAGCCGCCAAGCGTGCGAATATATGGAATGCTATCATTTTTAGTAAATCTGTTTTACTCACAGGTGTTATTAAGTATTTGCAATGCTGTAAATGCTTTACAGGAAGGGTTTTTAAAGCATTTCAAGTTATTTTAATATTTAACCACAAAGACGTTAAGGCGCTTTTTTGGAACGCTGATTATCATGATCGTCATGATTTTATTGCAGGAATCAGCGTTAGCATTATTCTCAATTCGTGTAATTAGTGCTTAGAATCCGTGTTATAATTCTACTACGGGTCTGACCTTCGGTACCGACCCTATAATTCGTGTAATAAAAAATACCTCCCCGATCAATTAACTTTACTATATGGACAAATACGAACAAAGCGCCCAGACCTGGAACAGCCTGGCCAAGATATACGAGGAAAAATTCATGCACCTCGATTACTACAACGAGAGCTATGATATATTTTGTGAGTTAGTGGATAAAGAAGAGGCCGCCATCCTGGAAACAGGCAGCGGTCCCGGTAATATCTGCCATTACATGCTTGGGAAATACCCCGGCTGGAAATGGCTTGGAACGGATGTTGCTCCTGCTATGATAGAACTGGCAATTGCCAACAATCCCACAGCACATTTTGAAATAATGGACGCAAGAGCTATTTCTAAGATCGACCGGAAATTCGATGGCATCATCAGCGGGTTTTGCCTGCCGTTTTTATCGCAGGAAGATTGCAGCCGGTTCTTTAAAGACAGTATCCTGCTAATGCCGGGCAAGGGCGTGCTGTACCTGAGTTTTGTGGAAGGCAATTACGAGGATTCTACATTAAAAACCGGCAGCACCGGCCAAAGCACTTATTTTCATTATCACCCGATGCCGGTGATAGAAGCACAATTAAAAGACGCAGGTTTTGATATAGAAAAGATCATGCATGTGCAGTTTAAAAGGAATGAAACGGAATCGGAGACGCATACGATTGTCATAGCGATGAAAGGATGATCTGATTTAGCACTGTCATGCTGAGGTACGAAGCATCTTTCATTTTGTACATAAGATCCTTCCTGCGTCAGGATGACAAAGCTCCGTAGTGAATATTATATTATTGAATGTAACTTTGTTTACAAAATTTGCATTATCAACCAACCTGAAACAAATAGAGAACGAATAGCCTTGCTCGCAGAAGAACGGGAAGAAGAAAACCATTCTTTCCGGGAATGGCTGGGCCGCAAGAATGGCGATGAAATTGATAACATTGTCCACCGGCTGAATGATACGATCGCACCGCAGATCGACTGCACTGCTTGCGGTGCCTGCTGCCGGCAGCTGATGATCAATGTAACGGAGTTTGATGCCCAAAGAATGGCCGGTCATTTACAGGTATCAACCGATGACTTTAAAGAAAAATATGTAGAATGCGGCAGCAGCATGATGATCATGAACCGCATCCCCTGTCATTTTTTAAGCGACAATAAATGCACCGCCTACGAAAGCCGCTTTACCGAATGCAGGGAATTTCCCGACCTTCACAAGCCAAATTTCAAAGGAAGACTTTTTGCCACCTTAGTCCATTATGCCATGTGCCCAATTATTTTTAACGTGGTGGAGGAGCTGAAAACGGAAACGGAATTCAGATATGAGCTATGAGAGATGAGATATAAGATAGGAACGATGAGATATGAGTGATGAACGATGAACGGTGTCATTGCGTTTAAAAATTTGTATGGGTTGTTCTTAGTTGATATTATTTTAACCGCAGAGAAACGCAGAGGAATGCACGCAAAGAACGCAGAGCGCTAAACCTCTTCCCGGCAAAAAAAACAAGGAATAAGAAAGTTGAAATAAGAAATAAGAAAGTTGGCTAACAGCTTGTATTTAATTCGTGCAATTCGATTAATTCGTAGTATAAAATCGTGTAATAAAGATGAACTTAGATCTTACTAAAAAAACGGCCATCGTCTGTGGTAGCACCCAGGGCCTCGGGTACGCCAGCGCTGTAGAGTTGGCCTTAATGGGCGCAAACCTTGTCCTCTTTGCCCGCAATGAAGCAAAGCTCAAAGAAGCTGCACAAACACTGGATACCAGTCGTGGACAATCCCACTCCTACCTGGTGGCCGATTTCAGTAATACCGCAGAGGTAAAAGAGGTAATTGACAATTATGTGACATCCGGCAACACTGCACAAATACTGGTGAACAATACCGGAGGTCCTGCCAGCGGCCAGCTTATCAATGAAAACGCTGCTTCTTTTTTACAGGCATTTAATGCGCATCTCATCAACAACCATCACCTTGTACAAGCACTGGAACCGGGAATGAAAGCTGCCGGCTGGGGACGCATCATCAATATTATTTCCACCTCCGTAAAAGCCCCATTGGCCAATCTTGGTGTGAGCAACACTATCCGTGCCGCCGTGGCCAACTGGGCCAAAACCCTTGCTACGGAACTGGCACCACATGGAATAACTGTCAATAATGTGCTGCCAGGCTTCACCAAAACAGTGAGGGCAGATTATATTATTGAAAAAAGAGTAAAGGATACCGGTAAAAGTGAAGACGAAATCATGACAGAACTGGTGAAAGAAATCCCCGTTGGCCGCATCGGTCAGCCGGAGGAATTCGGCGCCGCTGTTGCATTTCTCTGCTCTCCGGCTGCGGCATATATCAACGGCATCAATTTACCGGTTGATGGCGGACGATTATCTTGCTTATAGGGTTGCAATTAAAAAATATATTTATTTTATTGTGGGGCATTATATTTGATGCCCTATTCTTTATCACTAAAAACATACAAACAATGAAAATGTTCAAACTTTTTCCGGCGCTTGTACTAGTTGCTGGATTAACCTTTTCCGGTTGTAAACCTAAAGATGCAGACATTAAAGCTGACATCGAAAAAAAATTAAAAGATAACCCGGCCGCTGCCAACGTAATGGTAATGGTAAATGAAGGTGTAGTAACCCTCAGCGGTGAAGTAGCAGACCCGGCAGCACAGAGTTCTGTTGCAGCAACTGCCAAAGGCGCCAAAGGCGTTAAAGGAGATGTTATCAACAACACTACCGTAGCAGCTCCGCCTGCACCGGTTGCTCCTGTTGCAATTACAGCTGATGATCCGCTGGCAACTGCAGTAAAAGATGCTACCAAAGATTTTACTGAAATAACTGCCACTGTAAAAGATGGTATTATTTCTGTAACTGGTTCTATCACCAAAGACAGGTGGCAGAAACTTAAAATGATTTTGGATGGCTTGAAACCTAAAAAAGTAGATGGTTCAGGCTTAAAAATTAAATAATTCACGCTTAAAAACTCAAAACGATGGCTTTACAAGATAAATACAAAGAACTGACCGATGCTGCAACCGCAGCTGGTGTAACTGATCTGCAGGTTCGTGAACAGGACGGTGTTCTGTACATTGACGGCACTGCTCCAAGCGGCGCTGTAAAAGATCAGCTATGGGATGTATATGGAAAAATTGATCCCAACTTTTTATCAGGTGATGTGGTGATGAATGTAAAAGTAGCAATGGACGCCGCTACTTCTAAAGTAAAAGTGGTAACGGAAAGCAGCAACCTGAATATTCGTAAAGGTCCGGGTACCGATCAACCGATCGTTGGCAAAGCAGCACATGGCGAAGTGATCACCTTGATCAACCGCAGCAATGACCAATGGTGGCTTGTTCGTACAGACGATGGCGAAGAAGGTTATGCTTATGCACAATACCTTGCTGCAGAAGCATAGTTTTGTTTGTATGAAGAACGAAGCCCTCGCTTGATGCGGGGGCTTTATTTTTTTGTAACCGCAAAGAGTGCTGAGTATATGGCAAAGACCACAAAGTAAGTGCTCTGCGATCTTTACATCCCTTCTTTACGCACTTTGCGGTTAAATTTATTTCTCTACCAGATTTGACTTCTGTTGAATATCCTTTAATGCCTCAAACAACTTATCCAGGTCTCCTTGTTCATTAAATCCATTAATGGAATACCGCAGGTAGACTTTACCATCCTGCCGCATCACAGGAATTTGTATCCTGTATTCGTCTCTTAGATGATCATGTAATTTTTCCGGTTCGCTGGTTTTTATTTCCGCACTGAACAGTTGGTAAATAAAGTCTCCTTCCAGCGGTGCCAATGCTGTTGATCCCAGTATCTCACAAAGTACCGGCGCATTTTCCAATACCATTTTCCGGCAATCAGCAGCCACCTTCCACCAGTTATGCTCTTCCATAAACCTGATAGCAGCAGGTATGGTAAGGAATGCAGAATAATCTCTCGTACCATTCATTTGGTGATGATCTAAGAATTTTGAAGAAGAAGGAAACAATGCATTGAATCCCCAGCTCACCACCAATGGGTCCATCGGTTGCAATGCTTTTTTTACATACAGGAAAGAACTGCCCTTTGGGGTCATCATCCATTTGTGACATGCCCCGGTAAAAATATCAAAGTCTGAATT
The DNA here is from genome assembly GCA_964404845.1 of uncultured Ferruginibacter sp. Lineage (GTDB taxonomy): Bacteria > Bacteroidota > Bacteroidia > Chitinophagales > Chitinophagaceae > Ferruginibacter. The sequence continues at coordinate 4,370 of CAYOLS010000047.1, read as the reverse complement.
GCTCAGATCAACCGGTATATGCCCCGGAGAATGTGCTCCATCCACAAAAGTGATCAGCCCTTTCGATTTTGCAAAAGCGCATATTTCCTCCACCGGCAGCCGGAGCCCTGTAGTACTGGTGATCTGGCTGATAAACACAATTTTTGTTTTACTGCTAAGTCCTTTAAAAAAGTCAGCAACAAATTGCTCTTTGGATAACAACGGAAGTGAGATGGCCTGCCTGATATACCTGGCTCCCGCTTTTGAGCAAACATGCGCCCAGGTTTTATCGCAGGCTCCATATTCAATATCGGTGCCCAGCACTTCATCGCCCTCTTTTAAACCGATGGCCCTCGCCACCAGGTTTACTGCATAAGATGGATTGGTCACAAATACAAGGTCATCCTTATCGCAGTTCACATATTTGCCCAATGCTTCCCGTGATTGGGCGAGGTATTGCATTCCTTTGTTGGTGATAAAATCAACAGGCTCCTGTTCCAGTTCCAGCTGGAATTGCTGGTACTTTTCAAATACAGGCCTGGCACAGGCACCAAAGGAACCAAAGTTGAGGTAAGTAATATCGTCTCTTAGTAAAAATTGTTGCTTTAAATTTTGCATAAGGCAAATTAAATGCATCTTGAATTAACCGCAAAGAGCGCAAACTTGTTCGCAGAAAGCACAGAGGCAATTTTTTAGCGTTCTTTGCGCTTCATTCTTTGCAGTTAAACTGGCATTGACTATTATATAAAGTAAACATCCTTCTTTTAGGTTCAAAAATTGCAGTTGATAATAAGAACAATCATTTCCGCATGAACTGGCACACAATTTCTACAGGCGAGGCACTAAAAGAAACCAACAGCAGCATGGAAGGTCTTTCTGCAGAGGAGACACAGCGCAGGCTTGCAGAGCATGGCCCTAATGAGCTGGCCACAAAGAAAAAAACGCCTGCCATCTTCTTTTTCTTTCGCCAGTTCAAAGACATCATGATACTGGTGCTGGTAGCTGCTGCATTCATTTCTGCATTTATTGGTGAAGTAACGGATACTATTGTGATCGTGGTGATCATTTTAGTAAATGCCTTCATCGGTTTTATACAGGAATACCGTGCAGAAAAAGCCATGGATGCTTTAAAGAAAATGGCTGCGCAGCATGCACAGGTGCTTCGTAACAATGTTATTACTGAAATACCGGCAGCAGAACTGGTACCCGGGGATATTGTTTTGCTGGAAGCTGGCAATACCGTTCCCGCTGATATGCGCCTGCTGGAAGTAAATGCATTGAAAATAAATGAAGCAAGTCTCACCGGTGAATCTAATTCCATTGACAAAACGATTGATGCTTTGCAACAGGCAGATGCCGCTATTGGTGACCGAACCAATATGGCTTTCCGTGGTACTGCCATTACCAATGGTAATGCCAAGGCCGTAGTGGTGGCCACAGGCATGAAAACAGAACTGGGTAATGTTGCCGGTATGCTCAACAATGCAGAAAGCGAAACGCCTTTACAAAAACGCCTGAAAGATGTGAGTAAAAAACTCACTTTCATTATCCTTGGGTTGTGTGCTATTTTTTTTCTTACCGGTTATTTAAGAGGCGATGACCCTGGTCATATTCTATTGACCTCTATTTCGCTTGCTGTAGCGGCCATTCCCGAAGCATTGCCTGCAGTGATCACCGTATCGCTGGCATTAGGTGCAAGAAAGCTGATGCGCAAGAATGTGCTGATAAGAAAATTGCAGGCAGTGGAAACCTTAGGCTCTGTTACTTTTATCTGCACCGACAAAACAGGAACGCTCACTAAAAATGAAATGATGGTAAAGGAAGTGTGGAGCGAAGAAGAAAAGAAAAATGAATTGCTGCAGGCCATGAGCCTGAACCAGGATGTAAAGCAGCAGGAAGAAAAGATCACCGGTGATCCTACAGAAATTGCGATGTTCCATTATGCCAAAGACCAACCTGCGCTGAAACGTGTAGGAGAAATTCCTTTTGATTCTGAACGCAAGGCCATGACGACTGTGCATGAAAGAGAAGGCCAGTTCTGGATGATAACAAAAGGTGCTTCAGAAGCTGTTGCAGATATGCTGGGAGACGATACAGGTAAAGAACTGGTACAAAAAGAAACAGAGCGCATGTCTGCCAATGGCATGCGGGTGATCGCTTTTGCAGGAAAGATCTTGCAAAATGTATCCAAAGCATTAAAGCCGGAAGAAGCTGAAACAGGATTGGATTTTATCGGGCTTGCAGGCCTCATTGATCCGCCGAGAGAAGAAGCGACAGAGTCTATACGATTGTGTAAACAGGCAGGCATTATTCCTGTGATGATCACCGGCGACCATCCTTTAACGGCTGCTTCTATCGCCAAAGAAATAGGTATCATAGACAATGAAGAGCAGAAAGTAATGACGGGCAAAGAGCTGGCAGCCATCAGCGATACCGACTTTGAAAACGGTATTGAAAATATAAGAGTGTATGCCCGTGTATCACCAGAGCAAAAATTAAAGATCGTTGACACTTTGCAAAAGAAAGGTCATTTTGTTTCCATGACTGGCGACGGTGTAAATGATGCACCTTCGTTAAAAAAAGCCAATATCGGCGTAGCCATGGGCATTACAGGCACAGATGTAACCAAGGAAGCATCACATATGATCCTGCTGAATGATAATTTTGCTTCCATCATTGGCGCTATAAAAGAAGGCCGCCGCATTTACGACAACCTCCGCAAGTTTGTAAAATATATTTTCACGGGTAATACGGCCGAGATTATCACCTTATTTGCAGCACCGCTGATCGGCTTGCCGATCCCGCTCCTGCCCGTGCATATTTTATGGGTGAACCTGATCACAGACGGTTTACCTGCGCTGGCCTTGTCAACTGAACCGGCAGAAAAAAATATAATGCAGCGGCCGCCACGCCATCCCAGCGAAAGCATATTTGCCAAAGGCCTGGGCAAACATATTTTGTGGGTAGGATTTTTTGTCGGCGCACTCACGCTTGCAACGCAGTATTATCTTATCAATCAGCATGTAGGACACTGGCAAACACTGGTGTTTACCGTGCTCTGCTTTGCACAGCTATGGCATGTGATCGCTATCAAGAGTGAAACAGCTTCTGTATTCAGCACCGGTGTGCTTAACAACAAGCCTTTATTGTGGGCAGTGCTCGGAACCATCGGGCTGCAGCTTGCCGTGGTGTATGTTCCTGCATTCAATACATATTTTCATACGCAACCATTAACTGCAATGGAGTTGCTGATCGCTTTTGGCATCAGTGCAATTGTATTGGTGGTGGTAGAGCTGGAAAAGATGGTAAAGAGGAGAAGAATGAAAAGTAAAGCGGGTTAACCAATTGTTCCCGGGTTTGTCAGAAAAATGAAATGAGGAACTTGTTTAACATATTCCGTTCCATGTGTGCCACGAACCGAGACCAAAGACTTTGTTATAAACTTTAAAAACGATGATCTGTCTTTTGCCTTCGCATAAATATTCTTTTTGAGCTGTCTTCAAAATGCTGAATAAGATATGAATCTGATACTTCCCTGGTAAGATAGTTGGATAACTCTTTTGGTTTCGAACCATTTTTGATAGTTAACAGGATACTGTCTGCTAATAATTGATAATCTCCACTGAAAACACTCAAATTTCTTTTGCCCTCGTGTATTTTAATAATAGAATAATGAAATTCTTTGTTACTAAGCAAAACAAGTTGGTAACTGTTTAAAGTATCCTCATTCCACACAACTAAGAATGGAGTGGAATATTTATTAACTGGTTTACCGGAAGAACAACTAGCAAGTACTATCACTATAAATAATATAAAGAGCTCGTTTTTCATATAATATTCCGTTTGGAGTCTCGAACCTAGGCGGCTCAGGTCAGCAAGTTTGATGAATCCAAACGTATTTGCCTTTCAAAAAGGTTATTAACCCACCTCCAATTTCATCTTTTCCTAAAACAATTGCCGGATTTTCAAGTTTAATTTCTTTGCTTCCTGCAATATCACCCTCATCTGTAAAGGTTGTCTCGCTTGTAACTTTATCCTCAACAAGCCCTATAAAGTCAACCCAATTACAGTCAAAATCATTTGTCCAGCTTGAGAAACTCTTACCAAAACCGATCCTAAACTCCTGGTCTGTCTGACCATGTTTAATAATAACTCCTGATGTTCCGTTTTCTTTCTTGTAAAAAGCATTATCTATGACTCCATCTCCGTTAAAGTCTGCAAAAATTGTGTCTGTAAGTTTATATAATGTTGCTTTCTTAAAATCACTGGTAAATTGTTTGTAGTCGTTTCTTTTTTGATTATCCCCTATAGGAGCATTCTTAATATATTTAGTGATTGAAGTAGTATCAGGTACAACCTTAGTTTCCTGTTTTAAGTTTGATTGTCTGCAA
>CAYOLS010000046.1:0-17993 GCA_964404845.1 uncultured Ferruginibacter sp. | reverse complement strand
AATTAAAAAACTATGTTCAAAAAAATATTGATTGCAAATCGTGGTGAAATTGCCCTGCGTGTTATACGCACCTGCCGGGAAATGGGTATTAAAACCGTAGCGGTTTATTCTACTGCCGATAAAGACAGCCTGCACGTAAAATTTGCCGATGAAGCAGTTTGTATCGGTAAGCCGAGCAGTGTAGACAGTTATTTAAATATGGCTCATATCATGGCTGCTGCAGAGATCACCAATGCAGATGCTATTCACCCGGGTTATGGATTTTTAGCAGAGAATGCCAAGTTTGCAAAGATCTGTGCAGACCATAATATCAAATTCATTGGCCCCACACCCGACATGATCAACTCTATGGGTGATAAAGTTACAGCCAAAGAAACCATGATCCGTGCAGGTGTACCCGTGGTACCCGGTGTGGAAGGTTTGTTGCAGAATGTAGAACATGCAAAAAAATCTGCGGCCGAAGTTGGCTACCCTGTTATCCTGAAAGCAACTGCCGGTGGCGGTGGTAAAGGTATGAGGGTGGTTTGGAACGAAAGCGAGATTGAAAAAGCGTACGAGACCGCTAAAACAGAGGCCGCCGCTTCTTTTAAGAACGATGGTATCTACATGGAGAAATTCGTGGAAGAGCCTCGCCATATTGAAATACAAATTGCCGGTGATCAATACGGCAATGTAAGTCACCTCAGCGAAAGGGATTGCTCAATCCAGCGCCGTCACCAGAAGCTGGTAGAAGAATCGCCTTCTCCTTTTATGACAGATGAGCTCCGTGAACGTATGGGAGAAGCTGCTGTAAAAGCTGCCAAGGCCATCAACTACGAAAGCGTGGGCACCATTGAGTTTCTCGTTGACAAGCACCGCAATTTCTACTTCATGGAAATGAATACCCGTATACAGGTTGAGCATTGCGTTACAGAAGAAGTTATCAATTACGATCTTATTAAAGAGCAGATAAAAATTGCGGCAGGCGAAAAAGTTAGCGGACGCAATTACTATCCCCAGATGCATGCCATCGAATGCCGTATCAATGCCGAAGATCCATACAACGATTTTCGTCCAAGCCCTGGCAAGATCACTGTATTACATACACCCGGCGGGCATGGCGTTCGTGTAGACAGCCATGTGTATGCAGGTTATGTGATTCCTCCTTATTACGATAGCATGATCGCCAAACTGATCGCAGTTGCACAAACCCGTGAAGAAGCGATCGATACCATGCACCGTGCATTAAGCGAGTATGTGATCGAAGGTGTTAAGACCACCATCCCCTTCCATTTACAATTGATGAAGAACGAAGATTTCCGGAAAGGAAATTTCACTACTAAGTTTTTAGAGACATTTAAAATGCAATAGTCATATATCTATAGATTTTAATAAAGCAGTTATAGTTTTATAACTGCTTATTTTTTTTAGGAAATACGGTAATATTAAACAGAACGGCTATTTTTGGAACTACCTAAATTGAAACTCATGAAACAACGTTTTAGTCTGTTCATCTTTTTGATATTGCAAATTTCTTTTACCGTAAGTGCGCAAGACAAGGCCCCTATCAATTTTGACAAGATAACTGCAAAAGATTTTTCCCTAGAGGGTATTGCAGCCGACACTTCTTTTGGCGCAATTGTACTGGCAGATATTGGCAAAAGTTCTTTTGTAGCAAACGATAAAGAATATTTCAGCACTATATTTAAACGCCAGGTGAGAATTAAAATAATTAGTTCAAAAGGATTTGATATTGCAACCGTAAAAATCCCTTTGTACAAATCAAATGGTTCTAATGACAAGGAAACACTTGAATCGGTAAGCGCTTCCACTTACAACCTCGTGGATGGTAAAATAGTAGAGACTAAACTTAACAAAGACAATATATACAAAGAAGAGCAGGATAGAAACCATTCTTTAAGAAAATTTACTATGCCTGGGATAAAAGAAGGGTCGGTAATAGATATTTCTTATACCATAAAATCTGATTTTCTATTTAACCTGCAACCATGGAAGTTTCAGGGAAGCTATCCTACGTTGTGGAGTGAGTACAACCTCAATCTTCCGCAGTTTTTTAATTATGTTTTTCTATCTACCGGCACACACCCTTTTCATTTGAAGGACAGTAAAGAAAAAAATCAAGATTTTAATGTAAGAATAGTTTCCGAGACAGGGGGGTACTATAAAAAGGAGGATGTTATCTTGCTGAATTCTATTAATACAATTAGCAGGTGGGTAATGAAAGATATTCCCGCTCTTACAGAAGAAAAATTTACGACATCAATCAACAATTATATTTCAAGAATAGAATTTCAATTGTCGGGAATACAATTTCCTGGTGGAGAATTAAAGGATGTTATGGGTAGCTGGGCAACTGCGTCACAGGAACTGTTAAAAAACAAGGATTTTGGTAGCGCATTTTATGAACAAAACGATTGGAGCAGCAATGTACTTAATAGTTTGAAACTTGAAGGTAAAGAACCATTGGATAAAGCCAGACTTATATTTGCGTATGTACAAAAAACCATAACGGATAACGGCACTAAGGGAATATACTTATCTCAACCCCTTGAGCAAACACTGACTTCAAGAAAAGGATATGTTGCAGACATTAACCTGCTGCTTACGTCCTTGCTTAAAGCGGCTAATTTATCTGCTTACCCGGTTTTGATAAGTACAAGATCTAATGGAATACCTATCGATGAGTATCCTATAATGAGCCAATACAACTATGTAATTTCAAAATTACAAATAGGTAATAGTACCTTTTTCCTTGATGCTAGCAAAAGCTTTTTAGGTTTTGGAAAACTTCCTCAATACTGTTATAACGGCCCCGCAGCATTAATTGATGAGACACCTTCCATAGTGCATTTAAATGCAAATGATCTTACAGAGAAAAAAGAAACGAAAATTGTACTGCTGAATAACAAAGAAAATAAAAATCTGTGGTCAGGAACCTTTAATTCTACCCCGGGCTATTATGAATCTTATGATATAAGAGAGAAAATACAGGCATCAGGTAAAACTACATTTATTAAAACCCTGGAAGACTCCTATTCAGGAAATTTTTCTGTCAATAACATCATATTAACAGGCTTGGATAATAATGAAGGCTCTGTGACCAGCACATATAATATCCGGTTAGACAGGGAAAACGAATCTAATCTTATTTATCTCAATCCAATGATGAAGGAAGGCCTTCAACAAAATTATTTCAGATCAAGCGAAAGAAATTATCCTGTAGAATTACCATATAAAATGGATGAAACCTACTTCTTCGAGATAGAAATTCCCGAAGGATATGTAGTGGATGAAATACCAAAGTCAGCGAAAGTCTCATTAAATGAAACTGAAGGAAGTTTTGAATATATAATAACAAAATCAGACAATAGTATAACATTACTTACCCGGACCAAAATAAATAAAACAGTTTTTTTAAGTGATGAATATGAGGCTTTGAGAGGATTCTTTGATTATATAGTTAAAAAACATGCAGAACAAATTGTTTTCAAAAAGAAATAACAATGACATTCCGAATCAACCTGCTTTGTATTGTTTCTTTATTTCTTTGTAATGCAGTGCTGGCGCAATATCCTGTATCAGGCATCAGCACTGAACTTAAAGATGGTGCTGATATGGTAGTGCGCTTATCCGAAAAGGAAGTGCATATCAAAAGCAAGGGCACAGCAATTATCCGCAATCATTATATCTATACCATACTGAACAGTGCAGCAGATCCTTTTGCTGAAATGGTTGTTCACTATGATAAACTACGCAAGGTATCAGGCATTGAAGGAACTTTATATAATGCAGAAGGCATAAAGGTTAAGAGTTTAAAGAAGAATGAAGTAAAAGATTACAGCAATACTTCCGAAGCGAACCTTGCTGATGATGACAGGGTCAAATACCACAGTTTCGGCCAGACCACCTATCCTTACACTGTTGAATATGAAACAACCGTTGAATACGAGGGGCTTTTTAATCTGCCGGATTGGATCCCTGTTTTAAACGAAAACATTGCTATACAAAACAGCAGTTTTAAAGTTATTGCGAATGCTGATTATCAATTGCGATATAAAACTTACAACTATACAGGAGAGCCGGTAATAACAGAAGCAAAAAAAATGAAAGAGTATGTATGGTCCCTGTCAAATTTTGCGGCCATAAAGGACGAACCATACAAACCCTCCTGGCATGAAATCACACCCGTTGTTTTTATAGCTCCTTCTTCTTTCGATATGCAGCATTATTCTGGCAATATGAATACCTGGAAAGAATTTGGTGATTTTATGTATCGCTTAAACGCAGGCCGGGACCAGCTTCCACAAAATATCAAACAAAAGGTTCACCAGCTTACAGATGGCATCAGTGATCCCAGGAAAAAGGTTGAGGTCCTGTATAAATTTCTACAGCAAAACACAAGATACATCAGCATCCAGCTTGGTATTGGCGGCTGGCAAACATTAGATGCTAATTTTGTTGCAACAAATGGGTATGGCGATTGTAAAGCATTATCTAATTATATGACCGCTTTATTGAAAGAAGCAGCTATCCCCTCCTATCCTGCTTTGATCAGGGCCGGAAGAGATGAAGACCAGATAATAAATGATTTCAGCAGCAACCAGTTCAATCATGTTGTTGTATGTGTACCCCTCGGGAAAGACAGCGTATGGTTGGAGTGTACCAGTCAAACAACTCCTGCGGGATACATGGGTTCTTTCACAGGAAACAGGCAGGCATTGCTGGTAAGCGGGTCGGGCGGCACATTGGTGAATACCCCGGTTTATAAACCATCTGATAACCTGCAGAACCGTGCAATTAAAGCAATAATTTCAGAAGAAGGCGGATTATCTGCTGATGTGACCAATCTTTATTCCGGTATTCAGCAAGACAGGTTAGATAATATGCTGAAGCAATCTTCCAATGTACAATTCGGCGAATACATGCGAAATAAATTCGACCTGCCTTCTTATGAACTGGTTGAATTCACGCATTCAGCAAAGCCAACGCTTATTCCTTCAATAGAAGAAAAGCTGAAATTAAAAGTTACACATTACGGTTCCGTTACGGGCAAAAGATTATTTATCAATCCTAATATTTTGTCTGTGTCTTCCTTTAAAATAAAAGATGCTGCCAACAGAAAATATGACTTCGAGATAAAAACTGGTTTTATTGATACAGATACTGTAGAAATTCAGATCCCGGCGGGTTATAAACCTGAATCTGTTCCGACAGCATTAAATATCAGCACCAATTTTTCAAAATACCGGTCAGAAATTCTTATCCAGCCCAACAAAGTCATATATGTAAGGCGATATGAATTGCAGGCAGGGCGAATACCGGCTGCCAAAATAAAAGAGATGGCCGATTTTTTTGACAAGGTTTACAAATCCGACCACTCCCGCATTGTGTTTATTAAAGACACGCCGTAATTACCGTTTGGCAATTATAATTCGTTTGTAGCCTATATTCTTTATTTTTGCGGCACTTAAAATTGTGGCCTAAAATGGCCATTTTATTGCCATTCCAATGACCGACATTTCTCTTAAAGCCTATCGTTTTATGTGCACTGCCAAAGCCATGGCAGAAATATATGAAGCCAACAGGCCCATCTGCAAATATGTGCACAGTACCAGCCGTGGGCATGAGGCCATCCAACTGGCCACCGCTTTTCATTTACTACCCTGCGATTATGTAAGTCCCTATTACAGGGATGAAAGCATTATGCTTGGCCTGGGTTTTACACCCTACCAGCTCATGTTGCAATTACTGGCAAAAGGCGAAGATATTTTTACAGGAGGCCGGGAATATTACAACCACCCGAATTACAGGGGAACAGATAAGCCGACCATCATTCATCAAAGCAGCGCAACAGGTATGCAGGCCATTCCGACCACGGGCGTGGCGCAGGGAATAAAATACCTGGAAAAAATAAATTCTCCTTTGCTAAAAAAAGGAAATGATGGTGAGCTGCCGGTTGTTATCTGCTCATTGGGTGATGCATCCGTTACAGAAGGCGAAGTGAGCGAAGCGTTTCAATTTGCGGCCTTACATCAACTGCCGGTTATTTATCTGGTGCAGGACAATGACTGGGGTATCAGCGTAAGCTCTGCAGAAGCAAGGACCAACACTGCATACGATTTTATCCAGGGCTTTACAGGCATTAACCGTGTAAGCATTAATGGCAGCGACTTTGAAGAAAGTTATACCAAAATGCAGCAGGTGATCAATGATGTACGCAGCAACAGGAGGCCATGGCTCGTGCATGCAAAAGTTCCTTTGCTTGGTCACCACACCAGCGGTGTAAGAAAAGAATTTTACAGGACCACAGATGACCTTGCCAAACATAGCGCAGATGACCCGGGACCAAAGCTGAGGCAGGCTTTGCTGCAAAAGGGAATTACAGAAAGTGAATTACAACAAATAGAAAAAGAGACAGCCGCTTTTGTTCAGAAGAATTTTGATGATGCCGTGGCATCACCTGAACCTGATCCGGCAACAGTAGCGCAGCACGTATTTGCGCCACCTGCCATCACACAGGAAAAAGGAGACAGGAGCCCGGCCAATAAAGAAAAAATATTGATGGTAGACGCTGCGCTGTTTGCCATCAGGGAAATAATGGAAGAATTTCCCGAAGCTGTACTGTATGGACAGGACGTAGGACGCAGGCTGGGCGGGGTTTTTCGTGAAGCAGCCACGCTGGCCGAACAATTCGGCGATCACAGGGTCTTTAATACAGCCATACAGGAAGCATACATCATAGGCTCCACAGTTGGTATGAGCGCCGTGGGTGTAAAGCCGATCGTGGAAGTGCAGTTTGCAGATTATATCTACCCTGGCATTAACCAGCTGGTGACAGAAATTTCAAAAAGCTGTTACCTGAGCTGCGGAAAATTTCCTGTACAAACATTGATAAGAGTTCCGATCGGCGCTTATGGCGGCGGCGGACCTTACCATAGCGGAAGCGTGGAAAGCACATTGCTTACCATCAAAGGCATCAAGATCGTATATCCCAGCAATGCAGCTGATATGAAAGGTTTGCTGAAAGCAGCTTTCCTTGATCCTAATCCCGTAGTAATGCTGGAGCACAAAGGTTTGTACTGGAGCAAAGTACCGGGTACAGAAGATGCAAAAATGACCGAGCCGGGCAGCGATTATATGTTACCGTTAGGCAAAGGAAATATTGTTGTGCCTGCTTCCAATGAAAAGATAGATGAGGGCGAAAGCTGTTGCATCATTACCTATGGCATGGGCGTGTACTGGGCCAAAGCCGCTGCAAAAAAATTCCCCGGGCAGGTAGAAGTGATCGACCTGAGAACCTTGTATCCATTGGATGAAGAGCTGGTATTTGCTACCGTAAAGAAACATGGCAAATGTTTGATACTAACCGAAGAACAGCAAAACAATTCTTTTGCGGAAGCATTGGCGGGCAGGGTAAGCAAAGCCTGCTTTAAATTTTTAGATGCGCCGGTGGAAGTAATGGGAGCACTCGATCTTCCTGCAGTACCGATGAATATGATCCTGGAAGCTGCTATGCTGCCGGGTGCGGAGAAGGTAGAGAAAAGATTACAAACATTGCTGAATTGCTAGAATGGTTGATCTGTAACAATCAGTATTTCTCGATCATATCCAATGTACATTCTTCCACATCTTCTTTTCGGGAGTTATATTTAATTTTTCTTGTTCCAAAGAATAGTATCAGCAATGCAATCACTGCGCAGGAAGCCATGATGACCGCTAACGGCAAGGCAGACATAGGATTGCACCAGCCGATAACAGCAGCAGTAAAAGCACCGAAAGCCATTTGCATGGCACCCATTAAAGCAGAAGCACTGCCCGCATTGCTGCTGAAAGGCGCCATTGACAATGCAGAAGAATTAGGAAAAGCGAACCCTTGACAGCTAAGGAACAATGCGATCAACGTAACAGTGCTGTACAGGTTAAGCCGGTTGAGTGCAGTACCGATGAGCAATGCAATTCCTACTGCAGTTTGTATACTCAGTGTAACCACGGTTATTTGTTCACTGGTATATTTTTTTAGTAGGCGGTTGTTGAGCTGGCTGCACAATATCAGCCCGGCAGCAATGATGGCAAAGATGATCCCATACTCCTGCTCACTGGTTCCGAACAATTTCATAAAAACAAAAGGAGAACCTGAGAGATAAGCAAATAAGGCTGCGGAAGAAATAGCACCCATCAAAGAATATGTATAGAATTGCGGCACTTTTAACACCGAATAAAAATTAAGCAGTATCGGCCTTGCTTTTAAAGAATGTGTCGGATCAGGTTGCCTGCTTTCAGGCAAGCCAAACATAACCGCCAGTAATGTAATGATGCCGATGATGGTAAGGACCACAAAAACACTGTGCCACCCAAAAGCGCTGATAAGATAACTGCCTGCAGTGGGCGCTACTATCGGCGATACGCCCAGGATCAGTATCATCAAAGAAAAAATGCGGGCGTTCTCTTCTACAGGGAAAATATCTCTTATCACAGCTCTTGGTGCTACCATCCCCACACAGCCTCCCAATGCCTGGAAGAACCTGCAAATAATGAGCAGCTCAATGCTGTTTGATAATACACAACCTATTGATGCAACAATGTACAGCAACATTCCGATGATCAGCGGCATCTTTCTTCCATACCTGTCCAGCAAAGGGCCGCAGAGCAGCTGGCCGATACAAACGCCGGCAAAAAAGCTGGATAAGGAATAAGATATTTCATCAACAGACACGGAAAGATCTTCTGCAATAGCAGGAAATCCCGGTAAGTACATATCAATGGAAAAAGGCCCCAATGCAGATAACAACCCTAATATGAGAATAATCCCGGTACGGTTCTTTAGCTTGCTGTCATTGGTCAATAAGTTATTCTTCATTGGTAACTGATGATTGTTTTGGAATAGTATGGCAGCAATCGGAAACGCAAATGTAAATACTAAAAACAGGAGATAGTATCAAATAGAAAACGAACAGCAGAAATTTAATGCCGGAATGTTACGCTTGCATGCTGTATGGAGTATAAAACTTCTGAAACTTCTAAACCTTGAACTTTGAACCTTTATCCCGATCACCCCACTATCCTTCCATCTTTCATGTGTACGATCCTGTCGCTCATCTGCGCCAGCTCTTCGTTGTGGGTAACAATTAAAAAGCTTTGCTGGTATTTATCTCTCAGTTCTATGAATAATTTGTGCAGCTCCCTGCCATTCTCGCTGTCCAGGTTGCCCGTAGGTTCATCCGCCATTACAATAGATGGCTTATTGATCAGCGCCCTTGCCACAGCTACCCTTTGCTGCTCACCGCCGGAAAGCTGGTGAGGTTTATTGTCTAACCTTGCACCTAACCCGAGGTTTTGCAGCAATTCTGTCGCCCTTTCCTCTACCGTTTTCTTATTTGCCCCCGAGATCCAACCGGGTATGCAAACATTTTCCAAAGCCGTAAACTCCGGCAACAGGTGGTGAAACTGGAATACAAAGCCAATATGTGTATTGCGGAATTTGGCCAGCGCATTACCGCTCAGCCTGTCTACCCGCTGGTTGTCGAGCATTACCTGGCCTTTATCGGGCGTATCGAGTGTGCCCAATATGTGCAGCAAAGTACTTTTACCGGCGCCTGAAGAGCCTACAATACTTACAATTTCGCCCTTCCCGATGCTGATATCCACTCCTTTGAGTACATGGAGCTTACCATAAAATTTTTCAATATTGCCGGCAGTTAACATCTGCCGAAAATAAACCATTTACCTGTAGATTTAAAAAACTGCCAACTATTATATTTATTTACTATTTGTAAGAACATAAAACGCATATTATAAAAGTTAACATTGTTGTTTAAAAATTACATTTGGTTATATCGTACGAAAAATTACATTTGCAAAAAAATAGGATTATGTTTTGGACACTTGAATTAGCTTCCCACCTGGAAGATGCACCATGGCCGGCGACAAAAGACGAGCTGATCGATTACAGCATTCGAAGCGGTGCGCCCATTGAAGTTATCGAGAACCTGCAGGAGCTGGAAGATGAAGGCGATCTTTACGAAGGTCTTGAAGATATATGGCCTGATTATCCAAGCCAGGAAGATTTCTTCTTTAACGAAGATGAATATTAATTTTTCTTCAGTAATATAATTTCAAAAGCCCTCCATGCGGAGGGCTTCTTTCTTGAATAAGGTCTTAATTCTTTTGAAACACGAGCAGGTCTGTTTCACCGCTGCCGCCGCTCACATGCCGCAGGCTGATCTGCGTAGAGCTTTGTGATACGATCTCCCAGTCTTCTGAAATTTCATCAAACAACGCCGGGCTGCTGAATGCCAGTACCAGCTTGTGTTTGCTGTCATCAGTACCGGTGGTCCAGGTGCCGGTTGCCGTTAACACTGAATTGACTGCGGTAACTGCTCCCGAGTTGCCGAAAGTAAAAGTGAAAGAACTAAAATTTGTTGTTCTGTCCGTTCCATTTTCAACAAAGGAAGTTATCCGCCAGTTACCTGATTTAAGCGATGTTGCTACAGCTGCTGAAGCACCGCTGTTGTTGTTGTCATCGTCTTTGGAACAAGCTGTTAAGATAAACGTACCTGCCAGTAGCAGGAAAAAGATTTTTTTCATAAAGCTGATTTTAAATGAATAATAGTTGGATTAAATACGGGAGATGGATTAAATATAGGGCAATATTTATTCCATAAAAAGAGTTTCACTGGATGAAGATTCTAAATATTTGTTATAGTCATGCGTCAAACGGGGCCGCCAGGGGCTGGTTTAAAGGTCCGGCGATCTCCCTCTCATCCACAAAAAAGGCCTCCCAATGTGAAGCCTTTTAAATCTACCTGGTAATATTTATTACGTATCCTGCACGCCCAGCTTTTCCATTACATAATTGCTTACGCCGGTAGTAGAATAACCACCATCATGGAAAAGGTTTTGCATGGTAACCATTCTTGTAAGATCGCTGAACAGGGTTATACAATAGTTGGCACAATCTTCTGCGCTTGCATTACCCAAGGGAGCAATGGCATTTGCATAATCAAAGAAATCGCCAAAGCCTTTGATACCTGTTCCTGCAGTGGTTTTAGTAGGCGACTGCGAAACCGTATTGATCCGTACTTTTTTATCAAGGCCATAATGATAGCCAAAGCTGCGGGCAATACTTTCCAGCATCGCTTTGATATCTGCCATATCTGTATAAAAAGGATAAGTGCGCTGTGCCGCCATGTAGGTGAGTGCTACCACACTACCCCATTCATTGATAGCATCCAGCTTTTTAGCAACTGCCAGCATTTTATGAAAGCTCATGGCGCTCACATCAATTCCTTTTGCAAAATATTCGTAATTGCTTTCTACATAAGGGATCTTTTTACGGATGTTTACACTCATGCCGATGGAATGCAGCACAAAATCTATTTTACCACCCAACACTTCCTGGCTTTGGGTAAACAAAGTTGTCAACTCTTCTACGCTGGTAGCATCGGCAGGAATGATCTGGCTGCCTGTTTTTTCTGCCAGCTTGTTGATCTCTCCCATGCGCATAGCAATAGGTGCATTGGTCAAAACAAAAGTAGCACCTTCTTCATGTGCTTTTTCCGCTACTTTCCAGGCGATTGAATTTTCATCCAGCGCACCGGTAATGATCCCTCTTTTTCCTTTTAGTAAGTTGTATCCCATGTTGATTCAGTGTTTAATGAATGGTAATATCTGTAAAAGTAATTTTTTAAGCTTGAAATAAAAAACGGCCAAATTTCAGCACCAGTAAACTCAGCAAAAATACAAGCATGAATATCCCTACAAAATGTGCCAGGAAAAACAGGAACATATGATTGACAGAAGCCTTTGGATTGATAAACCTCCGGATGAGCTTATGCAAACCATAACCGAGCACTAACGCTCCTACTGAGATCACTGAAATTGCAAAATCGCCCAAATTATTATTGATTACTGATTATTAATTATTGAGGTAAGAACATTAGCACATTAGCTAATCAGCAGATCAGCTAATTACCCACCATTTCCCTCGCATTCTCCAAAGCTGCCGCCGTTGGCTTTTCGCCACTGAGCATTTGTGCGATACTGGTTATCCTTTCATCATTCGTGAGCTGCCTGATAGAAGTAACCACTTTGTCTTTTACAATGTTCTTATACACGAAATAATGCGCATCGGCTTTTGCGGCTATCTGCGGCTGGTGTGTAATGGAAATGATCTGGTGGCCTGCAGAAAGTTCTTTCATGATAATACCCACCTGCCTGGCAGCTTCGCCACTGATACCTGTATCGATCTCATCAAAAATGAGCGTGGGCAATTGCAGTTTTTTTGCCACCAGCGATTTTACGCTTAACATCAGCCTGCTCAATTCACCGCCGCTGGCTACTTTATGCAAAGGCTCAAAACGGTTGCTCTTGTTGGCATCAAACAGGAAATCGATCTTATCCATACCGGTTGCAGAAAGTGCCGCTGCTGCTATATTTACTTTCAGCTGTGCATTGGGCATACCTACCTGCACGAGTAACTGATTTACTTTTTGTGCAAAATTTTTCACCTGCGCATTCCTGTTGACAGATATTTTTTTAGCGATCGTTTCTGCCGCAGCAAAATATTCATTGGTCTGTTTCTCCAGCTGCGCTATTTCATTGGATATGTTCAGCACAGCATCCAGCTTTTGCTGCAACGCTTCCTGTATGCTTAGCAGGTGCTGCGTTTCTGTGACGTTATGCTTTTTCAGTAATTTATAGCCTGCGGATAAACGGTCATTTACCGTTTGTATGCGCTGTGCATCATAACGGATGCTGCTGTCTATGCTTTCCAGTTCATCGGCAATGTCCTGCAATTCTATCAGGCTGCTGTTCATGCGGCCATACAGGTCTTTAATACCAGGATGAAAGCTGTCCAGCGAAGCTATTTTTTGCTGCAATGATTTCAGCTGTTGTACAATGGGCTGCTCACTGTCTTTTAATTCAAAATAAATAGTGCCAAGCTGCTGCTTGATATTTTCTGCATTGCTGAGCAATTTAAGCTCTGCATCCAGTTCCTCCAGCTCATTTTCTTTTAAAGACAATTCTTCCAGTTCATCAAACAAAAACTGGTTGTAGTCCAGTTCCTTGTTGGCATTGGCTTGTTGTAGCTGCAATACTTCCAATTGTTTTTTTGAAGTAGTATAGTTGGAAAATTTTTCTTTCAGTTCTTTCAGTAGCGAAGCATTGTCTGCCAGCGCATCCATCACCTGCCGCTGAAAATCTTCATCACCCAGTTCCATGGTATCAAATTGCTGATGCAGGTCAACAAGCAGCACAGATAATTCTTTCAGCTGCGAAAGATTCACCGGTGTATCATTGATAAAACTCCTGCTTTTGCCATTGGCAGCGATCTCCCTTCTCAGCAAAATTTCTTCGCCACTATCCAGCTCATATTTTTCTGTAAAGGTTTTGATGCTTTCGTTTTGCGCTACTACGAACGATGCTTCTACCACGCACTTTTTTTCTTTGTCCTGCAATACTGTACTATCTGCTCTTTCGCCCAATACGAGGTTGAGGGCGCCCATTAAAATACTTTTACCGGCACCGGTTTCACCCGTAATAATGTTGAGGTGATTGGAAAAAGCAATTTCCAGCTCGCTGATGATGGCGTAATTCTGAATATGAAGTTTCTGAAGCATAGTGAGGCAGCAAATTAGCACTTATTTTTTCAAGCATAAAACAAAAACCAATGCATTTCATTTTAAAAGATTTTGCCAGGCTGACAGCGCTATTGATGGAGGAAATAATAGCTAAAACAAAAAGGCTGCCCTTTTGGACAGCCTTACAAAATAACAGGGTTATTAAATTAATTATGAATAATAATGCTTGTATTCAGGCCTGTAGGCGTTCCATAACCATTGGCTTTTAAGCCGCTTGCATAAATGGTATATATCTTTCCATCAGCAAAGGTAAAAGGGTGGGATACCAGCACCGGCGTAGTGCCTGCGGCCCTGATATTAATGGCATAAACACCTGCATTTACAGCAGCAAAACTACTTACACCGGGATCGCTTGCTACGTTGCCCAGGTAAGCTTTATTGCTGATCTTGGTAGTATCGTTGGTCTTTGCCAGGTCGATATCAATAGTACCTGCGTCGGGCGACATGTGCAGGAACCTCACATGTGCTTTACCGGTTGCAGGTGTGGCCAGGTTATCCTGTAACACCAATCCCTTTAAAGTAGAGGTAGCGCTTAAAGTATCAAAGGCAAAAACGCTGTACACGCCATTGGTAGCAAATGGTATGTTGCCTTGCGTAACATTAGTGGTACCATCCGGTGATATACGTACATTTCTTGTACCTGCATTCACTGAGAGGTATGGATCGGAGAACAGGCCGGTAGTACCGGTGAACTGCAATGGACTGGCAGTGACCTTTGCATTGTCAACATACACATCCAATGCAGGGGCATCGGGAGAAGCGTTTGTAAAAGATACTCTTGCGGTTCCTGAAACAACATCGTCATCATTTTTATTGCAGGATGTAAAAAAGGCGAGCGCTGCCATGCAGGCCGCCAGTTTGGTAAATTTCAATAAGTGTTGCATAAGTTTTAATTGGCCGGATGTACCGGGGTGATAAATAAATAATTGCCTGTGAAGCTTTTTAAACAATTATCAAGCCATACTATTTACAAAAAACGCTGCATGATCAGCAGCGTTTTATTAAAATATTCACACATTCATTAACTGAACATTTCTCTTACTTTATCAAAGAATGACTTTTCATTCTTCTCGGGCTTGGGTTCAAAATTGGGAGAGCCCTGCATTTTTTCGAGCACTTCTTTTTCTTCGTTGCTTACATGCTGCGGTGTCCAGATGTTCACCTGTATCAGTTGATCGCCCTTTTCATAACCGTTCACCTGCGGAAAACCTTTGCCTTTAAGGCGGAAGATCTTTCCGCTTTGTGTGCCTGCGGGTATTTTTATTTTGGCCCTGCCGTCAATGGTAGGTACTTCTACCTGTGTACCAAAAACAGCATCGGGGAATGAAATATGAAGATCGAAAGCTACGTTCAGTCCGTCCCTGTGCAGTTGTGGGTGCGGTTCTTCTTCTATCAGTACGATCAGGTCGCCTGCTGCGCCACCTCTTTCACCTGCATTGCCTTTTCCGCCTACGCTGAGCTGCATGCCTTCCTGTACGCCCGGTGGAATATCGATGGTTACGGTTTCTTCGCCGTACACCCTTCCTTCGCCTTTACAAGCGGTACATTTTGCCGTTACGGTAGTGCCTTCGCCATTACAGGTAGGGCAGGTGGTAACAGTTTGCATCTGGCCTAAAAAGGTATTCTGTACCCTGCGCACCTGGCCGCTGCCGCCACAACCTGTACAGGTTTGTACGCTGTTCTTATCTTTTGCACCACTGCCCTGGCAGGTGGTACATTTTACATGCTTTTTAACCTTGATGGTCTTGGAAGCGCCTTTGGCGATCTCCTCAAAATTCAATTTCAGCTTAACACGCAGGTTGCTTCCCCTTGTACCACGGCCACGGCTACCCGAAGCCCTTCTTCCACCACCTCCGAAAAAGCTTCCGAAAGCATCATCGCCGAAAATATCGCCGAACTGGCTGAAGATATCATCCATGTTCATGCCGCCACCACTGTATCCTCCACCGCCCCGTGGGCCACTGAAGGCATTGTGACCAAAGCGGTCGTATTGTGCTTTTTTATCAGCATCGTTCAGCACTTCGTATGCTTCTGCGGCTTCCTTGAATTTTTCTTCAGAAGCCTTATCCCCGGGGTTCCTGTCCGGGTGATACTGCATGGCAACTTTGCGGTAGGCCTTTTTTATTTCCTCTGCAGAAGCGCTTTTTGAAACACCGAGTACTTCGTAATAATCTCTTTTCATACCCCTTGATCCCCTGAAGGGGAGATTTAGGGCCTTGAATATTAAGGCCCGTTATGTAATAATTTGATCTATGAATGCACATATTCCAAGCCCCTCCAGGGGTTTGGGGTTTTATTTTCCTACCACCACTTTTGCAAACCTTACAAGCTTGCCATTAAGGGTATAGCCTTTCTGTATCTCATCCACCACTTTTCCTTTTTTGTCTTCTCCTGCTTCTATTTCTGTAATGGCTTCATGTTGTTCTACATCAAAGTCTGCATTGATGCTGTCAACCGCTTTTACGCCTTTTTGCGCCAGTGCATTTTTGATCTTATTAAATACAAGCTTATTGCCTTCTTTTATCTGGGCAAGGTCATCGCTTTGCTCCATTTGCTTTTCGGCACGCTCACAATCATCCAGCACATCCAATAAGGAAACAATGATGTCTTTACCGGCTGTTTGTATCATCTCCATTTTTTCTTTGGAGGTACGGCGTTTATAGTTATCAAATTCGGCGAATAAACGCAGGTATTTATCTTTTTGTTCCTGCAATTCTTCCTGTAGTTTTTCTACCAGTCCTTCCTGGGCTTCTTCGGGATTGCTCAAATGCGTGTTACCCGGTATATCTGCATCTGCATTGATGTTCATTTCCATATCATCGGCAAGGGATTGCTTGTTATCTTCCATATCTGTATTTTAAAAAATGTTTGCAAAGGTACAATAGTCAAACATACTGCCAATGCTAAATGACGGTCAAATTGACACAAAAAACCCGTAAAATGAGGAGGAAAAATCTACTTAACAACCTGGAACTTGCCAGACTGTACAATTGCACCATTCTTATCCCTTAGCTGGAATATGTAAACGCCCCTGAAGAAATCATCGAGATTGATGGCAATGCGGGGAGGTGTTTTTTTAACTTCATATACTTTTTTACCCATGAAATTGTAGACCTCCAGTGAGTAGGACCGGTCATACGCCTTTGTGAACTCAAACGTAATGGTTGAGCTGGCAGGGTTTGGATAGAAATTGATAAGTTTTGCAGGAGAACCATTATCGGCGAACGATATCTTATTCTGAGCAACCGCTGTACAATTTATTCCAATAAGTAAAATTAATATGTAAAAAATTTTATTCAACAAAGCAAAATTAGTGAAACACTGCTACTAAGCTACAAAATAAATATCAAAACTTATGCTAATAATCAACGCAAAAAGAGCCGTTTTATTTTGAATGGCAGGTTTTAGTTAGTGTAAGGTAGCCAGTTGCCTGTCAATCGCTTCAAAATCAGGCTCCTCTCCTGCTTTTTCCAGTACTTCGGCATATTGTACCACCCCGTTCTTATCTACCAGGAAGGCTGCTCTTTTACTCACTCCCCTCATTTCCATATCGCCAAAGCTCTCATAGATAGCGCCGTAAAGGGTTGAGACCTCCTTATTAAAATCGCTGAGCAGCGGAAAATTATATTGTTGCTCCTCTTTGAATTTGGCCAGTGTAAATACAGAATCCACGGAAATACCGAGCACCTGCACGCTGGCATTGTTGTAATGCCCGATACTATCCCTCACGGAGCACAATTCTTTAGTGCATACCCTTGTAAAGGCCATCGGGAAGAACAGCAGCAATACATGGCTTTTGCCCCTGAGATCCGAAAGGGTTATTTTTTCTTTGTCTGAACTATAAAGGGTAAAATCGGGCGCCTGCTGCCCTGTGCTGATTGCCATATTATTTATTTTGAAGGGTAAAATTAAACAGAAAACAGAAGCCCCGTCATAAGACAGGGCCCCTTTATCCAAACAATCCATAAAAACAAAATTTTTCCTTGTTGGCACAGGACTTTTGTGTTATAGGATTGTACTATGTACTGTTACAAATGCTGTACACATGCGGGTATACAGCAGTCATTACTCATCGCACTAATATGTTTATTGGGAATAGAATGGGTCTGAGGTATTGTTTGGATCATAAGCAGCTGTGGTTTTTCACTACCCATAACGGGATCAGGACTGCAATATTGCCCTTTAAGCCTGAAAGTTATTAACAACCATAGCTTTATAACCTGCGCATATGCAATACCTGCGGGGCAGTGCTGCCCCATGGCGCCAGCTCCATAACAGGGAGGTCTTTTTTAGTAAAACGCCATGCTTTGTTGATAAAGGCAAAGCCGGTGGGTATGGAAGGTTGGGTAATAT